>NZ_JAMOLN010000011.1 GCF_024448165.1 Streptomyces longispororuber
CGCACCTCTCCGGCGGTTGAGGGGGGCGGGGCCGGGGCGTCCGGGCGCGGTCAGCGCTGTGCCATGAACTCCTCGAACGACCGCTTCCCCACCGCCCGTTCGGGCGTCAGGTGCCCGCCCTCGCGAAACGCCCGGTACGTCTTCCCCGCCAGCGGGACGCTGAGCACCGCCCGCTTCTTCCCCGTCGCCCTGAGATACGTACGGGCCAGTTCCTCGAACGTGCGCACCTCGGGGCCGCCCATGTCCGCCACCCGTCCCGCCGGCGGCCGCAGCGCCAGCTCGGCCAGCCGGTCGGCCACTTCGGACACCTCGATCGGCTGGTCGCCGACGCCCGCGGGCAGCAGCATCACCGGCAGCTTGGCGAAGCCCCGCAGGACGCCGCGGACCAGGTCGTGGAACTGGGTCGTGCGCAGCACCGTCCAGCCGAGCCCCGACTCCTCGACCAGCCGCTCCACCGCGTGCTTGGTCCGGTAGTAGCCGAACGGCACCCGGTCCACGCCGACGATCGAGATGTAGACGAGGTGCCCCACGCCCGCCCGGCGCGCGGCCGCGATCAGGTTCGCCGCGGCCTTCTCGTCGCCGCCGGTCTGCGTCGACGCGCAGTGCACGATCACGTCCACGTCCGCCACGGCCAGGTCCAGGCCGGGACCGCCCTTGCGCAGGTCCACGGCGTACGGCT
Organism: Streptomyces longispororuber; assembly: GCF_024448165.1. Taxonomy (GTDB): domain Bacteria; phylum Actinomycetota; class Actinomycetes; order Streptomycetales; family Streptomycetaceae; genus Streptomyces; species Streptomyces longispororuber_A. The sequence goes on from NZ_JAMOLN010000011.1 coordinate 680, forward strand.
GCGCGTGCCTGCTCAGCACCCGCACCTCGTGCTCCGTCGCGCGCAGCCGCTCGGTGACGAGCCGGCCGAGCGTGCCGGTTCCGCCGGTCACCAGGATCGTGGTCATCGCCGCATCAGCTCCTTCGGGCCGGGGCGCCCCCTCGTGGAACGCCCGCCGACAACTGAGAACCGGCGAGCCCGCGGAAATGTGACAACCGCGGGAGATCCCTTCCCGGACGCTCTCAGCCGGAGGTCAGCTGCCGGGCCATGAAAGCAAGTTTGTCCGGGTTCAGCACGGTGCGCGCAGCCGCCACCACTCCGCCGCGCACCTCGAACGTGACGACCGCGAACAGGGTGTCCCCGTGCCGGGCGACGAGCCCGGTGTCCCCGTTGACCTCGGCGACCGTGAGCTCCATGCCGTCGAGGTACCGCTCGGCGATGCCCTCCAGGAACCGCAGCACCTTCACGCGCCCCTCGACGGGCCTGCGCGCGGCGGTGACCTTGCCGCCGCCGTCGCCCCACCACAGGACGTCCGCGGCGAGGACCGTCTCCAGGTGCGCCAGATCGCCCTCGCGGGCCGCGTCGACGAACGCCTCCACCAGCTCCCGGCGGACCCGCTCCGACGGCTCGAACCGGGCCTCGTCGGCCGCCAGCCGGGACACCGAACGCCGGTACAGCTGGCGGCAGTTGGCCTCGCCGAGGTCGAGCACCCCGGCGATCTCCCGGTACCCGTACGCGAACGCCTCCCGCAGTACGTACACCGCCCGCTCGGTCGGGGTGAGGCGCTCCAGGAGGACGAGCAGCGCGGCGGAGACCGAGTCGCGCTGCTCGGCCGACTCCAGCGGACCGAGCACGCCGTCCGCGGTGAGAACGGGCTCGGGCAGCCAGGGGCCCGCGTACCGCTCTCGCTGTACGCGGGCCGAGGTGAGGCGGTTGAGGCAGAGGTTCGTGACGACCTTGGCGAGCCAGGCCCCGGACTGCTCGACGGAGCCCGGCTCGGTGGCACGGAACCGCAGGTACGCGTCCTGCACCGTGTCCTGCGCCTCCTCGGCGGAGCCGAGCATGCGGTAGGCGAGCCCGAACATGCGCGGGCGGTGCCGCTCGAACTCGGCGGTCCGGCCGGTGCTGCGGGCGCTGTCGGTGCTGTCGGTGCTGTCGGTCTGGCGTGCCGTCGTCACGTCCTCAGCCTGCCAGAACGGGTGGCCGGGTCAGCAGGCCCCCTGGTCCTGCCAGACGCCCCAGTCACCCGTCGTCCCGGGCTCCTCGCCCTTCGTCCACCACTTCGCCTTCCAGGAGCGGCCGTCGTGCGCGACGACGGTGCCGCTGCCGTACTCGGCGGTGGCCGTCCACTCCGGGGCGGTGCAGGTTCCCCCGCCGGGCGTGGGCGTCGGCGTCGGCGTGCCCGATCCGGTGCCCGGATCCACGACGCTCGTGCCGCGCGCCAGGTCACCGGCGAGCGCGTACGTCGTCCCGCCGAACGTCACCGTCCAGTTGGAGGGCGTCGACACCGGCAGGTAGTACACGAAGTCGAGCGTCACCGAGGCGCCGGGGGCCAGTGTCTGCCAGGTCGGCAGCTTCAGCGAGACGCGGTGGTAGTCGCCCTTCAGGCCGCCCACGTTGCTGCCACTGTGGTCGCTGCGCACGATCGTCGTGCCGAACCCGGACTGGTCCTTGGCGTTGGCCGGCGCCGACGTGCCGTAGTCGAACTGGAACTCCGTGCCGCCGGGCAGCGTCGCCTTCGTGTTGTTGGTGATCTTCACCTTGGGCGAGATCGGGTAGTTGGAGTCGCCCAGCGGGAACTCGCCGAAGCTCACGTCGATGTCCAGCGCCTCGGCCGGCAGGTCGATCGTCGAACGCTTCGCGCCGTACGGCTTCGCGGACTTGAACGCGTCGTAGAGCGTGGAGGTCAGGGTGTCACCCGGCTCGTACTGGCCCTTGGCGGCGTTCCACCCGTAGTCGCCCGCGAGCTCCCAGATCATCGTGCCGCCGATGCCCCGGTCGGCGACGTAGGCCGCCTTCGCGGCCACCGACTGCTCGTCCTCCGTCGACAGGAACACCTTCTTCTCGGCGTTCCACAGCCAGGGCGCGACGAGCGTGGAGTCGTAGTTGCGCTGGTAGGTCCCGGTGAGCTTCGTGTCGGCGGGGAAGCCGTACTCCGTCACGTAGTCCCCGACGATCCCCTTCTCCAGGTTCTTCGCGTGCCACATCGGGTTGGAGCCGGCCGGGGCCTCCTTGCCGTTCGTGTCGAGATCGTGCCAGAGGTTGTCGATGCCGACGGCGCCGTCCCCGCACTTCGTCAGCCCCGCCCCGGCCGGACAGTCCGTGGCCGGCGCCCTGCCCCACAGCCCCGCCGTGCCGCCCTGCACGTTCTTGAACCCCCGGGTGTAGTACGGGAGTCCGATGTTGATGCGGCCGGCCGGCATCGAGCCGCGGAAGTAGTGGTACGCCCAGTCGGTGTTCAGATAGCCGATCCCGCCGTACTGGGACGTCGAGTACACCCCCGCCGAGGCGAGCTCGGCGTCCTTGCCGTCGTCGAACAGCGAGGCGTTCGGGCCGACGTACTCGTTCCAGGCGCCGTGCAGGTCGTACGACATGATGTTGACGTAGTCCAGGTACTTCTGGACCTGGAAGGTCTCCATGCCGCGCAGCAGGTACCCGGACGACGGAGCCGCCACCGACAGCAGATAGTGCTTGCCGTCGGCCGCGCCGGCCCGGTCCAGCTTCTCGCGCAGCGTCTTCATCAGCGCCGCGTAGCCCTTCACCAGACCGGCGCGGCGGGCGTTGGCGAGGGACTGGTCGAGCGGATTGCCCGCGTCCTTCATCGTGGTCGGGTACTCGTAGTCGATGTCGACGCCGTTGAATCCGTACTTCTCGACGAACGCGACCGCCGAGTCGGCGAACGTGTCGATGCCCGGCTGGTTGACGCTGCCGTCGGCGTTCGTCGCCATCGAGTAGAAGCCGCCCGAGTCGACGCGCTTGCCGTCGTCGCCGAAGTAGCCGCCCGTCTCGGCCCAACCGCCCACCGAGATCAGGGTCTTGACGTTCGGGTGCTGCTTCTTGAACTTGGTGAGCAGATTGAAGTGGCCCTTGTAGGGGAGGTCCGGGTCCATCTCCGCGCCCGCGACGCCCGGCCAGGTCATGCCCGTCGCGGCGTTCTTCGCGGAGTCGGCGCCGACCGAGATCCGGTTGCCCGAATCGACGTGCGCGAAGGCGTAGTTGAGGTGGGTGACCTTGTCCCACGGGATGTCGGACGCGAGGTAGGCGGGCGTCCCGTCCTGCCCGGTGCGCCAGCCCGTGAAGTAGCCGATGACGCGGCGCTGGTGGTCCGCGCCCATCTTCTCGCGGCCGTCCGTGTCGTAGACCGAGCAGTAGGGGACCGAGACGCCGGGGGTCTCGTACAGGCCGTCGGGGCGACAGGACTCCTGGTCCGCGGCCTGCGACGCGGTCGCGGGCAGCGAGGCGAGCAGCAGGCCCGCGACGGCGGCCGCTCCGGCGAGCAGGGCCGGTCTGGGTGGTCTGGGGAACGGCACGGCGGTTCCTCCCGGGGAAGGGATCGGTGGTGCACGGCTGGAGTTGCGAGGGTTGCGAGGAACCTAAGAGGACTAGACCACGCCGTCAATAGGTCTGTACCAATCTCAACGATCCGCCCGGAGGGCCGAGTTGGCGCCGTATTCCCGGCCGCGCCCGAAAACCATCGAAGCGGGCTGTGAGTCAGCCCACAGCATTCGCATGCATGCACATCGATCGGACGTGGCACACTGGCCCTGTACCAGAAGCAGCGCACTCCGGGGTCGGTGAAAGTCCGAACCGGCGGTTACAGTCCGCGACCCGGTCACGTCCAGTGACCGGTTGACCAGGTGAAATTCCTGGACCGACGGTTAAAGTCCGGATGGGAGGCAGTGCGCGGCGGGCGGGCACCCAGTGTGCGCGTCGCCGTCTGTTCCGGGCACCCGACGGGTGTCCCGCTCTCGGCGTCGTCGCTCCCGGTGTCGTCGCCCGTACGTTCTGTCGTCGTCGTACGACAGTGCCCCGGAGTCTGTGCCCGTAGAGGGAGGACCCGGGAAGTGTTCACCGGAATCGTCGAAGAGCTGGGCGAGATCACGGCCGTCGAGAACCTCGGCGACCCGGTTGAGGCGTCCCGCTTCCGCGTTCGCGGACCCGTCGTCACCGAAGGCGCCAAGCACGGTGACTCCATCGCCGTCAACGGTGTCTGTCTCACCGTCGTCGAGCACGACGGGGACGAGTTCACGGCGGACGTCATGGCCGAGACCCTCAAGCGCTCCAGCCTCGGCGCGCTCACCGCGGGCTCCCGCGTCAACCTCGAACGCCCGATGATCGCCGACGGCCGCTTCGGCGGACACGTCGTGCAGGGCCACGTCGACGGCACCGGCACCATCGTCGAGCGCACCCCCTCCGAGCACTGGGAGATCGTCAAGATCTCGCTCCCCGCCGGACTGGCCAGGTACGTCGTCGAGAAGGGGTCGATCACGGTCGACGGCGTCAGCCTGACCGTCGTCGACGCCGCCGACGACCACTTCACCATCAGCCTCATCCCCACCACCCTCGCGCTGACCACGCTCGGCCTCAAGAAGGCGGGCGACCCGGTCAACCTCGAGGTCGACGTCATCGCGAAGTACGTCGAGCGCATGCTCGGCGACCGGATCGGTTCCCACGGCTCCAACGGCTCCAACGGCACTGACGGGGGCACCAAGTGAACTGGCTCAACTCCGAGGCCTTCACGATCTTCGGCCAGCACATCCTCTGGTCCGACATGATCGGCAACGTGATCGGCCTGATCGCCCTCGCGCTCGGCTGGCGCCGCTCCATCTGGACGTGGCCCGCCCAGCTCGTCTCCGGCGCGATCCTGCTCACCGCCTTCGCCACCGCCCACCTCTCGGGCAGTGCGGGCAAGCAGCTCGTCGTCATCGTCGTCGCCCTGTTCGGCTGGTGGCAGTGGAACCGCGGCAAGGGCAAGGCGCAGGACGGCTCCATCGCCGTCCGCTTCGCCAGCTGGCGCGAGCGCGGCGTCCTGGTCGGCGCCGCCGCCGTCGGCACGCTCGCCGTGGGCGGCCTGTTCACCGCGTTCCCCGAGCTGTCCTGGGACCCGTGGCCGGACGCGTACATCTTCGTCGGCACGATCGTCGCCATGTACGCCCAGGCCCGCGGCATGGTCGAGTTCTGGTTCGCCTGGCTCCTGGTCGACGCGGTCGGCGTCCCGCTGAACTTCGCCAACGGCTTCGCCTTCTCCGGCTTCGTCTACGTCATCTACGGCGCGCTCGTCCTCTGGGGCATGCGCGACTGGTGGCTGCGGTCCCGCGCGGCCGCGGCCCCCGCCCCTGCGCTCGAAGGAGCCCACGCATGAGCACGGCAGCCCACCTGTACGAGGTCACCGACGACACCGACCTCACGCTCGACCCGATCGAGCAGGCCCTCCGCGACATCGCCGCCGGCCGCCCCGTCGTGGTCGTCGACGACGAGGACCGGGAGAACGAGGGCGACCTCGTCGTCGCCGCCGAGATGATCACCCCCGAGATCGTCGCCTTCATGATGAGCGAGTGCCGCGGCCTGATCTGCGCCCCCATGGAGGGCGACGAGCTCGACCGGCTCGACCTCCCGCAGATGGTCGACGACAACACCGAGTCGATGAAGACGGCCTTCACCGTCTCCGTCGACGCCTCCGGCGCCCACGGCGTCACCACCGGCATCTCCGCCGCCGACCGCGCCACGACGCTCCGGCTGCTCGCCTCCGGCGAGGCACAGCCGGGCGACCTCGTCCGGCCCGGCCACATCTTCCCGCTGCGCGCCAGGCCCGGCGGCGTCCTCGTCCGCAACGGCCACACCGAGGCCGCCGTCGACCTCGCCCGGCTCGCGGGCCTGCGCCCGGCCGGCGCCATCGTCGAGATCGCCGGCGAGGACGGCGTCATGCTGCGGCTGCCCGAGCTCGTCCCGTTCGCCCGCAAGCACGGCCTGACGATCATCTCCATCGAGGACCTGATCGCCTACCGCCGCTCGTCCGAGCCCACGGTCAAGCGCGAGGCCACCGTCCAGCTCCCCACCGCCTTCGGCGAGTTCACGGCCTACGGCTACCGCTCCACGGTCGACGGCGTCGAGCACGTCGCCCTCGTCCACGGCGAGATCGGCGACGGTGCCGACGTCCTCGCCCGGATCCACTCCGAGTGCCTCACCGGCGACGTCTTCCACTCGCTGCGCTGCGACTGCGGCCCCCAGCTGGAGGAGTCCATGCGCCGCATCGTCGAGGCGGGCCGCGGCGTCGTCGTCTATCTGCGCGGCCACGAGGGCCGCGGCATCGGCCTGCTGTCCAAGCTGCGCGCGTACGAGCTCCAGGAGCAGGGCCGCGACACCCTCGACGCCAACCTGGAACTCGGCCTGCCCGCCGACGCCCGCGACTACGCGGCCGGCGCCCAGATCCTCGCCGACCTCGGCGTGCGCGACCTGCGCCTGCTGACCAACAACCCCGACAAGGTCGACGCCCTCACCCGGCACGGCCTCAAGGTCACCGCCCGCGAGCCGATGCCGATCACGGCGGGCGAGCACAACCTCCGGTACCTGCGCACCAAGCGGGACCGGATGGGCCACGACCTGCCGTGGCTGGACGCGCCCCGCACGTCGGCCTGCAGCAACCAGTAGTTCGACCAGTAGTTCAACCAGTAGTTCCTGACTCCTGACCCCCTTAATTCATCTACGTACGTACGAGGAGAAGCGCGTGAGCGGCAAGGGTGCACCCGAACTGAGCGTGAAGAACTGCGGCGACCTGCGCGTGGCCGTCATCGCCGCCCAGTGGCACGAGAAGGTCATGGACGGGCTCGTCGACGGAGCGCTGCGCGCCCTGAACGAGCTGGGCATCAGCGAGCCCACCGTCCTGCGCGTCCCCGGCAGCTTCGAGCTGCCCGTCGTCGCCAAGGTCCTCGCGGGCCGCGGCTACGACGCGATCGTCGCGCTCGGCGTCGTCATCCGCGGCGGCACCCCGCACTTCGAGTACGTGTGCCAGGGCGTGACCAACGGACTGACCCAGGTCTCCGTCGACACCGGCGTTCCGATCGGCTTCGGCGTGCTGACCTGCGACACCGAGGAGCAGGCGCTCGACCGCGCGGGCATCGAGGGCTCGAACGAGGACAAGGGCCACGAAGCGGTCACCGCGGCCGTCGCCACCGCGACCACGCTGCGTACCGTCTCCGAGCCCTGGCGTTAAGGGGTGCGGGAGAGCCGCGTAAAGTAGACGCCACCATGTCCAATAAGACGTTCGAGGAGCTCTTCACCGAGCTCCAGCAGAAGGCCGCCACGGGCGACCCCGCCACTTCCCGCACCGCAGAGCTGGTCGGCAAGGGCGTCCATGCCATCGGCAAGAAGGTCGTCGAGGAGGCCGCCGAAGTCTGGATGGCCGCCGAGTACGAGGGCAAGGAAGCCGCCGCCGAGGAGATCTCGCAGCTCCTGTACCACGTCCAGGTGATGATGGTCGCCCGCGGCATCTCCCTCGACGACGTGTACGCGCACCTCTGAGCCGTACGCCACCCCAGTCAGCCAGCCCGACCCACCGTCACACAAAGGAATCCGACCTCATGCTGCGCATCGCCGTCCCGAACAAGGGTTCACTGTCCGGACCTGCGTCGGCGATGCTCCATGAGGCCGGATACCGGCAGCGCAAGGAGTCCAAGGAACTCGTCACGGTCGACCCCGGCAACGAGGTCGAGTTCTTCTACCTGCGCCCCAAGGACATCGCGATCTACGTGTCCTCCGGCAAGCTCGACATCGGCATCACCGGACAGGACCTGCTGATCGACTCCGGCGCGAACGCCGAGACGATCCTGCCGCTCGGCTTCGCCCGCTCCACCTTCCGCTTCGCCTCCCGCCCCGGCGCGGTCAAGGACCTCGCCGACCTGGCGGGCCGCACCATCGCCACCTCCTACGAGGGCATCGTCGGCAAGTACCTCGCCGAGCGCGGCGTGGACGCGTCCGTGGTCCACCTCGACGGCGCCGTCGAGACCGCCATCGAGCTCGGCGTCGCCGACGCGATCGCCGACGTCGTCGAGACCGGCACCTCGCTGCGCAACGCGGGTCTCGAGGTCTTCGGCGACCCGATCATGCGGTCCGAGGCATGCGTCATCCGCCGCAAGGGCGCCGACCTCGACGAGACCGTCGAGCCCAAGGTGCAGCAGTTCCTGCGCCGTCTGCAGGGCGTCCTCGTCGCCCGGACGTACGTGATGATGGACTACGACTGCCGCGCCGAGCACCTGGAGAAGGCGGTCGCCCTCACCCCCGGCCTGGAGTCCCCGACGGTCTCCCCGCTGCACAACGAGGGCTGGGTCGCCGTCCGCGCGATGGTCCCCGCCAAGGACGCGCAGCGCATCATGGACGACCTGTACGCCCTCGGCGCGCGGGCCATCCTCACCACGGCCATCCACGCCTGCCGCCTCTGAGGACGCTCCGCATGTCTGACGTACCCGACCTCCCCGTCACCTTCCGGCCCGGGCGCACCCGCGTCATCCTGCACGCGCTCGGTGCCGCCTCCTTCGTGACGATCACCGTCATCGCGCTCATCCTCAACGGCATGAGCCCCGGGGAGCGCATCTCCTTCGTCTTCACCGCGGCCCTCTTCTGGGGCGTGCTCGGGCTGCTGGCCCGCCCCAAGGTCGTCGCCGACGACCAGGGCGTCACGGTCGTCAACGTCGCGCGCAGCCGCCGGCTGTCCTGGGCGGAGATCGTCCAGGTCAACCTGCGGCCCGGCGACCCGTGGGTGTTCCTCAACCTCACCGACGGCACCAGCATGGCCGCGATGGGCATCCAGCCCGGCATCGCCAAGCACTCCGCCATCCGCGACGCGAAGGCCCTCCGGGCCCTGACCGAGGCCGCCCACACGGGACTTCGGGGCTGACCCCCGCACCATCGGGGCTCACTCAGGGGCCCACGCCCTGACGCTCCCGTCCATGTCTTGATGCTGCTGTTTTTCGGGGGGTGACCCCCGGGCCCCCAGCCGGGCGGCGGATTGGTGGGGGTGCGGGTGAAGTTCCGGGCTCACTCAGGGGCCCGCGCCCTGAGGCTCCCGCCCATGTCTTGATGCTGCTGTTTTTCGGGGGGTGACCCCCGGGCCCCCAGCCGGGCGGCGGATTGGTGGGGGTGGGTGTGAAGTTCCGGGCTCACTCAGGGGCCCGCGCCCTGACGCTCCCGCCCATGTCTTGATTAATCTGGTGGTGGGGCGTGCGCCGAGAGCCGCCCCGCCCCTGACGCGCCCGGACGGGTGACCTGGGGCTCCTGCTAACCGAGGAGTGACTCCCTCCAGCGATGGACGGATCGTCCGGTAGTACCTGCGCCGCCCCCTCCCGACATAGCGCGACCCGCTCGCGTACGTCCGTGGAGGCGGCGGCATGACCATCCCGTTGCTGCTCCTTGCGGCCGCTTTCCTCCTGATCCTCGCCAACGGCTTCTTCGTCGCGGCCGAGTTCGGCCTCGTCACCGTCGAGCGCCCCGACGCCGAGCAGGCCGCGGCCGCCGGCGACAAACGCGCCCGAACCGTCGTCAACTCCCTGAGGGAGCTGTCCTTCCAGCTCTCCGGGACCCAGCTCGGCATCACCATCACCTCCCTCGTCGTCGGCATGCTCGCCGAACCGGCCCTCGCCCAGCTGCTGCGCGGCCCGTTCACCGCCGTCGGCATCCCCGGCGGAGCCGTCGGCGGCGTGTCGGTCGTCGTCGGGATGCTGCTCGCCTCCGCCGTACAGATGGTGATCGGCGAGCTCGTCCCGAAGAACTGGGCGGTGTCCAAGCCGCTCCAGGTGGCCCGCTTCGTGGCCGGCCCCCAGTCCGTCTTCGCCCGGCTCTTCCGCCCGGTCATCGCGCTGCTCAACGCGGTCGCGAACCGGCTCGTGCGGATGCTCGGCGTCGAACCCGCCGACGAACTGGCCTCCGCCCGCACCCCGGGCGAACTGGTCTCCCTGGCCCGGCACTCCGCCCAGGCGGGCGCCCTGGAACAGGACACGGCCGACCTCTTCGTGCGCACCCTCTCCCTCGCGGAGCTGACCGCACAGCACGTCATGACGCCCCGCGTGAAGGTCAGCGCGCTCCAGGCGTCCGCGACCGCCGAGGACGTCGTCAACCTGACCCGTGCCACCGGCCTGTCCCGCTTCCCGGTCTACCGGGAGCGGATCGACGAGGTCATCGGCATGGTCCACCTCAAGGACGCCCTCGCCATGCCGGCGCACGAGCGGCTGCGCACCCCGGTCAGCCGGATCGCGCAGCCCCCGCTGCTGGTGCCCGAGACGCTGCCCGTCCAGCCGCTGCTGGCCAGACTGCGCAGCGAGCAGCCCATCGCCGTCGTCGTCGACGAGTACGGCGGCACGGCCGGGGTCGTCACCCTGGAGGACATCGTCGAGGAACTCGTCGGCGAGGTCCGCGACGAGCACGACGGGCTCGACCTGCCCGAACTCGCCGTGGCCCCGCCCGAGGACGGCCGCCCCGCCTGGGACGCCGACGGCAGCTGCCGCGTCGACATCCTGCGCCGGATAGGACTCGACGTGCCCGAGGGCCCGTACGAGACCGTCGCCGGCCTCGTCGCCGATCTCCTCGGCCGCATCCCCGCCCCCGGCGACCGCGCGGAACTGCCCGGCTGGCGCCTCGCGGTCCGCCAGGTCGACCACTACCGGGCCGAGCGGGTCCGCATCGTACGGACGGCACAGACCCCGCAGGCCGCGGTCCTGGAGGCGGCCCGATGAGCGCACTGCAACTCGTCTTCGCCGCACTCCTCGTGCTCGCGAACGGATTCTTCGTCGGCGCGGAGTTCGCCCTGGTCTCGGTGCGCCGCAGCCAGATCGAACCCCTCGACAACAAGCGGGCCCGACAGGTCCTGTACGGACTCGAGCACCTGCCCCAGATGATGGCGGCCGCCCAGTTCGGCATCACCGTCTGCTCGCTGACCCTCGGCGCGGTCGCCGAACCGACGGTCGCCCACCTCCTGGAACCGGTCTTCGAGGCGGCCCACGTCCCGCACGGCATGATCCATCCGCTCGGGTACGTGATCGCGCTCGCGGCCGTGGTCTTCCTGCATCTCGTCATCGGGGAGATGGTCCCGAAGAACCTCGCCATGGCGGCGCCGGAGAAGACCGCGCTGTGGTTCAGCCCCGGCCTCGTCGCCTTCGCCCGGCTCTGCAAGCCGGTCACGGTCGCCCTCGGCGCCTGTGCCCGGCTGATCCTGAAGCTCTTCCGGGTGGACCCCAAGGACGAGGTGGAGGCGGCCTTCACCAGCGAGCAGCTCAACCGTCTGGTGGAGGACTCGGGGCAGGCGGGCCTGCTCGGCCCCGAGGAACAGGAACGCCTGGAGGACGCGCTGGAGCTGGGCTCCCGCCCGGTGACGGACGTCCTGCTGACCCGCGCCTCGCTGGTGACGGTCGGCCCCTCGGTCACTCCGGCCGAGGTCATCGGCCTGACCGCGCGCACCGGCTACTCCCGCTTCCCGATCTGCGCGGAGACCGGCGACTTCATGGGCTATCTGCACGTCAAGGACGTCCTGGACCTGATCGAGGGACCGGACACCGACCGCGCGGTGCCGCAGCACGTCTGGCGCCCCATGACGGTGCTGCGCGCCGAACTCCCCCTGGACGACGCCCTCACGGTGATGCGCCGTGCGGCCACGCACCTGGCCCAGGTCTCCGACGCGGCCGGCCGGGTGCTCGGCCTCGTCGCCCTGGAGGACGTCCTGGAACTCCTGGTCGGCGAGGTCCGCGACCCGGCCCACCGGGACGACCCGGCGCAGGTACCGGTGGCCCGCAGCAAGGAGGGCGCCCTGACGTAGCCACGGCGCGCACAGGCGACAGGGCCCGCCCCCCCCCGGGGCGGGCCCCACGTCACCCGGTCACGGCCCGGAGGGCCCCCGCCCCGACAGGACCTCCCCGTACGCCTGCATGAGATCGGGCAGCCGCAACGTCGCCAGGTCGTCCCGGGACGGCTCCGCCAGATACCCGGTGAGCCTCAGGTCCCGGTAGGCGCACGACTTCTCGTACAGCGTCCGCAGGAACCGCCCGTTGCCGAGCTCGTCGATCCAGCCCTGGTCCACGACGTGCCCGGCGATCGAGCGCAGTTCCTCCAGCGCCTCCTCGTCCCACACGTCCCCGTTCTCCGCGGCCAGCACCTCGCCGATCGACGTGAGTTCGAGGGGCCGGTACGAGGGGAAGTCCACCCGCGTCGTGAACCGCGAGGACAGTCCGGGGTTGGCGGCGAGCAGCCGGTCCATGCCCTCGGGGTACCCGGCGAGGATCACGACCAGGTGGTCCCGGTTGTCCTCGGCCCGCTTCAGCAGCACCTGCAGCGCCTCGTCGCCGTACGCGTCGCCCTTCCCGTAACCGGAGTTGGACAGGGCGTACGCCTCGTCCACGAAGAGCACGCCGCCGAGCGCCGAGTCGATCAGCTCGTTCGCCTTCACGGCGGTCTGGCCCAGGTACTCGCCGACCAGGTCGGCCCGCTGCGCCTCCACCAGGTGGTCGCCGCCGAGCAGCCCGAGCGCGTAGAAGACCCGCCCCAGGATCCGGGCGACCGTGGTCTTGCCCGTACCGGACGGGCCGGAGAAGACGAAGTGCCGTTTCGGCGGCTGGACCGGAAGGCCCTGGCTCGCCCGCAGGCGCGCCATGTTGAGCTGCGCGGAGAGCGCCTTGACCTGGCGCTTCACGGGTTCGAGGCCCACCATCCGCTCCAGCTCGGTGAGCGCCTCCTCCAGGAGCGCGGGGTCGGCGGGGCCCGGCGGCAGCGGCGGCGGGACGGGCACCACGGCCTTCTCGCGGACCATGTCGGCGTCGTCGGGTCCGGCGCCGGAGCCGGGCGGTGGCAGATCAGGGTCGGAGACCTTCAAGCCGCGCCCGTCGGTCTCGTAGAGCGGATCGACGGACTCGCCGCCGTCCAGACCGTCCTGATAGCCCGTCAGCGACATGGGCGCCAGGTCGGTGCCGTCGCCGAAGTCCCCGTACCCGTCGCCCTCGGCGATGGCCGCGAGCCGCGCCGAGGTGTCCATGAACGCCGGGTCGACCCGGTGCACGGCCCGGTACAGGGGGAGCGCGGCGGCCGAGCGGCCCGTGCCCTCGTGCGCCCTCGCCAGCCAGTACCTGAGCTCCTTGCGCTGCGGCTGCTCGCTGCGGCAGCGCATCAGCGCCGCGGACAGCAGCGGCTCCGCCTGCCCGTACATCTCCAGGCGCACCCGCGCCATGCCGCCGAAGAGTCCGGCCTCGATGCCCAGCATCGGGTCGTCGATCAGCGAGTCCGTGTGGCGGACCAACTGCTCCCAGTCCTTGACCAGGTACGCCCGGCACGCGTGCAGGAACCGCACCTGCGGATCCGCGTCCACCGGCGGCAGCGTCGCCAACGCCCGGTCCAGATCGGGGACATGGCGGCCGTCCAGCCAGTGCGAGGCGTGCGCGAGTAACAGGTCGCGCGGGTGCTCGAGGACCGGCTGCACCCACCAGCCCAGCCAGTACCAGGAGTTGAGCGTGCGGCGGTGCCGCGTGCGCTGCTCGCCGAACCGGTCGCGGTGCCGGAACATGCGCAGCAGCGCCGTCGTCGTGTCGATCCGCAGCGCGTGCAACCCGAGCCAGCCGTCGGCCATGCCGGGGTCCATCCGCACGGCGGCCCGGAACTCCTCCTCCGCCTGCGGATACGCGCCCATGGTGTAGGCGTCGACGCCTCGCAGCCAGGCGAGGTCGGCCGGGCCGGTCGGCGCACCAGTGCCGAAGTCCATCACGTCCCCCACAAACCGTGCCCCCGATGAACCGCTCTGTCATGGACGGGAGTTGCCACGATGCGGACAGCGAGCCGTCCGTAGGCCGCACCGAGAGGCATCGTACCTGCGGGGGCTGCGTCGGCCGTAGGGCGCAACCGGGTCGGATCGTGGCATCGGGCGGGGATTCGGCGCAGGTGAGCGCGGTGCCGGATGGTGACCCTGGGTGAACGAAGAGCGCCTCGGAACGCCGGGGAAAGGGCATTGCGGGCAGAACGAAGCCCCCGATCACGGGGGAACAACCGGGGGCTTCGCGACTGCGGGCGGCCCCGAAAGGCCGCACATTCAGAACGTAAGTCCTGTACGGCCCCTCGGTCAAGCCGAGTTGGGGCACTCACGGAAACTGGCGGAAGGCCGTTTCCGAAGGTTCACCGGACCGCTGGCGGTTCCTCACGGTGAGTGACGTCGGGGCGGTGCGGCGAGGTCCCGGAAGGGCCCTCACGCACCTCATAACCCTCCGGGCACTCGCGTACCAATTGCTGCGAGAAGGGCCGAGAAGGGTCTCTTGCGAAGTGCTCGCGCTCCGCTGGGATCCAGCCGTCCCAGAACTCCCGCTGCGCCGCACCGTCCCGGGCCCGCCCCCGCTCCCACGACGCCTCGGCCGCCCTGTCGAGCCACACCAGCTCCGCCAGGAACGGGCGCACCTCCCGGCGCCCCGCCCCCACGCCCTCGACGAGGACGACGTCCGCGGGCGGCAGCGCGCGGACACCGTCGAAGCGGCGGCCGTGCCAGTCGTACGTCTCGTAGTGCGCGGTCCTGCCGTGCGCGAGCGGATCGAGGACCTGGGCGCGCAGCCGGTCCGTCCAGCCGAAGAGGGCGTCGTGACTGGCGATGTCGTCGAGCCGCAGGACCGGCGCGCCGCCGAGCGCCTCCGCCAGCCGGGTGGCGAAGGTCGACTTCCCGGACCCCGCGTGCCCGTCGATGCCGACGAGGCGCACGGGGCCGCACGAGGGCGACAGCCGCCGCAGCCGGGCGGCGTACCGGTCGAGGGGCAGGCGGTGGTAGCTCACGTCCGCCAGGGTACGGGTCGGCGCGGATCCGTTTGGAGCGCGCCGCCGCAGGTCATGCCAGTGGTGAAGACCAATATTGGTAGGGCGGTACGGCCTCGAAACGCTGGTGGAAATCCCGCTCCGGCGGCCATAGTTGGCGCACTGTTCCAGCAGGAGCAGGCGCTGCACCCGGCCCGTCAGACCCGTCAGGCCCGTCCACCCGATCCGTCGACTGGGGGATCCACCCGATGACCCGAACCGACCCGGACTCCCGTCCGTCCCGCAGAACCGTCCTCGTCGCGGCCGCAGGCGTCGCGCTCGTCACGACGGCCGCCTCGGGAACCGCACACGCCGCACCCGCACAGGAACAGGCCCCCGCACGCCTCGTGGACAACCGCACCTGGACGACGTACACCGACTGGCGTTCCGGCACCGGCCGGGGCACCCGTCCCGTCGCGGGCTCCCGCCCCGGCCTGACGTTCGCGGCGCCGGCCGGCACGACGACGTACACCGACCCGCACCTCAACAGGACCGGCGAGTGGGAGTACGCGCAGTGGACCTCCCCGGTCCACCGGCTCGCCGTCCCCGCCACGGAGGTCATCGCCTCCTGGAACGCGCACACCCCGGCCGGCACCTGGATCCAGATCGAGCTCCAGGGCACGTACACCGACGGCACGCAGACGCCCTGGTACGTGATGGGCCGCTGGACGGCGGGCGACGACGCGGACGTGGACATCCGCCGCACCTCCGTGGACGACCAGAGCGACGGGAAGTCGAGCATCTGGACGGACACGTTCTCCATCGACGACGCCGCGTCCGGCCTGCGCCTGGTCTCGTACGCGCTGCGCCTCACGCTGCTGCGTGCGCCCGGCTCGAAGGCCGCCCCGACCGTCTGGCGCCTGGGAGCCATGGGCTCGGACGTCCCGGACCGCTTCACGGTGCCGGCCTCCGCGCCCGGCCTCGCCAAGGAGCTGACGGTCCCGCGCTACTCGCAGAACGTCCACGCCGGCCAGTACCCCGAGTACGACAACGGCGGTGAGGCGTGGTGCAGCCCCACGTCCTCGCAGATGATCATCGAGTACTGGGGCCGCAAGCCGTCCGCGGCCGATCTCGCCTGGGTCAACCCGGACTACGCGGACCCGCAGGTCTGCCACGCGGCCCGCTCCACCTACGACTACCAGTACGAGGGCTGCGGCAACTGGCCGTTCAACGCGGCGTACGCGGCGACGTACAAGGACCTCCAGGGCGTGGTCACCCGGCTCTCCTCGCTCACCGACCTGGAGAAGCTGATCGCGGCGGGCATCCCGGCCATAACGTCCCAGTCGTTCCTCAAGGAGGAGCTGACGGGGGCGGGCTACGGCACCTCGGGCCATCTGATGACGGTCATCGGCTTCACCGCCGACGGCGACGTCGTCGCCAACGACCCGGCCTCGCCGAACGACCCGGCGGTCCGCCGCGTCTACAAGCGCCGCGAGTGGGAGAACATCTGGCTCCGCACCAAGCGCTACAACGCCACCGGCAAGGTCGTCTCCGGCACCGGCGGCGTCTGCTACCTGTACTTCCCGGCCCACCCGACCCCGAAGCAGCGCAAGGCGCTGGCGGCCGTGGGCGTGCGCTGACCCCCGCGTGGCCCCACCGCCCGGCGGGGCGGTGGGGCCACGACCGTCACCCGGTGACGACCGGATTCACCACCCAGTCGGGGTGGCCCGGCATCGGCGGGGTCGTGGCGCCGTAGAGCCACGGACGGAGGAAGCCGGACAGGTCCTGGCCCGCGACCTTCGAGGCCAGCGCGATGTAGTCGGCCGTCGAGGCGGTTTCGCCCCGGTACCGGGCGAACCAGGCTCGCTCGATCTTCTGGAACGTGTCCGCGCCGACCTGCGCGCGCAGCGCGTACAGGACGAGCGCCGAGCCGTCGTAGCGCATCCGCTTGAAGAGGTTCGGCTCGGTCGGTTCGGCGGGCGCGCCGTAGTCGTGGCGCCACTGGTCGTGGTTCTCGTACGCCGTCCTCATCGCGGCCTCGAAGCTGTCGCCGCCGTGCTCCTCGGAGTACCAGCGCTCGTAGAAGCGGGCGTGGCCCTCGCTGAGCCAGAGGTCCGACCAGGTCGCGATGCCCACGCTGTCGCCGAGCCACTGGTGGGTGAGCTCGTGCACCAGATTGCGCTCCGCGTCGACCTTGGTGCCGAGGAGGTCCGCCTTCGGGACCAGGGACAGGGTCTGCGTCTCCAGCGCCACCCCGAGGTCGGTGTCGCCGACCAGGACGCCGTACCGGTTGAACGGGTACGGCCCCAGCTTCTCCCGCAGCCACCGCAGGTGGTCGGGCGTCAGATCGCGGTACTGCTTGGTCGGGGCGACCAGCGCCGTCGGGACGACGTCGCGCACGGCGATCCCGTCGAGTCCCTTGCTGTCGATCAACCGGAAGTCCCCGATGGCCAGTTGGACCAGCTGGGTGGCGACCGGCTGCTCGGACTCGTACGTCCAGCGGACCCGGCCGCCGGGGCGCTCGGCCTTGTCGGTCAGCCTGCCGTTGGCCACGGCGGTCCGGTCGGCGGGGGTCGTGACGCGGAAGGTGAACGGGGCGCGCTGACTGGGGTGGTCGTTCGACGGGAAGATCATCTTGGCGCCGTTGGGCTGCGGGTACAGGACCGTGCCGTCGGGCGTCGGTATCCAGCCGTAGTCCTCGATCGCGTCGTCGCGGTGCCGCAGCTGCGTCGGATCGGCGGTGTAGTAGACCTTGACGGTGAACGAACTGCCTCTGGTGAGGGGTGACTTGGGTGTGACGACGAGTTCGTCGCCGTCGCGCCGGGTCTGGGCCGGGCGGCCGTTCACGGTGACGCGGCCCAGCTCGTTGCCCGCGAAGTCCAGGTCGAAGCGGGACAGTGCCTGGGTCGCCGTGGCCCGGATCGTGGTCGACGCCGCGAACGGCGTCCTCGGTGCCTGCCAGTCGAAGTCGAGGGTGTAGTGGCGGACGGTGTAGCCGCCGTTCCCGTCGAGCGGGAACATCGGGTCGCCCAGGCCCGGTGCGCCGGGAGCGGGCGCGTCCTCGGCGGCGGCCTGCGAGACGGCTGCCGGGCCGGTCAGCGCGGCGGTGACGGTGATCGCCGCGGCGAGCGCGAGGCGTGCGCTGCGGCGGGACGGCCGGTACGTGCTCATCGGGAACCTTCCGGTCGGAGGGATCGCGTCGCAGTGTGGGACGCACGGCGCGGCGGCCCGGTTGTACGTGACCAAGGTCTCGGCCGCGCGGCGGCGATCCGATGGCAAGGTGGAGGGGGCGCCGGAGGGGACCAGGGCGCCGCCGGGGGAGAGCCAGGACCAGCACCGCGACCCGAGCGAGACAGCCATGACCGCAAGCTCCGCCACCGCCTCCACCACCGCTGCCGCCGCGCGGACCCGTACCGGCGGCCCCGAGGAGGACGGGCCCAAGATCCTCGAGCACGTCATGGGCTGGACCTTCGTCGTGGTCCTCGCGATGCTCGTCACGCAGCTCGGCTGGATGTGACGGGGGCGTCGCCCGGCGCGACGTGACGCGTACCACTGCAGGCCCCGGGCGCACGGGCGAGAAGCGCCCCGGAAAGTGCCATACTGCGGCATCCGCAAGGAGCCGGAGACCGGGACCGCCATTGAACATCAGTCATCAGCGGACGCGCGGCACCGCCCGCTCGGCCGCTCGCCGCGCCGAACTCATCTCCATCGGACGCAAGTTGTTCGCCGACACGTCCTACGACGCGCTGTCGATGGACGACATCGCCCGGCACGCGGGCGTCGCCAAGGGCCTGATCTACTACTACTTCACGTCCAAGCGCGGCTACTACCTCGCGATCATCGAGGACTCCGTCGGTGACCTCGTGGACCGCGCGAACAGCACCGGGGGACTGGCCCCGGTCGACCGCGTGCACCGCACCGTCGACGGCTATCTGCGGTACGCCGAGCACCACCAGGCGGCCTACCGCGCGATCGTCACCGGTGGCGTCGGCTTCGACACCGAGGTGCAGGCCATCCGGGACGGGGTGCGCGAGGAGATGATCGCCACGATCGCCCAGGGCGCCTACGGCAGGCCGGAGGTGCCCGAGCTGGCCAGGACCGCCCTGCTCGGCTGGTTGTGCAGCGTCGAGGGCGTCACGCTCGACTGGATCGGCCGGCACGGGCTCGAACGGGACACCGTGCGCGCCCTGTTGGTCCGCACGCTCGTCGAGACCCTGCGGGTGATCGAGGAGTTCGAGCCGGCCTACCCGGCGCCCGCCCACCCCTGAGCGCACGGGAAGGGCGGGGCCCGGCGCACCGGAACCCCGCCCGATCTCCCTGCGACGACAGGCCCTAGTCGATGGCCTTGATCAGCTCACCGTTCGTCGTGTCGCCGGACAGCTCCCAGAAGAAGGTGCCGCCCAGGCCCTGCTGGTTCTTGTAGTCCATCTTCCCCGCGATGGTCGCCGGGGTGTCGTAGCTCCACCAGTTGGTGCCGCAGTACGCGTACGCGGTGCCGCCGACCGTGCCCGTGGCGGGGCACTTGGTCTTGAGCTCCTTGTAGTCGTCGATGCCCTGCTCGTACTTGCCGGCCGCGGGCCCGGTCGCGGTGCCGCCGGGCGCCGCCTGCGTGACACCGGTCCAGCCGCGCCCGTAGAAGCCGATCCCGAGCAGCAGCTTCGAGGCGGGCACGCCCATCGCCTTGAGCTTGGTGACGGTGGCGTCGCTGTTGTACCCCGCCTTCGGTATCCCCTCGTACGAGGTCAGCGGCGAGTGCGGGGCGGTGGGGCCCTGCGCGTCCCAGGCGCCGAAGAAGTCGTACGTCATCGGGTTGTACCAGTCGACGTACTGGGCGGCGCCCGCGTAGTCGGCGGCGTCCAGCTTGCCGCCGTCGGAGGCGTCGGCCGGGATGGCGGACGTGACGAGCGCGCCCGCCCCGAACTTCGAACGCAGCGCCCCCATCAGGTTCTTGTACGCGTCGCGCCCGCTGGTGTCGCAGCTGAGGCCGCAGGCGTTCGGGTACTCCCAGTCGATGTCGATGCCGTCGAAGACGTCGGCCCACTTGGAGTTCTCGACCAGGTCGTAGCAGGACTGGGCGAACCCGGCCGGGTCCTTGGCGGCGTCCGAGAAGCCGCCCGACCAGGTCCAGCCGCCGAACGACCAGAGGACCTTGAGGTCGGGGTGGAGCTTCTTCAGCTTGCGCAGCTGGTTGAAGTTGCCGCGCAGCTCCTGGTCCCAGGTGTCGGCGACACCGTCCACCGACTGGTCGGCGGTGTACGCCTTGTCGGTCGCGGCGTAGGAGTCGCCCATCGTGCACTTGCCGCCCTGGACGTTGCCGAAGGCGTAGTTGATGTGGGTGAGCTTGTCGGCCGAACCGGACGTCTCGATGTTCTTGACGTGGTAGTTCCGGTCGTAGACACCCCACTCGGTGAAGTATCCGACGACCTTCGAACCGGCCGCCGCCTCTTGGGAGTTGACATCGGTCTGGGCCGCCGCCGTGCCCGCCGAGGCGAGCAGTCCGGCGCCGAGGACGGCGCAACAAGCAGCGGAGACGAGCGCCTTGAAGCGCGCGCGGGGGAGGTGCGGTCTGAGCATCGTGTCTCCTCGTGGGGGGAGGGGAGCGTGGGGGAAGTGGTGCTGTGGACCTGCCGCCGCACCTTAGGAGGACTAGACCAGTGGGGTCAATGGTCCGAACCAATTTCCCCGGTTCCTTCACGGGTGACGACCGCCTCACGAAAAACTTGGAGTAAGCGGTCGTTAACTAGTGACGAGAGGCCCCGGATCGGGAATACTCAACACGCCGCAGCCGCTGGTCAGCCCCATCCGAGACCCGGAGAGGCAGCATCGGCTCGGTAGTGACCACCCGGCGGCACAGCCCCACCCCGGCGCGCCGCCGCAGCGCCCCCAGGGAGGAGAGCGTCGCCATGCCGGAGCCAGGAGTCGAGCGTCAGCTGCCGACGGACGAAGCTCAGGACCTGATTCAGCTGGTCCGTGACATCGCGCAGCGGGAGATCGTCCCGCCCGCGGCCGAGGAGGAGGACGCGGGCCGGTTCCCGCGCGAGACCTTCACCCTGCTCTCCTCGTCAGGACTGCTCGGACTTCCGTACGACGGGGAGTTCGGCGGCGGCGACCAGCCGTACGAGGTCTACCTCCAGGTCCTGGAGGAGCTCGCGGCCGCCCGCCTCACGGTGGGCCTCGGCGTCAGCGTGCACTCGCTGTCCTGCCACGCCCTCGCCAACTTCGGCACGAAGGAGCAGCGCTCGGAGCACCTGCCCGACATGCTCGGCGGCGGACTGCTCGGCGCGTACTGCCTCTCCGAGCCGTCGTCGGGATCGGACGCCGCGTCGCTGCGCACGAAGGCGGTGCGCGACGGGGGCGACTGGGTGCTCACCGGGACCAAGGCCTGGATCACGCACGGCGGCGTCGCCGACTTCTACACGGTCCTGGCGCGCAGCGGCGGCGAGGGCGCACGCGGCATCACGGCGTTCCTGGTGCCGGGTGACGCCGAGGGGCTGAGCGCGGCGGCGCCGGAGAAGAAGATGGGCATGAAGGGCTCGCCCACCGCCCAGGTTCACTTCGACGGGGTGCGGATCAGCGACGCGCGGCGCATCGGGGACGAGGGGCAGGGCTTCCAGATCGCCCTCTCCGCGCTCGACTCGGGACGGCTCGGCATCGCGGCCTGCGCGATCGGCGTGGCGCAGGCGGCGCTCGACGCGGCCGTGGCGTACGCGAAGGACCGGTCCCAGTTCGGCCGCCCCATCGCCGATTTCCAGGGACTTCGCTTCATGCTCGCGGACATGGCGACGCAGATCGAGGCAGGGCGCGCCCTGTACCTGTCGGCGGCCCGGCTGCGGGACGCGGGCCGGCCGTTCTCCAAGCAGGCGGCCATGGCGAAGCTGCTGTGCACCGATGCCGCGATGAAGGTCACCACGGACGCGGTGCAGGTCCTCGGCGGGTACGGCTACACCGCGGACTTCCCCGTCGAGCGGTTCATGCGCGAGGCCAAGGTGCTGCAGATCGTCGAGGGCACCAATCAGATCCAGCGGATGGTCATCGCCCGTCACCTCGCGGGTCCGGAGACGCGCTGAACTGACCGGTGCGCACGGTGGGCGCCACGAGCCGCGCCCACTCCGGGTCGTGCCGACCCGGCAGCGTCTTGCCGCGGTCGGCCCAGCTCGTGACCATGGCCCGGTAGATCGGCGGGTCGTGCGGCTGGAGCAGGGGCTGCTGCGGCTGCGGGTGAGCCTGGTGCTGGGGGTGCGCGGGGTGCTGTGCGGGCTGCAGGGGCTGCGGGTGCGCCTGATGTTGTTGGTGCTGCGGATGCTGCTGGTGCTGCTGATGAACCGATTCTGCGGCCACAGGTACGAGGATGCGCCTGCGCCGTCCGGTGGGCGCAGGGGCGGGTGTCTGCGTCGGGGTCATGCCAGGTCAACGGGCGGGCGACGGAGCAGGTCACCGGTCGACGGATTCGAGCGTCAGTTCAGGACATAACCGTGCGCCGGGTCCGACCCGTCGAACATCTGGTCAGTACCGACGAGCTGACGTACCGTCAACTCCGCCGCCGGGCAGGCCGTACCCCTCCGGGCGACGTCAACTGCCGTGCGCGCAGGGAGGATTGCTGTGGCCGACGACGACCGTCCCGTGGCGTTCGACGAGTACCCCGTGCACCAGGTGCCGCTGTCGATGAAGCACGTCGCGACGAGCGACCGCAACGCCTACGACCGCTGCATCTTCCACCTCTTCGACCCGGCCGGAGAGTTCCTCCTCATCCTCGGCCTGGGCGTCTACCCGAACCTCGGCGTGATCGACGCCTACGCCACCCTGCGCGTCGGCGACACCCTGCACGCCGCCCGCGCCTCGGACGCCCTGAGCGACGACAGCCGTACGCGGATGGAGGCCGGCCCGCTCCGCATCCACGTCGAGCGCCCGCTGAAGGACTTCGTCCTGACCTGCGCCGCCGACCCGGACGACCCCGACGGACTCGCGTACGAGATCCACTGGAGCGCCGACTTCCCCGCCCTGTGGGAACCGCACCACACCCAGCGCAGGGGCGGGCGCCTCATCTTGGAGGGCAAGCGGTTCGTGCAGGCGGGGCGGTGCGACGGCCGGCTGCGCATCGGCGGCCGGGAGATCGAGGTGAGCGGCTGGACCGGGACCCGGGACCGGAGCTGGGGGGTGCGGCCGGTGCCCGGCGAGGAGGGCGGCCGCCTCGCCCAGGAGCACCCGACCGAGGGCTTCCACTGGATCTGGGCGCCGGTCCGCTTCGACGACCGCTTCCTGATGGTCGTCACCCAGGAGGACGCCGACGGCTTCCGCACCCTCAACGACGCCACGCTCGTCCGCGAGGGCCACCGCGACCGCCAACTCGGCTGGCCCCGGGCCGACATCACCTACCGCCCCGGCACCCGCCACCCCGAGAGCGCGGTCATCCACCTGACCGATCCGGCCGACGGCAAACCGCTCGAACTCGGCGTGGAGATCCTCGCCTCCTCGCCCCTCGCGGTCGGCGCCGGCTATCCGCCGGCCGACGACTGGCAGCACGGCACCTGGCAGGGCCACGGCTGGACCGACCGCCGCAGCTACGACCTCTCCGACCCCTCGGCGCATCCCCTGGCCGCGTACGGAGTCATCGACCACGCGGCCCGCTTCACCCTCGACGGGCAGGTCGGGCACGGCATCTTCGAGCACGGCAGCTTCGGCCGCCACGACCCGAGCGGCTTCACCGGCTTCGGCTCCGTGGCGCCCTGACCGCCGCTCACGGAAGGGGAGTCACTGATGGCGACAGCACCACGCCCCCGCACCAGCACCCGCGAGCCCGAGGAGATCGCCCAGCGGCTCACCGCCTGGCTGGGCCGCACGCTGCCCGGCGCGAAGGCGGTCGACGTCACCGTGCCCGAGTCCAACGGCATGTCGAGCGAGACCCTCCTCTTCGACATCGAGCACCCCCGGGCACCCGTGCGCGCCTGCGCGTTGCGGCTCGCCGCCGACCCGTCCGCGTACACCATCTTCCCCGTCTACGACATGCCGCGGCAGTACCGCACGATGCGCCTGGCCGCCGAGCGCACCGGCATCCCGGTGCCGCGCGTGCTGTGGTTGGAGGAGGACCACGGACCGCTCGGCGCGCCCTTCTTCGTCATGGAGCGGGTGGCCGGCCGGGTGCCGCCCGACGTCATGCCGTACACGTACGAGGGCAACTGGCTGCACGCCGCGACCGACGCCGAACGGGAGCGACTGGAGGGCGCGAGCATCGGCGTCCTCGCCCGGCTGCACGACGGCGTGCCGGCGGCCGAGGCGGACTTCCTCGCGCTGCCGGGCGACGGCAGCCCGCTGCGCCGCCACGTCGAGGCCCAACGCGCCTACTACGCCTGGGTCGTCGACCGCCGCCCGCGCTCGCCGCTCATCGAGAGCGCCTTCGACCGGCTGGAGGAACTCTGGCCGCGCGACGAGGGCGACGCCGTCCTCAACTGGGGAGACGCCCGGATCGGCAACATCATCTACGACGGCTTCGCGCCGGCCGCCGTCCTCGACTGGGAGATGGCGGCGCTCGCCCCGCGCGAGGTCGACCTCGGCTGGACCGTCTATCTGCACCGCTTCTTCCAGGACCTGACCGAGAGTTTCGGCCAGAGCGGCCTGCCGGACTTCCTGCGCCGCGACCGCGTCGAGGCCCGCTACGCCGAACTCACCGGCCACACCCCGCGCGACATGGACTTCCACACGCTCTACGCGGCCCTGCGGCACGCCGTCGTCATGCTCCGGGTCGCCTACCGCCAGGCGCACTTCGGCGAGGTCGCCGTGCCGGCGGATCCGGACACACTGATCCTGCACCACGGCAGCCTGCGGGCCATGGTGCAGGGCAGTTACTGGGACGACCTGGCCTGAGCGGCCGGGTCAGGCGGCGCGGCGGGAGGGCTGCTCCGGCACCCGGAAGGGGCGCGAGGCGGGGCCGCCGACGTGCGAGAAGGGCTGGGTGCGCCAGTCGAGTCCCTGAGGGAGCGTCAACAGCAGCGAGGTGTCCTGCTCCTGAGCGCCCGTCACCTCGTCGGCGGGCCGGGCGTCATCGGCCGAGCGGCCGGTGCCCGCGCACACGGTCAGCCCGAACGGGTTCCAGGGCGTGGCGCACAGCGCGTGCTCGGGCAGCACGTCCTCGTCCGCCAGGAGCGCGATCGGCTGGGCGCAGTCCGGGCAGATCACCCGGTACATCTCGAAGGTGTCGTACGCGTCGGTGTCGTCCCCGTCGAAGGCGTCGGGTTCGACGCCCTCCGGCTGGGGCTCGACGACCGTCTGCTTGCGGGTACGCGCGGCAGGGCGTCCGGGACGCTTCACACTCTGCATGGGATTCTCCCCCTCGGGTGGGCCGGCCGCGGATGTCCATGGGGTGCGGCCTCGACCACAGCAAGCACTTCCCGCCCCGTCCTCGGGGTAATCGCCGCATGCCGGTGGACACGGCCCGAAGGGTGTGGCGTTCGTCACATGCCGATTGCAGGTGCCGGGGACGCGGTAGGCGTAACGCCCGCATCCTGCCTTCTCCCGCGTCGCTCAGGTATCCGGGGGGATCAAGGGACCGGTAGGTTCGACGCCATGGAGGAGCTCGACCGACAGATTGTGCAGCTGCTCGTCAAGGACGGGCGGATGAGCTACACCGACCTGGGCAAGGCCACGGGCCTGTCCACGTCGGCCGTGCACCAGCGGGTGCGCCGCCTCGAGCAGCGCGGCGTGATCCGTGGCTACGCCGCGGTCGTCGACCCCGAGGCGGTCGGCCTGCCGCTCACCGCGTTCATCTCGGTGAAGCCGTTCGACCCGAGCGCCCCCGACGACATCGCGGAACGCCTCGCGGGCGTCCCCGAGATCGAGGCGTGCCACAGCGTGGCGGGCGACGAGAACTACATCCTGAAGGTGCGGGTCGAGACCCCGCACGAACTGGAGAACCTCCTGGCCCGGGTCCGCTCCCTGGCCGGCGTCTCGACCCGCACGACGGTGGTCCTCTCCACCCCGTACGAGGCCCGCCCGCCGCGCATCTGATCACCGGGCGCCTGCCCGCGGCCCGGGCGCGGTGATTCCGGCGTCCGGCGACAAAAGGGACCCCGGCCACGGGGCGGCGGTCGGGGCACGGGAAACTGGTCAGCATGAGCACGCCCCCCAGCACCCGTACCGTCCTCCTGCGACGCGGCGAGGTCCACAGCCCCGCCGACCCCTTCGCCACCGCCATGGTCGTGGAGGCAGGACACGTCGCCTGGGTCGGCTCGGAAGGCGCGGCGGACGCGTTCGCGGACGGCGTGGACGAAGTCGTCGACCTCGACGGGGCCCTGGTCACCCCGGCGTTCACCGACGCCCACGTGCACACCACGTCGACCGGCCTGGCCCTCACCGGACTCGACCTCACGACCGCGCGCACCCCGGCCGAAGCCCTCGCCCTCGTACGGAACCACGCCGCGTCCCGCCCCACCGACGGAGTCCTCCTCGGGCACGGCTGGGACGCCGCCCGCTGGCCCGGCCACCAGCCCCTCACCCGTACCCAGCTCGACGAGGCCACCGGCGGCCGCCCGGTCTACCTCTCCCGGATCGACGTGCACTCCGCCGCCGTGAGCACGGCCCTCCTCGACCTCGTCCCCGGCGTCACCTCCCGCCCCGGGTACGACCCCGAGGGCCCCCTCACCCGCGACGCCCACCACGCCGTCCGCGCGGCGGCCCTCGCCGCGGTCGGCCCGCAGCAGCGCGTCGAGGCCCAGCGCGCGGCCCTGCGGCACGCCGCCTCCCTCGGCATCGGCTCCGTCCACGAGTGCGGCGGCCCCGACATCTCCTCCGAGGACGACTTCACCGGCCTCCTCGACCTCGCCCGCTCCGAGCCCGGCCCCCGCGTCATCGGCTACTGGGCCGACCGCGACATCGAGCGCGCCCGCGCCCTCGGTGCGCTCGGCGCCGCGGGCGACCTCTTCGTTGACGGCTCCCTCGGCTCCCACACGGCCTGTCTGCACGCGCCGTACGCCGACGCCCCGCACACCGGCACCGGCTACCTGACCGCGGAGGAGGTCGCCGCCCACGTCACCGCGTGCACGGAGGCGGGTCTGCAGGCCGGGTTCCACGCCATCGGGGACGCCGCCGTGACCGCGGTGGTCGACGGGATGCGCGCCGCCGCCGAGAAGGTCGGCCTGGCCCGCGTCCGCGCGGCCCGGCACCGCGTCGAGCACGCCGAGATGCTCACCCCCGAAACCGTCGCCGCCTTCGCCGAGTTCGGCCTCACGGCCTCCGTGCAGCCCGCGTTCGACGCGCTCTGGGGCGGCGAGGACGGCATGTACGCCGACCGGCTCGGGGCCGAGCGGGCGCGCACCCTCAACCCGTACGCCGCCCTCCTGAAGGCCGGTGTACCGCTCGCCTTCGGCTCCGACAGCCCGGTCACCCCGCTCGACCCGTGGGGCACCGTCCGCGCCGCCGCCTTCCACCGGACCCCCGAACACCGGGTCTCCGTCCGCGCCGCGTTCACCGCCCACACCCGCGGCGGCTGGCGCGCCGTCGGCCGCGACGACGCCGGCATCCTCGTCCCCGGCGCCCCCGCCGACTACGCCGTGTGGCGCACGGACGAGCTGATCGTGCAGGCGCCGGACGACCGCGTGGCCCGCTGGTCGACCGACCCGCGCTCCGGGACCCCGGGCCTGCCGGACCTCACGCCGGGCGCCCAACTCCCCGTCTGCCTAAGGACGGTGGTCTTCGGACAGACGGTCTTCGTACGGCCGGACGAGTGATGTACCGGGGCGGCGCGCACCGGATCCGGGACCCGCACCGTCCCGTACGACCTGCGAATCCTCCGCCCTGACCAGGCCAGTTCACGAAGAGCCCCAGGTCAAACGACTGTTGACAGAACGCGGCGGTCGACGGGTAGGTTCGGCCGGGTCCACCACCTCCAGGCACGACCGGGGAAGTCCACGCAGTCGTCGAACGCAGCTGGGTCAGGGGGTGGTGCGCCGCACCGGCGCACCACCGCTGGGAGCCAGGCCCAGCGCCCGCGCCACGGGGCGCTGGAACGTTCCGGCCGGCCGTGCCAGGTGCGACCCGGGTGGGGCCCGGGCGTTCAGTAGACAACGGCTTTCGGTCGACCCGCAGCCAGCGGGCCCCAGGTCGGCCCGAAGGACGCCCGGCCCCGATCCGCAGTACCCCGTGCCCCCTCACCCGCCTACAGCAGGGCGCCTTATCGGCGTGAACTGCCGTGCTCGCTATGGTGGTCCCCTTGTGCACGGAAGTTATAAGGGGAAGCTGTGAGCGACGGCGGTGGGCGGAAGTTCGGCCCTCTGGGTACGGCCTTGGTGATCATTCCGACCTATGACGAGGCGGAGAACATCACGTCCATCGTGGGCCGCGTCCGGGCGGCCGTGCCCGAGGCGCACGTGCTGGTCGCCGACGACAACAGCCCCGACGGCACGGGCAAGCTCGCCGACGAGCTGGCCGCGGCCGACGAGCAGGTGCACGTCCTGCACCGCACCGGCAAGGAAGGGCTCGGCGCCGCCTACCTCGCGGGCTTCGCCTGGGGCATGGAGCACGACTACGGCGTGCTGATCGAGATGGACGCCGACGGCTCCCACCAGCCGGAGGAGCTGCCCCGGCTGCTCACCGCGCTCAAGGGCGCCGACCTGGTGCTCGGATCGCGCTGGGTGCCGGGCGGCCGGGTCGTGAACTGGCCCAAGTCCCGCGAGTTCCTCTCCCGCGGCGGCTCCACCTACTCACGCCTCCTCCTGGACGTCCCGATCCGCGACGTCACCGGCGGCTTCCGCGCCTTCCGCCGCGAGACCCTGGAAGGACTGGGGCTCGGCGAGGTCGCCTCCCAGGGCTACTGCTTCCAGGTCGACCTCGCCCGCCGCGCCGTCAAGGCCGGCTATCACGTGGTCGAGGTCCCCATCACCTTCGTCGAGCGCGAGCTGGGCGACTCCAAGATGAGCAAGGACATCGTCGTGGAGGCCCTGTGGCGGGTCACCACGTGGGGCGTGGGGGAGCGGGTCGGCAAGGTCCTCGGCCGCCGGCCCGACGACCGCCGTGAGCGAACCTGATCCCCTGCTTACGCCACGTGGACGCGCTCCCAGGCACACTGGAGGCATGACCACTGGCACTCCGCCCCGCAAGCCTTCCGGCACCCGGCGATCCCGGGTCCGCACGTTCCTCCCGCTCGGCGTCGCCGCCTGGGTGGTCCTGGAGATCTGGCTGCTCACCATGGTGGCGGGAGCGGTCGGCGGGTTCACGCTCTTCCTGATCCTGCTGGCCGGCATCGTGCTCGGCGCCGTCGTGATCAAGGCGGCGGGCCGCCGGGCCTTCCAGAGCCTCAGCGAGACGCTGCAGCGGCAGCAGACGGGCTCCCTGACGCCCGGTGAGCCGGGCCGGCAGGGCAATGGCCTGCTGATGCTCGCGGGGCTGCTCCTGATGATCCCCGGGCTGATCTCGGACGCCCTGGGCCTGCTCCTGCTCGTCCCGCCGCTGCGCACGGCCCTGAGCCGGTACACGGAGCGGGCCATCGAGCGGAAGATGAGCACGCCGTCCCGGGGCACGTTCGCCGACGCGTTCCAGCAGGCCCGGATGCACCGCCCCGACGGCACGGTGATCCAGGGCGAGGTGATCCGGGAGGACGAGCGTCCGGGCGGCCACCGGGACGACTCGGACCCGCGCCCGCCGATCATGCCGTGACGGTCGCGACGATCATGCCGTGACGATTCAGCACAAACGGCTGGGGGCCGGACACACGATGTGTGTCCGGCCCCCAGCCGTTTCGCTCACTGCTCTAGCCCCGCAGGGGTCATGCGGACTTGCGGCTGTCCCTCGGGTGGACCGCGATGTTCATCGCGCCCGAGCGCAGCACCGCCAGGCGCTCCTCAAGGACCTCTTCGAGCTCCTCGCGGGTGCGCCGCTCCATCAGCATGTCCCAATGCGTACGGGCGGGCTTGGCCTTCTTCTCCTCAGGGCCGTCGCCGTCCACGAGAAGTGCCTGGGCCCCGCAGACCTTGCACTCCCACTCCGGCGGAATTTCGGCCTCCACCGAGAAGGGCATCTCAAAGCGGTGCCCCTTCTCGCATGCGTACTCCACGGCCTGGCGCGGGGCCAGGTCGATGCCGCGGTCCGTCTCGTAGCTGGTCACTACGAGGCGCGTACCGCGAAGAGCTCGCTCACTCATGAATCGTGCCTCCCGGGCTTGTCGCCCACAGGACAGGTGTCGCTGTCGTCGTCATCCGGTCAACGTCCGGTCGGCGGTAAAGATTCCCGTTCCGGGTCATGCGTCGCCGTCGTAGCCGCCCCTTGTTGTACCCACCAGCGCCCGGTTTGTCACATCTGACACTAGATGTCACCTAGCGTTTCGCACCCTTGACGTGCAGTAACGGTACGCCTGGCAGGCCAACCGCGTACACTACCGGCCTTTGCCTTCAGGTGCTAAATCCGGGTGGGTACGGGATTCCCCGCGTCGCGGACCGCCTGCTGCACAGGTACCCGCGCGAGCAGGACGAAACCGATCACGAAGAAGGCCACCAGGGACACGATGGCGTCCCGATAGCTCCCGGTCAGCTGGTACGCGAGCCCGAACACCAGGGGCCCCACCCAGCTCATGCCGCGGTCGCTCGTCTCGTACGCGGAGAAGTACTCGGCCTCCTTTCCGGACGGCACGAGATGCGAGAAGAGCGAGCGGGACAGCGCCTGGGTGCCGCCCAGGACGAGTCCGATCGCGGCCGCCAGGAGGAAGAACCACACCGGAGCGCCCGCCGGGAGGAAATAGCCGGCGCCGATCGTCACCGTCCACGCGACGAGCGAGCCCAGGATCGTCCGCTTGGCGCCGTACGTGCGCGCCAGCCGCCCCATCGCCAGGGCGCCCGCCACCGCCAGGACCTGGACGAGCAGCACCGCGACGATGAGCGTCGACTGGCCGAGGCCCAGCTCCTCCGAGCCGTACACGGACGCCTGCGAGATCACCGTCTGCACGCCGTCGTTGTAGACGAGGTAGGCCAGGAGGAAGGAGAGCGTGAGCGGATGCCTGCGCATGTCCTTCACGGTGGCCACCAACTGGCGCAGCCCCGGCGCCGTACCGCTCGGCGCGGACGACGAGCGCCGGTCGCGCAGGCGGCGTAGCGGCACCAGGGTGAACGCACCCCACCACACGCCCGCCGACGCCAGACAGATGCGCACGGCCGTCGACTCCGAGACCCCGAAGGTGTCGTGGGACGAGTACAGCACCAGATTCGCCACGAGGACGAGGGCGCCCGACGCGTAGCCGAAGGCCCAGCCGCGCGAGGACACCGCGTCCCGCTCCTCCGGCGGCGCGATCTGCGGCAGGTACGAGTTGTAGAGAACCATCGAGACGGCGAGCGAGGCGTTCGCGATCACCAGGAGCGCTCCGCCGAGCAGGTACCGCTCGCCGTCCAGGAAGAACATGCCCGCCGTGGCGCCCGCGCCTATGTAGGCGGAGAGCGCGAGGAGCGGTTTCTTGCGGCCCGTACGGTCGGCGGCCGCGCCCGCGATCGGCATCACGAAGACCGACAGCAGCACCGACAGCGAGACCGTGTACGCGAAGAAGGAGCCCGCACGGACCGGGATGCCCAGCGGGTGCACGAAGCCGTCCGGGTCCGCCGCGGCCTTGGCGACCGAGGTCAGGTACGGGCCGAGGAACACCGTCAGGACGCTCGTCGAATAGACCGAGCACGCCCAGTCGTAGAAATACCAGCCGCGCTGTTCGCGCCTGCGCTCGGCCAGGGCGGTCGCGCCCGTCGGCGTCTCCCGCGCGGTGTCGGTGCCCACCCGTGTCCCCTTGAAGTCCCCGTGGTCCGGCGCCGCGACGGCGTCAGACCCAGGTTCCCCGGTCCTTGAGGACGTCGCGCAGCGTCTCGATGTGATCGGAAACTATGCCATCGACGCCCAGGTCGAGAAGACGTCTCATCTCGGCTTCGTCGTTCACCGTCCACACGTGGACCTGAAGCCCGCGCGCGTGGGCGGCCCGCACGAAGCGGTGGTCGACCACCGGGACACCGGACCGGGCCACCGGCACCTGGGCGCACACCGCGGAGCGGCGCAGTGCCGCGGGCAGCCCCCACGACCGCAGCCGCAGGCCGAGCACGCCCTTGGTGCCGTACGACGTGGCGAGGCGCGGCCCGCCGAGTGCCTGGGCCCGGGCGACCCTCGCCTCCGAGAACGAGCCGACGCAGACCCGGTCCCACGCGCGCGTGCGGCGGATCAGGTCGAGGAGGGGGAGCAGCGCGGGCTCCGCCTTGACGTCCACGTTCCAGCGCACGTCGGGGAAGGTCTCCAGCAGCTCTTCCAGGAGCGGGACGGGTTCACTGCCCGCCACGCGCGCGTGGCGCACGTCCTGCCACGGGAGGTCGGCGATCAGACCGTGCCCGTCCGTGACCCGGTCGAGCGTCGCGTCGTGGAAGGCGACGAGCTGTCCGTCGCTCGTCGCGTGCACGTCCGTCTCGATGTAGCGGTAGCCGAGGTCCACGGCGCGGCGGAAGGCGGCGACGGTGTTCTCCAGGCCGTCCGCCGCCCCGCCGCGATGGGCGAGGGCGAGCGGCCCGGGATGGTCGAGATAGGGGTGGCGTACGCGATCGGTCACGGTCGAAGTATCGCCCCGCCCGATGACGAGCCGGCGACCACGGTGGAGCCGGCGGGCGGCGCGGGGAGGGCGAAGACGCGCAGGAAGAACTGGGCCAGCGGGCCGATCGCCAGCGCGTACAGGACCGTGCCCACGCCGATCGTGCCGCCGAGGACGAAGCCGGTCGCCACCACGGCGACCTCGATGACCGTGCGCATCAGGCGGATCGAGCGGCCGGTGCGCTGGTGCAGGCCGGTCATGAGGCCGTCGCGCGGACCCGGGCCGAACTTCGCCGCGATGTACAGGCCGGTCGCCACGCCGTTGAGCACGATCGCGACCGCCATCAGCGGGATGCGCACCCCGTAGGCGTGCACGTCGGGGACCGCGGCGAGCGCGCCGTCCATCGCCAGGCCGACCACGAAGACGTTCGAGACCGTGCCGAGGCCGGGGCGCTGGCGCAGCGGGATCCACAGCAGCAGCACGATCGCACCGACGATGATCGAGACGACGCCGATGGAGATCCCGGTCAGCTCGGCAAGTCCCTGGTGCAGCACGCCCCACGGTTCCAGGCCGAGCCCCGCCTCCACGAGCAGCGCCGAACTGACGCCGTACAGCGCAAGCCCCGCGTAGAGCTGGACGAGCCGGCGGACGAGTGAGCCGCCGGGAGAACCGGATGCCCCGGATGCCCCGGATGACGCGGACGGCACGGGCGATCCGGACGGCACGGACGACGACGCGGACAAGAGGTGCCCCCCTGGTGGTGGTAGTGGCCTGACGCATGACACTCTGTGGCTCGGAACAAGGCGCCAACCATGGCCAATTCCGGGAAGGTGGACTGGACTGCATGGCCCAGTGGACTTCGGCGATCGGCTCGGCGCAGCTGGCCCGCCTGCTCACCTCGCAGCAGCCGCGCCCCGCGGGCCCCGGCACTCGCCGCCCGCCCGCCTACCGCGCGCTCGCCGACGGCATCCGGCTGCTCGTGCTGGAGGGTCGCGTCCCGGTGGCCACCCGGCTGCCCGCCGAGCGGGAACTCGCCCAGGCGCTCTCGGTGAGCCGCACCACCGTCGCCGCCGCCTACGAGGCGCTGCGCGGCGAGGGGTTCCTGGAGTCCCGCAGGGGAGCGGGCAGTTGGACCGCCGTGCCGGCCGGGAACCCGCTGCCGGCCCGCGGCCTCGAACCGCTGCCCCCCGAGGCCCTCGGCTCGATGATCGACCTGGGCACCGCGGCCCTGCCCGCCCCCGAACCCTGGCTGACCCGTGCCGTCCAGGGCGCCCTGGAGGAACTGCCGCCGTACGCCCACACGCACGGCGACTACCCGGCGGGCCTGCCCGCGCTGCGCACGATGATCGCCGAGCGCTACACCGCCCACGGCATCCCCACCATGCCTGAACAGATCATGGTCACGACCGGCGCGATGGGAGCCATCGACGCGATCTGTCACCTCTTCGCGGGCCGCGGCGAGCGGGTCGCCGTCGAATCGCCCAGCTACGCCAACATCCTCCAGCTGATGCGCGAGGCCGGTCTGCGGCTCGTCCCGGTCGCGATGGCCGACGGCCTGGGCGCCTGGGACCTCGACCGCTGGCGGCAGGTCCTGCGGGACGCCGCGCCCCGGCTCGCGTACGTCGTCGCCGACTTCCACAATCCGACCGGGGCGCTCGCCGACGAGGAGCAGCGCCGTTCGCTGGTGGACGCGGCGCGCTCGGCCGGCACCGTGCTCGTCGTCGACGAGACCATGACCGAGCTGCACTTCGACCGGGACCTCGCGATGCCGCGCCGCGTCTGCGCCTTCGACCCGGCGGGCTCCACGGTCATCACCGTGGGCTCGGCCAGCAAGGCGTTCTGGGCGGGGATGCGGATCGGCTGGGTGCGGGCCGCGCCCGACGTGATCCGCAGCCTCGTCGCCGCGCGCGCCTACGCGGACCTCGGCACCCCGGTCCTGGAACAGCTCGCCGTCAACTGGCTGCTCAACTCGGGGGGCTGGGAGCAGGCCGTGGAGCTGCGCCGGGGGCAGGCGCGGGAGAACCGGGACGCCCTGGTGACGGCGGTGCGCCGGGAGCTTCCCGAGTGGGAGTTCGACGTCCCCGAAGGCGGACTCACCCTGTGGGTCAAGGCCGGCGGGCTGTCCGGCTCACGGCTCGCCGAGGTGGGCGAGCGGGTCGGGGTGCGCGTCCCGTCCGGTCCCCGGTTCGGCGTCGACGGCGCCTTCGAGGGGTACGTGCGACTGCCGTTCACGGTGGGCGGCGCGGTCGCCGACGAGGCGGCGGCCCGGCTCGCGGCGGCGGCCCGGCTGGTGCGCGACGGCCAGGGTGCGGGCGGGGACGTGCCGCGCACCCTGATCGCCTGACGCCCTTCGGGCGACGACGGGAGTCTGACGACAGGCTCTAGCGCTCCGCGAGCGCCTCGGCCTCGTCGGGGACCGACTCGACGGCCGCGTCTCCGTCCGCGCTGTCGGTGCTGCCCTTGCTCTCCGTGCTGTCGGCGGGTGCCACGCGCTGCGGCAGCAGTGCGGTGACCGCCCGGCGGTGCACCTCGCTCGTCGCCTCGTCGTACGGGTCCGGGGTGGCCGGCACCTGGAGCCGGTGGACGGGGCCCGAGCCGAGCCGGGCGTAGCCGCGGCCCGGGGGGACGTCGGCGGCCGGGGTCGTCTGCGGCTGGGTGCCGAGGACGTCCATCAACTCGTCGGGGGTCGCCGGACCGAGCACCACGCGCGCGCGGGTGTGCTGTCGCACCGGGTCGATCAGGGCGTCGAGGCTGTCGAACTGCTCCGCCACGACGACGGTCACGCCCGCCGCCCTGCCGTGCCGCAGCGGCACCTGGAGCAGCGTCTGCGGGTCCTGGCGGCCGTCCGCCGCCGCGAGGTGACCCAGGGCGCTCGGGCGGTCCAGCAGGATCCACAGCGGGCGCTTGATGTCGTCCGGGGTCGGATGCCCGGCCTGACGTGCCCGGTTCGCCGCGATGAGACGCCGCTCCGTCTCGTGCGCGGCCCATTCGAGACTGGCGAGCGCGCCCGCGAGGCCGCACTCCACGGCGAGGACGCCGTCGCGCCCGACCAGGCACGCGTAGTCGCCCGTGCCGCTGCCCTCGATGACCAGCACGTCGCCGTGCTGCAGCGCCTGGAGGGCGATGGAGCGCATGAGGGACGTCGTGCCGCTGCCGGGCTGGCCGACCGCGAGGAGGTGGGGCTCGGTGGAGCGGACGCCGGTGCGCCAGACGACCGGCGGCACGTCGCGCTGCTCGTCGCCGTCCATGACGGGCAGCGTGCGCTGGACGCCGGTGCCGTCGGTGAAGCCGAGCACGGTCTCGCCGGGGGCCGTGACGAAGCGCTGGGCGGCGACGTCGGTGGGGAGGGGGTCGAGGACGTTCACCGTGAGGTGGTTGGCCTCCTCGTCCCACACGAACTGGTACTCGCGCCCGCGGCCGAGCTTCGCGTGCAGCAGCTGCTCGATCCGGGCGCGGGATCCGGCCTCGCCGTCGGTGAAGTAGGCGGGGTAGCGGATCGCGAGCCGGTCGAAGCGGCCGTCGCCGTCGAAGTCGTAGGTCTCGAACGCCTTCTCCCACTCGCCGCCGTGGGCATACAGGGGACTGGGGTCCTCGGCGACGGAGAAGTAGGGCACGAGCGCTTCGTAGAGCGACGACAGCCGCTGGACCTGCGACTCGTCGGGGCCGGTCTGCACCGGCTGCTTGGGGTCGCGTCCCTTCCACGCGGCCGCTGCCATCAGGGAGATGAGCGCCAGCAGCGGCCCGTACGGAATGAACACCACGACCAGGACCACGGCGGCCACCAGGAACAGCAGCGGTCCGCGCCGGTCCTTGGGGGTGTCCGCCCACTTGCGCCGCCCGGCGGATGCCAGCCGGCGCAGTCCACGAGTGATCGTGATGAGGGGATGGAGGACGTCGGTGGCGCCGTCGGCTGCCGTCCGTGCCATTTCCCGGCTCCGGGCGATCGAGGCGCTGCCGTTGCTCAGAATGCGGGGGAGAGGGCGCCTGGCCACGTCGGTCTCCTGAAGGTGTGTGCGGGTGGGTGGGCCGTCAGAACTTGATCCCGCCGAGCAGGCTGGCGAGGCTCGCGCCGCCTGCCTTGATGCTCGGGGCGATGGCCGTGCCCGCCAGGTAGAAGCCGAAGAGGGCGCAGACCAGTGCGTGCGAGGCCTTCAGGCCGTCCTTGCGGAAGAACAGGAAGACGATGATGCCGAGCAGCACGACGCCCGAGATGGACAGGATCATGAGGGTTCTCCTGGTTGATGGGGACAGTCACCATGAGTTCTTCCAGGCTCACAGCATGTATCTATACGACAAAAGGTGCAAATGGGTGGTTTTTTAAGTAATTCACCCGATCGGCAGGTAGCTGGTGAGCCACCCGAGCGTGCTGCCGGACGGTCGTCCGCACTGTTGGTGATCTTTGCCTCGCCGGGGGCGCGTCATGTGCTCGGGCGGGCAGTACTCTGTCGATTCACTCGTACGGCTGCACCGCCGTACCGGCACGGATGTGAAAGGCGGTTCGACCGATGAGCGAAGCCCCCGACCCGGAGGTCGTGGAGCTGGCCACGAAGATCTTCGATCTCGCCCGGCGCGGCGAGACGGAGGCGCTCGCGGGGTACGTGGACGCGGGCGTTCCGGCCGACCTCACGAACGACCGGGGCGACACGCTCGTCATGCTCGCCGCCTATCACGGGCACGCGGAGACCGTGGGTGCCCTGCTGGCCCGTGGCGCCGACGTGAACCGGGCCAACGACCGGGGCCAGACCCCGCTCGCCGGGGCCGTCTTCAAGGGCGAGGACACCGTGATCCGGACCCTGCTCGACGGCGGCGCCGATCCGGCCGGGGGGACGCCTTCCGCGGTCGACACGGCCCGGATGTTCGGCAAGGCAGAGCTGCTGGAGCTCTTCGGAGCCTCCTGAGGCACCGGTTCTGACCAGGCAAAACGGGGGTGCAGGAAATGTGGTCGCGGCGGGCAGAACCGCTGGGTCATGATGACGGCGTGATTTACGGACGCGATGGCGGGGCAGGTGGTGCCCACGTGCCGCGCGGGCCGTGAACGGCCCGGATTCGGGCCTTGGACGAGAGGCAGAGAGATGGTCTACAGCAAGCAAGAGACGGCGGGCGCTCCGACGTGTTGTCGCGTGGCCAGGTAGTTGCAGGTTCCCGGTTGCGTCGACGCTTGATGTGAGGCTGTTTCCCATGTTCGAACCGGTCATAGCGCCCAGCGGTACGCTGCTCGGCCTGCTGCAGAGGGGCCGCGGCGACGGCACGCTGCACGCGCTGACGGCACCGCGGGACGAGGCGCTCGCGGCTCTCAATCACTGTGTGCTGAGCGACCCCCGCCACGACTGGCAGGTGGAGAACCGCTCCCTTTACTACGCCCGCCTCTACCTCGACCTCCATGGAGAGCTCGGGGAGATCGAGCGGCACCTCTTCGATCCCGACGACCTCGTCGACACCGACGAGTGCCGGACGGGCCTCGCGCTCTCGGTGCTCGGCCACCTCGCCTCGTACGGCAGGCGGGACGCCCTGGAGCTGCTGCGCAGGTACGCGGCCTTCGGCGGGTCCTGGGCCTGGGCCCTGGACGAGCTGGCGCTGCGCGACGACGACGCGGGCCTGCGGGCCCTCGCCGAGCCGATCCTCGCCAGATTCCCGGCCGACGCCGAGGGCACCGCCGAGCTCGCCGCCGCCGTGCGCGACGCGTTCGAGCCACGACCCTGGCGGCTGTGGGCCGAGGATCCGCGCCCCCAGGTCGGCGCACGCGTGCGTGCCGCCCAGGAGACCGGCTCGTTCGACCGCTGGCAGCGGCAGATGCGACCGTCGGGCCCGCGGCCCGAATGGAGCGTCCAGGCGGTCTTCGACTGGGCGCAGGAGGGCTTCGACCGCGGAGCCGCCCTGTACGTCCCGGCCGCCCGCTGTCTGACCGCCGTGGCCGGTCCCGAGGACCGCGCCGAGATCGTCCGGGCCGCACGCGAGGGCACGGACGGCGCGCGCTGCACCGCGCTGCGCTATCTCGCCGATGCCCACGACCCCGACGTACTGGATCTCATCGAGGCCGCCGTGGAGGCCACGTCCCGCACCGTCGTGGACGCCGCCGTCGACTGCTTCGAGCGGATGCGCAGCGTCGCCACCGTGACCCGCGCCCGCCGCTGGGCGCACCGGCCCGACGCGCTCGGCGCCGCGGCGGGACGCATGCTCGCCTGCCGGGGCGGCGCCCAGGACGGCGAACTCGTGCTCTGGGCCCTCAGGGAGGCCGTCCGCGGCGACGGCCCCGACGCCGCCACCCTCTGGCCCCTCGTCGACGGGGCCGGGCGGCTCGGCATCGCCTCCGCCGCCCCCGTGCTGCGGCACGTCTACCGCGAGACCGCGTCATCGCACCTGCGCGGGCACGCCGCCCGCGCCCTCGCGGCCACGGACCCCTCCTTCGCCGCCGGATTCGCCGTCGAGTGCCTGTGGGACTGCGAGGAGTCCACCCGCGAGATCGCCGCACGGCACGCCGAGACCGGCGACGCGCGCGTGGTGGACCAGCTGCGGCGGCTCGCCGCCGACCCGGCCGAGGAGGCCGAGGTGCAGACCGCGGTACGCAGCCGGATCGGTCCTGACGCCCCCGCCTTGTGACCGGCTGATGTACGGGAGGCGGCCCCTTCACGGAGGGGCCGCCTCCCGCTGTTTCCCGCAGTTCTCCGGGCTTTTGTGGGGTGGCTGAAACTCACGGGACGTTCCTCGGCAGGAAAGATCGACGTTGACGTGGGCACGTCCGGCGCGGCGAGAACACCCCTATGCGAGTCGTCATCGTGACCGAGTCCTTCCCGCCCGACATCAACGGTGTGGCGCACTGCGCCCTGCAGACCGCACGGCACCTGGCCGCCCGCGGTCACGACCCCCTCGTCGTCGCCCCGGCCACCGCCGCCGGGCCCGAGGCGGACGCCGGAGCCCCGTGCCCGGTGGTCCGCGTCCCGTCCCTGCCGCTGCCCGGCTACCCGCAGGTGCGGGTGGCGCTGCCCAGCCGCCGCGTCGCCCAGGCCGTGGCCGCGCACCGCGCCGAACTCGTCCACCTGGCCAGCCCGTTCGTGCTCGGCGTGCGCGGCATGGCCGCCGCGGCCCGGCACCACGTCCCCGCCGTGGCCGTCTACCAGACCGACCTCGCCGGATACGCCCGGACGTACGTGGGCGCGGGCGAGGCGGCGGCCTGGCGGCGGATCCGGAGCGTGCACACCGCCGCCGACCGGACCCTCGCACCGTCCACCGTGGCCCAGCGGGACCTGGAGGCGCACGGGGTGCCCCGGGTCCGGCTGTGGCCGCGCGGCGTGGACGCCGTCCGGTTCCGGCCGGAGCGGCGGGACGACCTGCTCCGGGCCGAGCTCGCGCCCGGCGGGGAACTGCTCGTCGGATACGTGGGGCGGCTCGCGCCCGAGAAGCAGGTCGAACTGCTGGCCGGCGCCTGCGGCCTTCGGGGCGTGCGGCTCGTCGTGGTCGGCGACGGCCCGAGCGAGGCGTCCCTGCGGGGCGCGCTGCCCGGCGCCCGGTTCCTCGGCCGGCGCACCGGCGACGAACTGGCCCGGATCTTCGCCTCGTTGGACGTGTTCGTGCACACCGGGCCCTTCGAGACCTTCTGCCAGACCGTGCAGGAGGCCATGGCCAGCGGGGTGCCGGTGATCGCCCCGGCGGCCGGCGGGCCGCTCGACCTCGTCGACCACGGCAGGACCGGGCTGCTCGTGCCGCCCGGCGACGCGGACGCGGTACGGGACGCCGTGTGGGCGCTGGCCGCCGATCCCGGGCTGCGGGCCGCCTACGGCGCCGCGGGGCGCGCCGCGGTGGCGGGACGCACCTGGGAGGCCGTGGGGGACCAGCTCGTCGAGCACTACGCCGAGGTGCTGTACGCGCGGACGGCGGTGGCGGCATGAGCGGGGCGCTGCGGATCGTACGGCTCGCCAACTTCGTCGCACCGGCCTCCGGCGGACTGCGCACCGCGCTGCGGGAATTGGGGGCCGGCTACCGGGCGGCCGGGCACGCGCCCGTGCTGATCGTGCCGGGGGAGCGCTTCTCCGACGAGTGGCGGGCGCAGGGGCGGGTCATCACCCTGCCGGGCGCGCCGCTGCCCGCGACCGGCGGCTATCGGGTGCTGACCGAACGGCGGCGGGTGGCCCGCCTGCTGGAGGAGCTGAGGCCCGACCGTCTCGAGGTGTCCGACCGGACGACCCTGCGCTGGACCGGCGAGTGGGCGCGGCGCGCACGGGTGCCCGCCGTGATGGTGTCGCACGAGACGGCGCACGGCGTGCTGCGCACCTGGGGCATGCCCGAGCGGGCGGCGCGCCGGGCCGCCGATGTGCTCAACGCCCGCACCGCGCACGCCTACGCGCGCGTGGTGTGCACCACCGAGTGGGCGGAGCGGGAGTTCGTGCGGATCGGCGCCCGCAACGTGGTCCGCGCTCCGCTCGGCGTCGACCTGAAGCGCTGCCGTCCCGAGCTCGCCGACGAGCGGGTCCGCGCACGGCACGCGCGCGTGGACGAGGTCCTGCTCGCCATGTGCACCCGGCTCTCCGTGGAGAAGAGGCCGGGCACGGGCCTCGACGCGGTGGCGGAGCTGCGCCGGCAGGGCGTGCCGGCCCGGCTCGTCGTGGCCGGGGACGGACCCCTGCGGGCGCGGCTCGAACAGCGGGCCCGGGCCCGGCGGCTGCCGGTCACCTTCCTCGGGCACGTCGCCGACCGGGACGCCCTCGCCGCGCTGCAGGCCACGGCCGACGTGTGTCTGGCGCCCGGACCCGCCGAGACGTTCGGGCTCGCCGCGCTGGAGGCCCTCGCCTGCGGGACGCCGGCCGTCGTCAGCGCCTCGTCGGCGCTGCCGGAGGTGGTCGGCGCGGCCGGGGCCGTGGCCGGGGACAACGGCGCGGCGTTCGCGGCCGCCGTGCGCGAGGTGCTCGCGCGGCCCGTGCGACAACGGCGGGAAGCGGCACGCGCGCGTGCCGAGTGCTTCGGATGGGACGCCGCGGTGCGCGCCTTCCTGGCCGCGCACGACGCTCCGGTGCGCGTGCACGAGAGGGACGCGACATGAAGGCGCTCAGGTTCGCCGCGCTCGGGGACTCGCTCACCGAAGGGATCGGCGATCCGGTGGACGGGGGTGCGTGGCGCGGCTGGGCGGCGCTCCTCGCCACCGGGCTCGCGCCCGCCGACGTGCCCGTGGAGTTCCGGAACCTCGCCGCCAGCGGGGCCCAGACCACCGACGTCCTCGGACGCCAGCTGCCCGCCGCCCTGGCCTTCGAGCCCGACGTCGCGTCCGTCGTCGTCGGCGTGAACGACACCCTGCGCTGCACCTTCGACATCCAGGCCGTGGCCGCCCGACTCGACCGGGTCTACGGGGCGTTCGGCGAGCGCGGCACGTTGCTGCTCACCGCGTGCCTGCCCGACCCCGGCGTCCTGCTCGGGCTGCCCGGCGCCCTGGCCCGCCCGCTCGCGCGCCGCCAGCATGCGGTCAACTCCGTGGTCCACGCCCTGTCCGAGCGCCACGGAGCCGTCCATCTGCACGCCGCGGAGGGCGACTGGGTGGCCGACCGGTCCCTGTGGAGCGCCGACCGCCTCCACCCGGGCGAGCGCGGCCACCGGCTCCTCGCCGCCCGGTTCCACGCCGTGCTGGCCGCGACCGGCACGGCCCGGGGCGCGGCGCCCGGCACCGCGGCGGAGCGGCCCGCGCCGACCAGGTCGGCCGGATTCTGGTGGCTCGCCACGGCGGGCACCGGCTGGGTCGCCCGGCGCTGCACCGACCTGCTGCCGCAGCTGCTCGCGCTGGCCGCGGACGAGGTGCGGCACGGGCTGCGCGGCACCAGCGCACGGCTCGACCTGCGGGCCTCGGCGGGGGTCGCCGCCGCTCTGTCGGCGCTGTCCGCTCCCGGGGTGCCGATGCCGATGCCGATGCCGGTGGCGCCGGAGCGGGCCGCGGCTTCGTAGCTCCGCGCGGGGCGTCGGTCCGCGCGCGAGCCCGCGGAAGGGCGGCGGGCTCGCGCGGGCAGGACACGGCCGGACCTGCGGGTCCGGCCTTCTACGGCGTGACGCGTGGCGCCAGGCCGTCCACGATGAGGGAAAGGCCCGCCTCGAACGCCGAGGCGTGATCGATGCGTGGCGCGTCGGCCGGGAGGTCCGGTCCTGCACCGGAACCGGGGTCCGCCTGTTCCTCCAGGACACTGCCGACCGTGAAGCGGCCGGCCGCCAGCATGGCCATCTGCGCGTCGCGCTCGGGCACGCCGGAGCCGACGAGGAAGGCCATCTTGCGGCGGATCCGGTCGAGGTCCGCGACGGGCGTGGAACCGGCGTGGAGGCGTGCGCCGTCGCGGCGCATCAGCAGGGTGCGCCGGAAGCCGCGGGTGTTCTCCAGAAACCATGCGCGCCAGTCGTCCCCGGGTTCCGGCAGGGGTGCCTGCGCATGGGGCTGCATCGCGGCCTGCGCCATGGCGGCGAGCAGGTCCTTCTTGGTGCGGAAGTACCAGTACAGCGAGGGCTGTTCGACGCCCAGCCGCTTCGCCAGCTGCCGGGTGCTGACGGCATCGAGGCCGACCTCGTCGAGCAGGCTGAGCGCCTCGGCGATCACGGTCTCACGGTTCATCTTCGTCACGTTGACAATCTATCGCTGATAGATGACGCTGGAAAAGAATCATTCACTGATAGATTTTGAGGTGGTGGACATGTCACAGGGTTCGGGAACGCGATCCTTGCGCGTCCTCATCGCCGGCGGCGGGATCGCGGGGCAGGCACTGGCCTTCTGGCTGGCACGGGGCGGCCACCGGGTGACCGTCGTCGAACGCTTCCCGGCGCTGCGGGCCACCGGCGCCCAGGTCGACCTCCGGGGCCAGGGCATCCAGGCCGTCCGCCGCATGGGACTCCTCGACGCCGTCCGCGACAGGCTCGTGGACGAGAAGGGCGTCGCCTTCGTCGACGCCCGCGGCAGGGCCCGGGCGACGATCATGGCCAACACCTCCGGGCGGGGCCGCCAGACGCTGACGTCCGAGTACGAGATCATGCGCGGCGACCTGGTGCGCATCCTCCACGACGCGACCCGGCACCATGCCGAGTACATCTTCGGCAAGAGTGTGGACGGTTTCGAGCAGGACGAGCACCGGGTCGTCGCGCACTTCTCCGACGGGTCGTCCGGCGAGTACGACCTCCTGGTCGGCGCGGACGGGCAGGGATCGCGCATCCGCCGTGCGATCCACCCGGAGGGCTTCGACCCGTACTGGCGGGTCG
Organism: Streptomyces longispororuber; assembly: GCF_024448165.1. Lineage (GTDB taxonomy): Bacteria > Actinomycetota > Actinomycetes > Streptomycetales > Streptomycetaceae > Streptomyces > Streptomyces longispororuber_A. Next base: position 44,127 of record NZ_JAMOLN010000011.1, read on the forward strand.
GCATCCACATGGCGTACTGGTTCGTCCCGCGCATCGCCTCCGACGGCACCGTCCGGGACACCTACATGGCCCCGGGCGGCCGTCAGATCATGCGCCGCAGCCACAACCCGACCGAGACCCAGGTCTACTTCGTGCTGCGGGAGGAGTCCGAGGAGGCCTCGGCGATCCACCGGGAACCGGTCGAGCGGCAGCAGGAGTTCTGGGCGAGCCGGTTCCGCGACGCCGGATGGCAGACCGAGCGCTTCGTCGAGGGCATGCGGACGAGCCCCTTCTTCTACTCCCAGGAGGTCGCTCAGGTGCGCACCGACACCTGGTCCGAGGGTCGCGTGGCCCTGGCCGGGGACGCCGCGCACTGTGCTTCTCCCTACAGCGGCATGGGGGTGTCCGGCGGTCTGGTCGGCGCCCACGTGCTGGCCGGCGAGATCAACCGGCATCCGGACGACCTGCCGACCGCACTGGCGAACTACGACACCGTGCTGCGGCCCTTCGTCGACGAGATCCAGGCCGAGGTCAATCCGCGTCTCCTGCGGCTGGGCCTGCCGATGACCCGGCGCGCTGTCGACGCCTTCCAGGCGGTCACCGCCCTGGCCTGCTTCCTGCGCGTCCCCGACCTCGTCGCGCGCTGGTCGAAGGAGGACCGCGGCGGCGACTGGCGGCTTCCCCGGGGCGCGCCCCGGCCGAGTGCCGCCTGAGGACCTTTCCCGGGTTCCGTGCCGGCACGGACGGGAGAGTCACAGGCGCTAGGTCACCCGGTACTGGGCGTCGCGGGTGTCCGTGATGAACATGTGGCCCGGCGCGTGGGTGATCGCGAACGGCGGCCGTGACGCCATCACGGCCGCCTGGGGCGTCACCCCGCAGGCCCAGAAGACCGGGATGTCGTCCGGGGCGCGGTCCACCCGGTCCCCGAAGTCCGGGGCGTCCAGGTCCGCGATGCCGAGCGCCGCCGGATCGCCCAGGTACACCGGGCTGCCGTGGACCGCGGGCATCAGCGAGCTCTCCCGGATCGCGGCCCCCACGGCGTCCGGCGGCACCGGGCGCATCGACACCACCAGGGGGCCGTGCAGCCGGCCCGCGGGGCGGCACGCGCGCGTGGTGACGTACATCGGCACGTTCTTGTTCTGGTCGATGTGCCGCAGCGGGACCCCGGCCCCGGCGAGCGCCCACTCGAAGGTGAAGCTGCAGCCGATCAGGAAGGAGACCAGGTCGCCGCGCCAGTGGCCGAGCACGTCGGTCGGTTCGTCGGCCAGCTCGCCGTGCTCCCACACCCGGTAGCGCGGCAGGTCCGTGCGCAGATCGGCGCCGGGCGCGAGGACCGTGGTCCAGGAACCGGCGTCCGTGACGTCCAGGACGGGGCACGGCTTCGGATTGCGCTGGCAGAACAGCAGCGTCTCGTAGGCCCAGTCGGCCGGTACCGCGATCAGGTTGGCCTGGGTGTGGCCGCGCGACCAGCCGGCCGTGGGCGCGCTCGCGCCGGCCCGGAAGTGGGCGCGGGCCCGGTGCGGGGACCAGGTGGCGGTGCGCTCTTGCGTACGGGTCACAGCAGTTCCTTCCCGCGGGTCTCCGGCAGTCCGACGAGGGCCACGACGGCCAGGCCGTATCCGATGGCCCCGAAGACCAGGGCGCCGCCCACGCCCCAGCTGTCCGCGAGGAAGCCGACGAGCGTGGGGAAGACGGCGCCGATCGCCCGTCCCGTGTTGTACGTAAAACCCTGCCCCGTGCCGCGTACGGCGGTCGGATACAGCTCGCTCAGGAACGAACCGAAGCCGCTGAAGATGGCCGACATGCAGAAGCCGAGCGGGAAACCGAGCACCAGGAGAAGGCCGTTGGCGCCGTCCGGGATGTTCGTGTACGCCAGGATGCTCGCCGCGGAGAGGATCGCGAACAGCACGATGTTGCGCTTCCGGCCGAGCCGGTCGGTGAGGTAGCCGCCCGTCAGGTAGCCGAGGAACGCACCGGAGATGAGGAACGTCAGATAGCCGCCGGTGCCGACCACGGTGAGGCCCCGCTCGGACTTCAGGTAGGTGGGCACCCAGGTGGCGAGCGTGTAGTAGCCGCCCTGGACCCCGGTCGACAGGAGGACCGCGAAGAGCGTCGTGCGCAGCAGGCCGGGCCGGAAGATCTCCGTGAAGGAGCCGGTGCGGGGACTCGTGCCGAGCTGCTCGGACGCCTTGGGCGCGTCCTGTACGCGGCGGCGCAGCCACACGACCAGAAGGGCGGGCAGGGCGCCCGTCCAGAACATGACCCGCCAGGCCAGGTCCTCGTCGACGAACTGGAACACCAGCGTGTAGACGATCGCGGCCAGCGCCCAGCCCACCGCCCACGAGCTCTGGACGGCGCCGAGGGTGCGGCCCCGGTGCCTGGCGGAGGCGTACTCGGCGACCAGGATCGCGCCGACCGCCCACTCGCCGCCGAAGCCGAGTCCCTGGAGGGCGCGGAAGACGAGGAGCGTCTCGTACGTGGGGGCGAAGCCGCAGGCGACGGTGAAGACGGCGTACGTGATCACTGTGATCATCAGGGCCCTGACCCGGCCGATCCGGTCGGCGATCACGCCCGCGACGGCGCCGCCGATCGCCGAGACGACCAGGGTGACGGTGGTGAACAGACCGGTCTGGCCGCTGTCCAGGCCGAAGTAGGCGGCCAGCGCCACCATGCTCAGCGGCAGCGTGAAGTAGTCGTAGGAGTCGAGGGCGTAGCCGCCGAAGGCGCCCGCGAAGGCGCGGCGGCCGCGCGGGCCGAGATCCCGCAGCCAGCCGAGCGCGCCCTCGGCGGACGGCTGCGGATCGGGCGCGCCGACCGGGTCGGAGAGGGCTGTGCCGGGCGTCGGTGGAGTCGTGCTCATGGGGCACCTCGCAGTCGGATGAGTGTGCGTGGTGGTGCGTTCTGCCGAGCCGTGAGCGGACGGGAACGGGGAGCGTCCGATCGCCAAGGTAGAGGATCGTTGAACGATCCCTCAATACCCACGTTGTTTCGTTCTTGTATCTGCGCTTGAATTCGGCCGTGGCCACGGAAGAACTGAACGCACTCGCGGACGACCGCGCGCTGTTGGGACGCACCAGCACCGCGGAACGCGTCTCGGACATCCTCAGGAGCCGGATCGCGGAGGGCTTCTTCCCGCCCGGCACACGCCTGTCGGAGGACAGCATCGGCGGCGCGCTCGGCGTCTCGCGCAACACCCTGCGCGAGTCGTTCCGGCTGCTCACGCACGAGCGGCTGCTGGAGCACCGGCTCAACCGCGGCGTCTTCGTCCGCGTCCTGAGCGTCGACGACGTCGAGGACATCTACCGGACCCGGCGCATGGTCGAGTGCGCCGTCGTGCGCTCCCTCGGCGAACCGCCCTACGCGCTGGACCGGGTCGCCGCGGCCGTCGCCGACGGGCGCCGCGCGGCCAAGGCCCGCGAGTGGAAGGGCGTCTCCACCGCCAACATCCACTTCCACCGCGAACTCGTCGCCCTCGCGGGCAGCGAGCGCACCGACGAACTGATGCGCAGTGTCCTCGCCGAACTCCGCCTCGCCTTCCACGTGGTGGACGACCCCCGCCGGCTCCACGAGCCCTACCTCGCCCGCAACCAGCAGATCGTCGAGACGCTCGCGGACGGGCGCCGCGACGAGGCCGAGGCGCTGCTCGCCGACTACCTCGACGACTCCCGCGACGGGCTCGTCGACGTGTACGGGCAGCGGGTGGCGGCCGAGGCGTGACGGCCCGCGCGGGCGGCGGCATCTGCGTCGTTTCGACCGTTGTCAGACCCAGCGCCTAGTCTGTGCTCCGTGACTTCGCCTGCCACCACGGACTCCGCTCCGCCCCAGCTCAGCGCGGGGCCGCGCCCCGCACCGGGCCCGGCCGCCGACGAGGGGCTCGCGCGGCGGCTCCGCGCGCTCGCCTGCACCGCGCCGCTGCACGACCTGGACGTGCGCAAGGCCAACCTCGCGGGCGAGTACTCGACGTACGGCATGGCGGAGGTGGCCCTCTCGGCGATCGACCTCGTCACCCTGAACATGGACTTCGACACGGGCGCCGACCACGAGCAGATAGTGGCTCGCCTGCTGCCCCGCATCGCCGCCCAGGCCCCGCAGCGGCCCGCCGCCGAGCATGAGCGCGTCGCCCGCTGGGTCCTGGAGAACCTGATCAACGTCGGCAGTGTCGACCGCGGATTCCGCGCCGTGTACGGCACGTTCGCGACGGACGGCTCGTACGTCCGCCGTGACTACGACTTCAAGTTGATCGAGGAGGTCCCCGGCTACGGGGGCAGCGTCTACCTCCGCACGACCGACGAGGCCGTCAATGTGCTCGTCGGCGCCCTGGACACCGACGTCACCAGCGCGCAGATCGCCGCCGAGGTGAAGCTCGAGGTGCTGATCAGCCGCGGCCGCCTCGCGGACGCCCAGCTCGCCGCCGAGCAGGCCAGGTACCGGACGGTGCAGTACTCGGAGACGCTGCGCAAGGCCCTCGACGCGACGCGGCGCAATGTGCGCGCCGTCGACTGGCTGGAGGCCGTGCCCGACATGATCGCGGAAGCCCTCGACCACGTCGCCGACCGCTACCGCCACGAGAACGCGATCCTGACGAACATCCGCAAGGCGCGCGACGAGTCCGAGGACCCCGAGCAGAAGCGGCGTGCCGCCGAGCTGGTCGACATCGTGAAGGACTGCATCCGGCGCCACACGCAGCTCCAGTCGCGCCTGCTGGAGGCGGGCCCGCTGTTCCGCGCCGAGCAGGACCGGCAGGCCTTCGCCACGCCCTCCGCGCGCGCGGGCCTCGACCTGTACGGACAGCTGGTGGCGCCGCTCCTGCCGCTGCCGGTGGAGAGCGCGATCAAGGTGACGGACGCGTTCTTCGCACGCGGCACGGGCCTGCGGACACCGGTCTCCGTCCGCGTGGGCGACCTCGTCGACATACTGCTGACGCCGCCCCAGGAGCGGGAGCACCTCGGCATCGAGATGCCCGAGCCCGATCTGATCGCGACGCCGGACGACAGCCGGTTCAGCGAGCAGCAGCTCGCCGGCGCCAAGGAACTGCTCGACCTGCCGCCCGACGCGCCGCGCCGGCTCTCCGGACTGCTCGCGGAGGCCCGCGGCCGCGACGCCGAACTGCCGTACCTGGTCGCCCTGCTGGCGGTCCACGCGGCGAGCCCGGCGGTCGGCACGGCGTACCGGCAGGGCGAGGAGAAGCTGCTGTTCGCCGTCGACGACGGCACCGAGCTCGACGACCCGGAGTTCGGCGGCGCCGACCTCATCGTCGGCACGGCGCTGCTCGACGCGGCCGGGATGGCCGCCGACCGGACGGAGGCGGCCTGATGCCCGCCCGCCACCGGATGTACGTAGGAACGACCAAGGAGCACCGCCCGTGACCGAGCACCCCGAAGAGCACGCCGAGTGGGGCGAGCCCGAGGCGTCGGGCCAGGCCAGGGTCGCTGCCCCCGTCACCCCGGCCGACGCCGCCGACGCCGCGCGGCTCGTCGCCTTCGGCCTGCAGCCCAAGCTCCAGCCCTCCCGCGACCAGGAGTACGCCGAGCTGCTGCGCCGCTACCGCGAGGACCCGCCCTTCGCCCGCCTCGCCGACGCCGTCGCCACCGGACTCGGCCTCGTCGTCCTGGAGGTGTCCCCGCGCGCGGGGATGGCCGTGACCGCCGCCGAGGACTCCGTGTTCGCGGTCCGCATGGGCGACTACGCGCGCCGGACGGCCGCCGACTCCACCGACCGCTTCCTGCACGGCCTCGCGCACCTGTCCGTCGCCGCGCTCGCCTTCCCCCGCCCCGAGGACCTCGCCGACGACGGCTACATCGGCCGCGTCAGTGTGAACGGGGTGGACGCGTTCGTCCGCCAGGCCTGCCGGAAGCTGGAGGAGCAGGCCGAGGAGCACGGCGAGAACACCGACCCGGCGACCGACGCACCGGGCCTGGAGGCGGCCTGGCGCATCTGGGCCCGGCGCAGCTCCACGGGAGCCACCAAGGACACCCGCAGGCTGGCCAGTTCGACGACCGGCATCGTCGGCAAGGCCGTCGCGTTCCTCACCGACTCCGGCTTCCTGCAGAGAACCGGCGACGACGGCGGCGGCACGTACCGCACCACCGCCCGCTACCAGTTGCAGGTGCGCGACATGGCCGGCACCGCGGCCATGGCCGAGCTGCTCGACCTGGGCGTCGTGCCCGTCACCGACGGCACCGCGACCCTGGCGCCGCCGATGGACGAGGACGCGGGCGAGCTCGTCGCCGACGCGGGCCTGCCGTTCCACTCGTAGCGCCCGCCGCCCGCAGAAGCCTCACCTTCCGTACCTACCACGAGAGTCCGCCATGTACGAGCTGTCCCGGGTTCGCCTCTTCTCGATCGGTCCCGCCGGTGCGCGCTACGCCGACACCGTGCTCGACCTGCGGGGCGTCGGCGCGCCCGTGCCCGACCCCGCGCCGACCCAGGCGGAGTTCTTCGAGGACGAGCCGGTCGGCCCGCCGCGCCGCCCGGCCCCGGCCGGCGTGCTCTTCCTGGAGAACGGCGGCGGCAAGTCGGTCCTGCTCAAGCTGATCTTCTCGGTGATGCTGCCCGGCCACCGGAACACGCTGGGCGGGGCCAGCTCCGGCGTGCTGCGCAAGTTCCTGCTCGCCGACGACTGCGGACACGTCGCCCTGGAGTGGCAGCACACCCTCACCGGCGAGTGCGTCGTCGTCGGCAAGGTCAGCGAGTGGCGGGGGCGGCAGGTCTCGAACGACCCGAAGAAGTTCGCCGAGGCCTGGTACTCCTTCCGGCCGGGCCCCGGCATGAGCCTCGACTCGCTGCCCGTCGCCGAGTCGACGGCCGTGCGGCCCGCCGTCGAGGGCGCCTCCGGCGCGCAGGGGCGGCGGCGCACCATGAAGGGCTTCCGCGACGCGCTGACCGAGGCGGGCAAGGCGTACCCGCACCTCGAGGTGAACTGGGAGGAGATCCACGACCGGTGGAACGAGCACCTCGGTGACCTGGGCCTCGACCCCGAACTCTTCCGCTACCAGCGGGAGATGAACGCGGACGAGGGCGAGGCCGCCGGCCTCTTCGCCGTGAAGAAGGACTCCGACTTCACCGACCTGCTGCTGCGGGCGGTCACCGACACCCGCGACACGGACGGCCTCGCCGACCTGGTCAGCGGGTTCGGGAACAAGCTGGGACGGCGCGCCGAGCTGATCGCCGAGCGCGACTTCACCGCCGGCTCCGTCGATCTGCTGACCCGCATCGTCGAGGCGGCCGACACCCGCTCCCGCGCGCGCGACATCCACACCGCCGCCGAGCGCCGCACGCGCACCCTGGCCCGGCGCCTGTCCGCGCGGGCCGGTGTGGAGCGCGGCCGCGCCGGGGACCTCGCCGAGCAGGTCACGGCCGCCGCCCACACCGTCACCGAGGCCGAGTCCGCGCGCGAGCGCAGCTCCCTCATCGCCGCCGAACTCGCCTACCGGCACGCCTCGTTGGCGCTCGCCGGAGCCGAGAAGGCCGCTGCCGCGCAGAAGCGCGAGCTGGCCGACGCCCGCACCCTGCACTCCGCCTGGCAGGCCGCCGAGGCCGTGCTGCGCCACCGCGCCGCCGCCGACCGCTCCGCGCGCGTGGCCGTCGCCATCCGCGAGGCCGAGCGCGACGCCGCCCCCGCCCTCGCCGCCCGCGCCAAGGCCGCCTCCGACCTCGTCCGCGCCCTGCACAGCGCCGCCGAGAAGGCCGAGGCCCACGCGAACGACGAGGAGGAGCGCTCCGCCGTCCTCCAGGAAGCCGGCGAGACCGCCCACCGCGACGCGACGGCCGCCGCCACCGAGACCCAGCGCGCCCGCAGCGAACTCGGCCACCTGCGCCAGCGCCTCACCGAGGTCGAGCAGGAGACCGCCGAGGCCGTCCGCGCGGGCTGGCTCGACGACAGCGCGCCCGACGCCGACCCTGCCCGCGCCGCGCTCGCCGCGTCCGACGCCGAGAAGACGACCGTCGCCGCCTGGGACACCGCCCGGGACGCCGCCCGCCGGGCGACCGAGCACGCGCGCGAGGCCGCGGCGACGGAGGCCCGCGCCGAGCTGACCGCCGCCCGCGCCGCCGACGCCGCGAGCGCCGCCGAGCACGCCCACGAGGCGGAGGAGCGGGCCGCCGCGTCCCTCGCCGCCGAGGAGCGCCTCGCCGAACTGCTCGGCGTGAGCGGCCCGTCGGGCGGGCCGGCGAGCGCCGGATTCCCCGGCGCCGTCCGCGCGCGGACCGCGTCCGCCGACGCACCGCTGACCGCCGAGGACGTGGACCGCGCCGCCGACGACCTCAAGACCCTCCTCGACGACTCCGTCGCCTCCGCCGAGCGGCAGCTGTTCGAGCTGCGCACGGCCGCCGCCGACGACTCCCGCATCCTCGGCGCCCTCGGCGACGGCGGCCTGCTGCCGCCGGGCCCGGACGTCCTGGCCACGGTCGAGTTCCTCGGCGAGCACGGCGTCCCCGCCCTGCCCGGCTGGCGCTACCTCGCGCAGTCCGTCGACCCGGCCGACCACGCGCGCGTGCTCGCGGCCCGGCCCGAGCTGGTCGACGGCGTCATCATCACCGACCCGGCCTCCCACGTCCGGGCCCGCGACGTGCTCGCCGGCGCGGCGCTGCTGCCCCGCTCCGCCGTCGCCGTCGGCACCGCCGCCGCCCTGCTCGCGCCCACCCCGGCCGAGAACGCGTCGGACGAGGCGGTCTTCCTCGTCCCGCCGAACCCGGCGATGCACGACGAGCACGCCGCCGACGAGGAGCGCCAGGCCCTGCGCAGCCGCGCCGCGCAGCGCGACGAGGACATCAGGGCGCTCGCCGGCCGCCTCGCCAAGGACCGCGAGCTCGCGGCGCGCCTGACCTCCTGGCGCTCCGGCTGCCCGGCCGGCCGCCTCGCCGAACTCGCCAGCGCCGCGCACGAGGCCCGTACGTTCGCGGAGGAGACGGAGGCCGAGCTCGCCGAGGCCCGCACCGTGCGCGCCGAGGCCGACGAGGCCGCCGCGGAGGCGTCCCGGGTGCGGGACGAGCGGCAGGAGGCGGCGCAGAAGGCACGACGCGCCGCCGACGCGCTCGCCGGCCTCGCCTACCGGCTGCGCGAGCGCTCCGCCTGGCAGGCGAAGGTCCGTGAACTCGCCGACGAGGCCGTCGAGTTCGAGGCCCGCGCCCAGTCCTGCCTGGACCACGCACGCGCCGCCGACGAGGACCGCCGCGCCGCCCAGCGCTCCGCGGACGACGCCCACCGCACCGCCCGCACGCTGCGTGCCGAGCGCGCCGAGATCGCCGGCGCCCCCGACGATGTTCCCGTGGGCCCGGAGTTCGAGGCCCCCAAGGCGTCGCTGCCCGCGCTGCGTGAGGCGTACCGGGCCGCGTCCCAGGTGTACGAGAAGGTCGGTGTCGGCGCCGACCTGCGGGCCGAGCAGGCGCGCGCCGAGAGCGACGAGAGCGCCGCGCTCGCCGAGCTGAACCGGCTGACGAACAAGGTGCGCACCCGCGCCGCCACGCTCCTGGAGTCGCCCGAGGGCTCCGACGGCCCGTCCCGGCAGGCCGCCGCGGCCCGCGCCGAGGAGCACGTCCAGCTCCTGGAGACCCGCGCCTCCACCGCCAGCGAGCAGCTCGGCCGGCTGCGCGGCGAGGCCGAGCGGCACGCGCCCGAGGACGGCGAGGCCCACACCGAGCTGCCCGACGACCTCGCACCGCGCGACACCGAGCACGCGCAGTCGCTGCTGCGCACCGCCACCACCGAACTGGCCACGCGCACCGAGGCGTTGCAGACCGCCCGCGGCGCCCACGCCGAACTGCTCGCCGAGCACCGCACCGCGGAGGACGGCACCGGGGGCTTCGACGAGACGGCCGCGCTCCTGCGCGACCTGCTCCGCGACCACACCGCCGACACCGACGACCAGGACGAGCCGGAGCCGTACCCGGGCAGCCTGGAGGAGGCCCGCACGGCCGCCGCCGAGACCCGCCGCTCCCTGCGCGGCTGCGCCGCCGACCTGTCCGCCGCCGAGGCCGCGGTCCGCGAGGCGAGCGACATCCTCGTACGGCACGCGAACGCGACCCGGTACGAGCAGGTGCGTACCCCCGCGCGGCAGCAGATCCGCGAGCTGCCCGCGTCGGCGCTGCCCGAGCACGCGCAGAAGTGGGCGGACGCGTTCGCGCCCCGGCTCCGCGTCCTCACCGACGAGCTGGCGCAGCTGGAGCGCAACCGCGACTCGATCGTGGACCGTCTGCGCGGACTCGTCGAGTCCGCGCTCGCCACGCTGCGCTCCGCCCAGCGGCTCTCCCGGCTGCCCGAGGGACTCGGCGAGTGGTCGGGGCAGGAGTTCCTGCGGATCCGCTTCGAGGAGCCCGACCAGGCGACTCTCACCGAGCGGCTCGGCGAGGTCATCGACGAGGCGACCCGCTCCGCCGTGAAGAAGAACTCCGACCTGCGGCGCGACGGCATGTCCCTGCTGCTGCGCGGCGTCAGCGCCGCCCTGCAGCCCAAGGGCGTCGCCGTCGAGATCCTCAAGCCGGACGCGGTGCTGCGCGCCGAGCGGGTGCCGGTCGGGCAGATGGGCGACGTGTTCTCCGGTGGCCAGCTGCTCACCGCCGCCATCGCGCTGTACTGCACGATGGCGGCGCTCCGTTCGAACGACCGGGGCCGCGACAAGCACCGGCACGCGGGCACCCTGTTCCTCGACAACCCGATCGGCCGCGCCAACGCCACGTACCTGCTGGAGCTCCAGCGCGCCGTGTCCGACGCGCTGGGCGTCCAGCTCCTGTACACGACCGGGCTGTTCGACACGACGGCGCTCGCCGAGTTCCCGCTGGTGATCCGGCTGCGCAACGACGCGGACCTGCGGGCAGGACTGAAGTACATCAGCGTGGAGGAGCACCTGCGCCCGGGGCTGCCGCAGCAGGATCCGGAGGGGGAGACGGTGCACGGCGAGATCACCGCGACCCGGATGTACAAGCGGCCCGCGGAGCAGACGCAGGCGGGCTAGGGCCGGGCGTCGTCGGTGGCGTCCACCTGTCGCAGCAGCCACGCGTGGAAGATCCCGATGTGGTGCTCGGTCGGCACGAGGACGCCGCCGTCGCGGTACGCCCGGGACGACATGGCGGGCTGGGTGCGCTCGCACGCGGCGAAGTCCTGGGCGTTGACCCGGTGGAACAGCTCGACGGACTTCGACACGTCCGCGCCCGACGCCACGACGTCCGGCGCGTACAGCCAGTCGCACTCGACGACCGTGCGGTCCTCGGCCAGCGGGAACATCCGGTGCAGGATCACGTGGTCGGGCACCAGGTTCACGAAGACCGTCGGCTTGACCGTGATCGCGTAGTAGCGGCGGTCGTGGTCGTCGCCGATCTCCGGGAGCCGCCCGAACCCCTCGCTCCCGTCGACGGTGAAGCCCTTCACCCCGTCGCCGAACTCGGCGCCGTGCCCGACGTAGTACTGGGCCGCGTAGCCGTCCGCGAACTCCGGGAGGACCTCGGTGAGTTCGGGGTGGATCGTCGCGCAGTGGTAGCACTCCATGAAGTTCTCGACGATCAGCTTCCAGTTCGCCTTCACGTCGTACGTGATGCGTCGGCCGAGGGCGAGCCCCTCGGTGCCGTACCGCTCGATGGCGGCCACGTCGCCGAGCCGTTCGACGGCCGCGCCGATCACCGTCTCCTCGAACGATGGCGGTGCGTCGGCGAGACACACCCACGCGTAGCCGAGCCACTCGCGCAGCGCGACGCTCACGAGGCCGTACGCGGACCGGTCGACGTCCGGCATCTTCACCAGGTTGGGCGCGGCGATCAGCCGGCCGTCGAGGTCGTACGTCCAGGCGTGGTACGGGCATTGGAGGCTGCGGCGGACCTGGCCCTGCGGCTCGGTGCACAGGCGGGCGCCGCGGTGGCGGCAGACGTTGAGGAACGCCCTGAGACCGCCGGTGCGGGTGCGGGTGACCAGCACGTTCTCGCGGCCGACCTGCACGGTCCGGTAGGCGCCCGGCCGGTCGAGGTCGCCCGAGCGGACCGCGCAGAACCACATGCGCTCGAAGATCCGCTCCTGCTCGGTGCGGAAGAGTCCCGGATCGGTGTAGTGGCGGCCCGGGAGCGTGGCGATCAGGCTGGGGCCGGTCGGTGTCGTCGGCACGGGGGGCATCGGCGGTCTCCTGAGGGGCGTCAGCGGCGGATGCGCGTCATCTTCGGGTCGAACAGCGGCTCGTCGGCGACCGTGGCCCGCACCTTCTCGCCGAAGTACGCGATGCGCACGGCGGTGCCCGCGGTCAGCGGCGGCAACCAGGCGTACGCGACGCAGCGGCCGAGGGTGTAGCCGTACGCGGCGCTGGTCACGTAGCCGGCCGGGGCGCCGTCCACGTACACCGGTTCCTTGCCGAGGACGACAGCGGCCGGGTCGTCGAGCAGGAGCGGGGTCAACCTCCGTGTCGGGGGCGGGAGTTGTTCCAGGGCGGCGCGGCCCAGGAAGTCCCCCCGGTCCAGCCGGACGGCGAAGCCGAGCCCGGCCTCGTACGGTGTGTGCTCCTCGGTCATGTCCTGGCCCCAGGCCCGGTAGCCCTTCTCCAGGCGCAGGCTGTTGAACGCCGACCGTCCGGCGGCGATCACCCCGTGCTCCCGGCCCGCCTCCCAGAGCGTGTCCCACAGGCGCAGCCCGAGATCGGCGGTGGTGTACAGCTCCCAGCCGAGCTCCCCGACGTAGCTGACCCGCAGCGCGGTGACCGGCACGTGCCCGAGGTGCGTCCGCCGCGCACGGAAGTAGCCGAAGCCCTCGTGCGAGAAGTCGTCGCGGGTCAGCGGCTGGACGAGGTCGCGGGCGAGCGGCCCCCACACGCCGATGCAGCAGGTGCCGGACGTGACGTCCCGCAGGTGGACGTCGGCGGGCGCGTGGCGGCGCAGCCAGTGGAGGTCGGCGGGGGAGTTGGCGCCCACCTGGAAGTGGTCGGGCGCCAGCCGGGCGACCGTCAGATCGGACCGGACGCCGCCCTTCTCGTCGAGGAGCAGCGTGTACGTGACCGCGCCCGGCTTCTTCGCGACGTTGTTGGTCGTCATGCGCTGGAGGAAGGCGAGCGCGCCCGGGCCGGTGACCTCCAGACGGCGCAGCGGGGTCATGTCGTAGAGGGCGACCCTCTCGCGGGTGGCCCTGGCCTCGGCGGCGGCGATCGGCGACCAGTGGCGGGCCGACCAGGCGTCCCGCTCGGGCCCGCCGGGTACGACGAGGTGGGCGTTGGCCTCGTACCAGTGCGGCCGCTCCCAGCCACCGCCCTCCAGGAAGTACGCGCCGAGCTCCCGCTGCCGGGCGTGGAAGGGACTCACGCGCAGCGGACGCGGGTGGTCCATCGGCTGCAGCGGGTGGATGACGTCGTACACCTCGACGAACTGCCGGGCGCCCCGGTCCTGGACGTAGGCGGGGGAGCGCTGGGCGTCCTCGAAGCGGTGCAGATCGCATTCGTGCAGGTCGGTCTGCGCATGACCGTCGACCATCCACTCGGCGACGGCCTTCGCGACCCCCGCCGAGTGCGTCACCCACACCGCCTCCGCCAGCCAGAAGCCGCGCAGTTCGGGCGCCTCGCCGAGGACCGGCATGCCGTCGGGGGTGAAGGAGAAGACGCCGTTGAAGCCCGTCTCGATCTCCGCGTCCCGCAGCGCCGGGATCAGCGCGCGGCTGTCCTCCCAGCTGGGCGCCCAGTCCTCCGCGGTGAACGGCAGCGACGACGGCATGTCCTGTGCCCGGGCGCGCGCCTCGTCGTACGCGAGGACCGCGAACGGGTCCACGGGCAGCGGCCGGTGCGCGTAGCTGCCGATGCCGATGCGGTCGGTGTGCTCACGGAAGTACAGGTCGCGGTCCTGGTGGCGGAGGATCGGCTTCGAGGCTTCGGTGCGGGGGTCGTTCACGCCCTTGAGGCCGGGGAGCGGCTTCGTCTTCGCGTACTGGTGGGCGAGGGGGAGCAGGGGGACGTCGACGCCCGCCATGCGGCCGATGACCGGGCCCCAGAATCCGGCGGCGGAGACGACGTGCGTGGCGGGGAAGGTGCCGCGGTCCGTGACCACGGCGGTGACGCGGCCGTCCTGCTGCTCGATTCCGGTGACGGTGTGCCGGTCGAGGAAGCGGGCGCCGCGCCGCCGGGCGCGCTCCAGTTGGGCACGGGCGGCGAGGAGGGCGCGGGCCAGACCGTCGTCGGGGGTGTGGAAGCCGCCGAGCACCGTCGACGTGTCGATCAGCGGCCACAGCTCCTTGCAGCGGGCGGGCGGGACCAGCTCGCCCCGGACGCCCCAGGACGCCGCCCAGCCCGCCTTGCGGTGCAGGTCTGCCCAGCGTTCCGGGGTCGTGGCCAGCTCCAGGCCGCCGACCGGGTTGAAGCAGGGGAGTCCGTCCACCTCGAGGGCGTTGAACTTCTCGACGGTGTACCGGGCGAAGGCGGTGAGGGTCTTGGAGGGGCTGGTCTGGAAGACGAGCCCGGGCGCGTGCGAGGTGGAGCCGCCGGGGGCGGGCAGCGGACCTTGTTCGAGGACGGTGACGTCGTGCCGGCCGCGGGCGGTGAGCTCGTCGGCGAGCGCGCAGCCGACGATGCCGGCGCCGATGATGACGATCCGGGAGTCGGCGGTGGCGGTGTTGCTCGCTCGGACCGGGGACACCACGTTGTCGCGCATAGGCCCAACTCCTCTGCTGTTGCGCAATACAGGATGCGTTGCGCGATGAGAGACGACGCGAGGCGATGGGAGCCATAGTGGGAAGGCCGCCAGGACCCCGTCAAGACCCCGTGAAGGCTCCGTCGGGGGGCTGGAGTTAAGCCTTTGTAAAACGGTGCGGTCCGGTCAGAGACCGTGCCCCATCCGCCGGGAGAGTTCCGCGGCGGCGGCCACGGTGCGCTTGGCGAGCGCGGGCAGGTTCTCCTCGGTGAGCCGGAAGACCGGCCCCGAGACGCTGATCGCCCCGATGACCCTGCCGTCGTGCGCCCTGGCCGGCGCGGCCACCGCGGCGAGCCCCAGCTCCAACTCCTCGACGGCCACGGCGAATCCCTGGTCCTCGACCGCCTCCAGCTCGGCCCGCAGCGCCGTCGTGCCGGTGATCGTGTGCGCGGTGAACCGGGGCAGCGTGCGCGCGAGCAGCCCCTCCCGCAGCACCGGCGGGAGCTGCGCGAACAGCACCTTTCCGCTGGACGTGGCGTGCAGCGGGGTGCGCCGGCCCAGCCAGTTCTGCGCGGTGACCGAGGCGGCGCCGCGGGCCTGCATGATGTTGACCGCCATGTCCTCGTCGAGCACCGCGATGTTCACGGTCTCGCCCAGTTCGTCGGCGAGTTCGCGGCAGACCGGGCCGCCCTCCTGCGAGATGTCCAGGCGCACGGCCGCCGCCCCCGCGAGGCGGAGCACCCCGGCTCCCAGGTAGTACTTGCCGCGGTCCTTGGACTGTCCGACCAGGCCCCGGTTCTCCAGCACGCCGAGCAGCCGGAACGCGGTCGACTTGTGCACGCCCAACTCGTCGGCGATCTCGGTGACTCCGGCCTCTCCGTGCCGCGCGAGGCTCTCCAGGACGCTCACGGCGCGGTCCACGGACTGGACGGCGCCGCTGGTTCCCCTGGGCTGTTTCTCCGAGACCGGCGCATCCGGCGCATCCGGCTCAACCTGCGATTGCTTGCGGGTCATAGCTCAACTCTCATCACCTGACGGCCCGTTGCCGGGTCGCATCTTCGAGAAGCCCTTGACGCGTGCGGGCGCCCGACCGGATTCTGTTGCGCATAGCGCTCCCTCATGCGCCATGTGAAACATCATGTTACCGAAGAGTCCTGGACCGAGAGGGGGGCCCGTGATTCCCGTCTGCCGCCTCGAAGACCTCCCCGTGGGCGAATCCGTCCGCATCGACACCGTCCCGCCCATCGCCGTGTTCCGCACGGAGGGTGAGCTGTACGCCATCGACGACACCTGCACCCACCAGGACGCCTCGCTGTCCGAGGGGTGGTTGGAGGGCTGTCTGGTCGAATGCCCGCTCCACGAGGCTTCATTCGATCTCCGTACCGGGCAGCCCACCTGCCTGCCCGCCCGCCGCCCCGTGCGCACGCACCGGGTGACCGTCGACGACGGAGTGATCCACGTCCACCCGGCCGCGTCGGCCGACAGCGCGGCGTAGACCGCCTGCTGCCTGCCGGGCCCACCCGTCAACAGAAGGGCACTGCCTCATGAGGACCGTGACCGTGGTCGGCGCCTCCCTCGCCGGGCTGTACGCGGCGCGGGAACTCCGCGCGCAGGGATTCGACGGCCGTCTGGTGATCGTCGGCGAGGAACCGCACGCGCCCTACGACCGTCCTCCGCTGTCCAAGGACTTCCTCACCGGCCGCGCCGCCGAGGACCGGCTCGCCCTGTCCGACCCCGAGGAGACCCGGGAACTCGGCGCGGAGTGGCTCCTCGGCGTCCGGGCCCGCGGACTCGACGCCCGCGGCCGCACGGTCGAGCTGGCGGACGGCGGCACCGTCCGCTGCGACGGCGTCGTCATCGCCACCGGTGCGAGCGCCCGCAGGCTGCCCGGTCCCGCACCGGCCGGTGTGCACACCCTGCGCACCCTCGACGACGCCCGGGCCCTGCGCGCCGACCTGCACGGCGGTCGGCAGCGCGTCGTGGTGATCGGCGGCGGCTTCATCGGTGCCGAGACCGCCTCGTCCTGTGCTTCCCTCGGCCACGACGTCACGGTCGTCGAGGCGGCCCCACTGCCCCTGCTGCCTCAGCTCGGACCCGAACTCGCGCGTGCCTGCGCCCAGTTGCACGAGCGAGGCGGTGTCCGTCTCCTCACCGGCGTGGGAGTGACCGGGCTGCGGGAAGCGAGCCGGGTCGGCCCGGAGCCGGGGGAGGGGCCCGGCCCGCGGGTCACCGGCGTCGCCCTCGCCGACGGCCGGGTGCTGCCCGCCGATGTCGTGGTCGTCGGCATCGGCGCCGTGCCGAACACCGGCTGGCTGGCGGGCTCGACGCTCGCCGTGCGCGACGGCGTGCTCTGCGACGGCGGCTGCGTCACCTCTCTTCCCCAGGTCGTGGCCGTCGGCGACGTGGCCAGGGCCGACGGCGTGCGGGCCGAGCACTGGACCAGCGCCACCGCCCAACCCCGCGCGGCCGTACGGAATCTGCTCGCCGGGCGCACCCTTGAGCACGCTCGTCCGCTGCCCTACTTCTGGTCCGACCAGTACGGCTGCCGCATCCAGTACGCCGGGCGGCGGCGCGCGGGGGACACCGTCCGGATCGTCAGCGGCTCACCGCAGGACGGCCGCTTCCTCGCGCACTACGAGCGGGACGGGACGGTGACCGCCGCCCTCGCCCTCGACATGCCCCGCCCCTTCACCCGGATCCGCCGCGAACTGGCCCGCGCGGAGACCCGTCCGACACCGGGAGCCGTCGTGGGAGCGGTCGGCGCGATCTGACCTCTGCCCGGCCCGCGAGCGTCACGTATGCGTCAACTGCCCGGTCCTGCCCCGCCCTCGTATGTTCTCCGGAGCCCGCCGGGCGGACCGGCGGGCCTGCCGGCGCTCCTTGCGCAGTCGGCGCGCCGTGCTCGCCGGGACCGAGACGACGCCGTGCCGCTGGTTCCACACCTGGCGCGTCACCCAGACGTCGAGCACGCCCCAGGTCGCCACCACCGTGCTCCCCACGCTGCTCAGCACCATGGGGAACGCCAGCCAGGACTCGGTCAGGGAGCACAGCACCGCGACCATCGCCTGGATGAGCGTCAGCGCGACTATGAGCACCGCTCGCACCGCGGCCGTGCGGACCGGGTCCGGCATCCGCCGCCGCTTCGCCGGCTCGTCGACCCACAACTCCCGTCGCCCCGCTTCACCCATCACCACGTCACTCCCCACCGCTCCCAGGCCTTCGGAACCGATGCCCCCGCATCGGCCCTGCACAGTGACTGCCCGGTTTGCTCCGCTTTACGCAGCCTGCTCGGCTTCCGCGTGCTGCCCCTCGTACCGCCTGGAGGTAGGACGAACGAGAGCTCCGGAAGATTCCCGAATTCGGCCAAGTGTCCTGACCCGATGCCGAAAAGAGAGGGATTCCGGCCAACCGGCCACCGATCAAGGCTGATTGTGATCGCTCTGGACCCTACGAATTCCGGCCTGCAATCTCCCCCAATGACCGGACAACTCCGGACGTCCGCACCGCTGTTGAGGCGAACTGCATCCGGACAGGCCTTCGAGTTGTTCATGTCTCAGTAGTAGGCTCGCGCCGTTTGTTGACGCACATGTGTGCCCCTGACCGCACGGGGCCGATCTGGGGGAGGCCATGCGCTTTCGCGGGAAGTCCATCCGCAGGAAGATCGTGGCGTTGCTGCTGGTGCCGCTGCTGTCCTTGACGGCGATCTGGGTGTTCGCCTCGGTCATCACGGGCCGCGCCGCCGTACAACTGATCTCGGCGGACAAGGTCGCCGACGCCATCGGCTACCCCCTGGCCGACACCGGCCGCGTCCTCCAGGACGAGCGCCGCCAGACCCTCGTCTACCTCGCCGACCCGCGCGCCTCCGACGCCCAGTCGACGCTGCGGACCCGGCGCAGCGCCTCCGACGAGGCGATGGCCGAGATCAAGGAGAAGGCCCGCGACGGCGACGTCCGGGGCGAGATGGACGGGGACGCGCGCGCCACCCTCGACACCGTCGTGGAGGGCTTCGAGGGAATCGAGTCGCTGCGCCGGAACGTCGACGAGGGCACCGTCACCCGCGCCCAGGCCCTCGACTTCTACACCCGGCTCATCGAGCCGACGTACGACTTCCTGCTCGACATCACCGCCCTCGACGACTCGAAGACGGAGCGCCAGGGCCGCGCCCTCGTCGGCGTCATCGAGGCCCGCGAACTTCTCTCCCAGGAAGACGCGCTGGTCGGCTCCGGCCTCGTCGCCCGCCGCCTCGACCGCGCAGAGCTGCGCCAGGTCTCCGACCTGATCGCCCAGCGCTCCCTGCTGTACGACAGCAGCCTTGCGCTGCTCCCCGATGACGAGCGCGCCCGCTTCGAGCGGTACTGGAAGAGCCCGGACACCAATCCGCTGCGCACCGCCGAGAAGGCCGTGGCGAACGGCGCGCCGGGCGCCCCCAAGGGCGTCACCGCCCGCAGTTGGGACGCCGCGTCCGAGCCGGTCCTCGCCGAACTCTCCGACCGGAACACCGAGGCCGCCGAGCGGTACCAGGACCGGGCCCGACCCGTCGCCGTCAAGGTGTTCCTGCGGGCCGGCATCGCCGGTGTCCTCGGTCTCCTCGCGCTGCTCTTCTCCCTGTTCCTGTCGGTCCGCATCGGCCGCAGCCTCATCCGTGACCTGCGCCGACTGCGCCTCGAAGCCCACGAGGCATCCGGTGTGCGGCTGCCCGGCGTGATGCGCCGCCTCGCCGCCGGCGAGGAGGTCGACATCGAGACCGAGGCCCCGCGCCTCGACTACGACAGGGACGAGATCGGCCAGGTCGGCCAGGCCCTCAACACCCTGCAGAGATCCGCCGTCGAAGCCGCCGTCAAACAGGCCGAACTGCGCCGCGGCGTCTCCGAGGTCTTCGTCAACCTCGCCCGCCGCAGCCAGGTCCTCCTCCACAAGCAGCTGACCCTGCTCGACACGATGGAGCGCAGGACCGAGGACACCGACGAACTCGCCGACCTGTTCCGCCTGGACCACCTCACCACCCGCATGCGCCGGCACGCCGAGGGCCTGGTGATCCTCTCCGGCGCCGCCCCGTCCCGGCAGTGGCGCAAGCCCGTCCAGCTCATGGACATCGTGCGGGCCTCCGTCGCCGAGGTGGAGGACTACGAGCGCATCGAGGTGCGTCGGCTGCCCAGGGTCGCCGTCACGGGCCCCGCCGTCGCCGACCTCACCCACCTCGTCGCCGAACTCCTGGAGAACGCCACGGTGTTCTCCCCGCCGCACACCGCCGTCCAGGTCCTCGGCGAGCGCGTCGCGAACGGGTTCACGCTGGAGATCCACGACCGCGGGCTCGGCATGGCCGCCGACGCCCTCCTCGACGCCAACCTGCGGCTCGCCGAGACCCCCGAGTTCGAACTCTCCGACACCGACCGGCTCGGCCTCTTCGTGGTCAGCCGCCTCGCACAGCGGCAGGGCGTCCGCGTCTCCCTCCAGCCGTCCCCCTACGGCGGCACCACCGCCGTCGTCTTCATCCCGGACACGCTGCTCACGGACGCCCCCGACACCGAGGGCGCCGGATTCCGCCTCGACCGGCCCGACGCGGCCCGCCGCGCGACCCCGCCCGGCCGGGACCCGAAGCTCACCGGGACCGGGGCGCTGCCCGGCCTGCCGGCCTCCGTGCTCGACGGGCCGGTGGAACTGGAAGCACCGCTGACCACCTCGGACATGACCTCCTTCCCCGGAGCCCTGGGGGACGAGGACAGCGAGCGCGGCGACCTCTTCCGCCCGCGCCGCCCCATCGCCGGCGTGCCCGGCGAACAGCACCAGCAGGCCGCCGACGACGGGCCGGGGCGAGACCCCGGCCACACCGACGACGATGCCCGCGACGCGGCGCCCGGCGGCCTCGTACCGCTGCCGCGGCGGCGTACCCCCAAGCTCGTCAGTTCGCACGGCAGGCCCGTCGGCCACACACGGCCGGGAGACGGCGACCGTGCCGCCGCCGAACCGGGCGAGCGGCACGACCGCGACGCCGGCGACCGCGACCGTGGCGACCGACGGGCCGAGATCGCGCCGGCGCCCCCGGCCGACCTTCCCCGACGTCGTGCCCGCGCCGTCGAGGCGGCCCGGCCGGCGGCGGCCCCGGCCGAGGCGCCCGCGCCGGACTCCACCGCCGGTGGCCTGCCCCGCCGCGTACGACAGGCCAACCTGGCCCCGCAGTTGAAGGACGGGCCGGACCTGCGCGGCGACCGCACGACGGGCCGCGACGAGATCTCCTCCGCACCACCCGCCGACCGGGACGCCGACGAGGTGCGCAGCCGTATGGCCTCGCTCCAGCGCGGCTGGCGGCGCGGCCGGGCGGAGAACGCCGCCGACGACGAGAGCGCCGACGGCACAGCACAGGGAACAACTTCTGAGGGGGACGGTCGATGACCGCACCGAAGGCCACCGCGCACACCACGAACGGTGGTTCGGGGGAGCTGAACTGGCTCCTCGACGACCTGGTCGAACGCGTCGCCAGCATCCGCAAGGCGCTCGTGCTCTCCGGGGACGGTCTGCCGACCGGGGTCTCCAAGGACCTCAGCCGGGAGGACAGCGAACACCTCGCCGCCGTCGCCTCCGGATTCCACAGCCTGGCCAAGGGCGTCGGCCGGCACTTCGACGCGGGCGGCGTCCGGCAGACGGTCGTCGAACTCGACGACGCCTTCCTGTTCGTCACCGCGGCGGGCGACGGCAGTTGCCTCGCCGTGCTGTCCGACGCCGACTCCGACGTCGGTCTCGTGGCCTACGAGATGACCCTGCTGGTCAAGCGGGTGGGCGCGCATCTGGGGACGGCACCGCGCACGGATTCGCCCACCGGAGGGTAGTGGGTTGGCATGAGCGCAGACGGTCAGGGGACGCAGGAGCCGCACCACTGGTTCGACGACGAGGCCGGACCCGTCGTGCGGCCGTACGCCATGACACGCGGCCGCACCACCAGCGCGGGCCAGCACCGTCTCGATCTGATCGCGGTCGTCGTCGCGGAACAGCGCGCCGCCGACCCGGTGGCGGACCAGACCCTGTCGCCGGAGCACGTCGACATCGTCGACCTGTGCCGCGACAGTCCGCAGTCGGTCGCCGAGCTCGCCGCGGAACTCGATCTTCCGATCGGTGTGGTCCGTGTCCTCATCGGCGATCTGGTCGACGACGAACTGGTTCACGTGACCCGTCCGGTACCCCCCGCGGAGCTGCCCGACGAGAGTATTCTGCGCGACGTGATCGACGGCCTCAGGGCTCTCTGAGGAGACGGACCACGGGGCGAGGCGGCGGGAACTCCTCGGCGGGGAGCGGGAGTCGGCGCCCGGGCCTGCGGCACACGCCCCGCCGCGGCGCCGTCCCGCAACCGCTCGCCCCACCGACAGCAGCACCCGCACGGCGACACCAGTGAGGCAGGAGAGACAACCCATGATCTTCGGGCGTTCCGAGCGCGGCAAGGCTCCCGTCGAGCCCGTCACGCTCAAGATCCTGGTGGCCGGCGGATTCGGCGTGGGCAAGACGACCCTCGTGGGCGCGGTCAGCGAGATCAAACCCCTGCGCACCGAGGAGCTGCTGAGCGAGGCGGGCCGTCCCGTCGACGACACCCAGGGCGTCGAGGGCAAGCACACCACCACGGTGGCCATGGACTTCGGCCGGATCACCCTCCGCAAGGACCTGGTCCTGTACCTGTTCGGCACCCCCGGGCAGGACCGGTTCTGGTTCCTGTGGGACGAGCTGGCGACCGGTGCGCTGGGCGCCGTGGTCCTCGCGGACACGCGCCGCCTGGAGGACTGCTTCGCCGCCGTCGACTACTTCGAGCGACGGTCCATACCGTTCGTCGTCGGCGTCAACTGCTTCGACGGCGCGGACCGGTACCCGGCCGACTCCGTCCGCCAGGCGCTCGACCTGGACTCCGGGGTCCCGGTCGTACTGTGCGACGCGCGCGAGAAGGAGTCCGTGAAGGACGTCCTGATCGGCGTCGTCGAGCACGCCGCCGCGGCCGCCGCCCAGCGTAGGCAGCCCGCGGTCACCTGACCCGGCACCGTCACGCGCGTCCACGCGCGCGTGGTGACGTCGTGCGTCACCACGCGCGCGTACCCACCGGAAGGACGATGTGCCTCCGAGGGGCCTACACGCCGTCCTCGTGCCAGCCGAAGCTCTTCTCCACCGCCTTGCGCCAGTTGTGGTACTCGCGGTCGCGGATCTGCGCGTCCATCGCGGGGCTCCACTCGACGTCCCGCTGCCAGTGCGCCTTGAGCTGGTCCAGGTCGTTCCACACGCCCGTCGCGAGCCCGGCCGCGTACGCGGCGCCCAGACACGTCGTCTCGGACACCTTGGGCCGGATCACCGGCACCCCGAGCACGTCCGCCTGGTGCTGCATGAGCAGGTTGTTCTTGGTCATGCCGCCGTCGACCTTCAGGGTCGTGATCTGCACCCCGGAGTCCTGGTACATGGCGTCCACGACCTCACGCGTCTGCCAGCTCGTCGCCTCCAGGACCGCGCGCGCCAGATGCGCCTTGGTGACGTAGCGGGTCAGGCCAGTGACGACGCCGCGCGCGTCGGAGCGCCAGTACGGGGCGAACAGGCCGGAGAACGCGGGCACGATGTACGCGCCGCCGTTGTCCTCGACGCTCGCCGCGAGCGTCTCGATCTCGTCGGCGGACTTGATGATGCCGAGCTGGTCGCGGAACCACTGCACCAGGGCGCCAGTGATGGCGATCGACCCTTCGAGGCAGTACACCGGCGCCTCGGAGCCGATCTTGTAGCCCATGGTGGTGAGCAGCCCGCTCTTCGAAGGCACCGGCCGGTTACCGGTGTTGAGCAGCAGGAAGCTGCCGGTGCCGTACGTGTTCTTCGCCGTGCCGACGTCGTAGCAGGCCTGCCCGAAGATCGCGGCCTGCTGGTCGCCGAGCGCCGCCGCCACCGGCACCCCGGACAACTGGCCCACCGCCGTGCCGTACACCTCGGCTGAGGACCGGATCTCCGGCAGGACCGCCTCGGGCACGTTCATCGCGGACAGGATCGACGGGTCCCACTGGAGGGTCTCCAGGTTCATCAGCATCGTCCGCCCGGCGTTGGTGACGTCGGTGACGTGCACGCCGCCGTCGGTGCCGCCGGTCAGGTTCCAGATCAGCCAGGAGTCGATCGTGCCGAACGCGATCTCGCCGCGCTCGGCCCGTGCCCGCAGCCCCGGCACGTTGTCGAGCAGCCAGGCGGCCTTCGGCCCGGAGAAGTAGCTGGCCAGCGGCAGACCGGTCTGTTCACGGAAGCGGTCCTGCCCGTCGGAGCCGCCCAGTTCGTTGCAGAGCGCCGAGGTCCGCGTGTCCTGCCAGACGATCGCGTTGTGCACCGGCTTGCCGGTCGCCCGGTCCCACAGGACCGTCGTCTCGCGCTGGTTGGTGATGCCGAGGGCGCTCAACTGGTCGGCCCGCAGGCCCGCCTTGGCGATCGCGCCCGCGACCACGGCCTGGACCTTGGACCAGATCTCGGTGGCATCGTGCTCCACCCAGCCCGGCTTCGGGAAGATCTGGCGGTGCTCGCGCTGGTCGACGGCGACGATCTCGCCGTCCTGGTTGAAGATGATGCAGCGGCTCGATGTGGTGCCCTGATCGATGGCGGCGACGTACTTCACGGAAGTGTCGGGCATGACTACCCCTTCGTGAGAAGACGGTCGTGCAAGGGACGGCTGTCGAGAGCGGCGCCGGGGCCGCGCCTCAGAACGCCACGTTGTAGATGAGCCCGGCCAGCGCGCCGCCGATGAGCGGCCCGACGACCGGGACGAGGGCGTAACCCCAGTCGGACGTCCCCTTGTTGGGGATGGGCAGGAAGTGGTGCACGATGCGGGGGCCCAGGTCACGGGCCGGGTTGATGGCATATCCCGTCGGCCCGCCGAGCGACAGGCCGATGCCGACGACCAGCAGCGCCACGATCAGGACCTGGGTGCCCGACTCGCCGAGCCCCTTGGTCAGTCCGAACGCGAGGATGGGCAGCACCAGACCTATCGTCGCGATGATCTCGGTGATCAGGTTCGCGACCGTGTTACGGATCTCGGGGATCGTGGAGAAGATGCCGAGCGTCGGGGTCGGGCCGTCCTCCTCCGCGGGGGCGTCGGCGCTCTTCACGCCCGAGCTGACGTTGGCGTTGAACTGCGCGAGGTACACCAGGTACGCGAGGACGGCGCCCAGCATCGCGCCGACCATCTGGCCGAGCAGATAGACCCAGACCTTGTCCCACTTGCCGGTGTCGACCGCGATGCCGATGGTGACGGCGGGATTGAGGTGACCGCCGGAGAGCGGCGCGGCCGTGTACGCGCCGGCCAGCACGCCGAAGCCCCAGCCGAACGCGATGACGATCCACCCGGAGGCCCGCGCCTTGGAGTGTTTGAGGGTGACCGCGGCACAGACGCCCGCGCCGAACAGAATCAGGATTGCGGTGCCGATGACCTCACCGACGAAGATGTCTCCGTTGCTCATGGCGGCTCCTAGGCCCTCGCCCGGGGCAGTGCGCCCGCCCCGGTCCTCCGTGCAGGGTGCGTTCCCATGGCTGGTTCTGGCTGCTTCGACCGGAGGCAGGGGTCCCGCGCCCCGCCCGGCGTCCGTGACGAGCGTGCCCGTGCAGCCGTCATCGCGCGTGGGGGAGCGGCCCGGACCTGCCACAACCCGGCAGGGAACGCCGGAAGGGCAGGCAAGGACCCTGGGCGGCGGTGGGCCGACATGCGGCGATGCCGACTGACACCCGGAAGTGTTCACCGGCCGTACTGGAGCGTCAAGGTCGCGGACCGCAACGGTTAACCGGGGGCAATCGCTCCCCGACTGCCTTCTCCCGTAAGGAATTTGAGGCCGCTCCTACGAAGCGCGGGGCGCCCGCCCCTGCGTCGGCACGACACCGGCCGCGTCCGGACCGCGCCGCACGTCGAAGCCCTCGCGACCCGCGAGCCCGCACACCCAGCTCGCCCCGGGCAGCGCCTTCGCGGCCTGCTTGAGCGGGGCCAGGTGCGCGGCCGCCTGCCGGTGGTCGGGCACGCTGCCCGGCGGGCACAGCACGGTGGCGAGCGACAGCGTCACGGCGAGGCCGCCCGCCGACCAGGGCACGTCCAGCACCGCGGCCGCCAGCGGATCGAGCCGCTCCGGATCTGCCAGGACCAGGAAGTCGTCGCCCCCGATGTGCCCGACCCGCACCCCGTCCGACTCCGTGTCCGCGAGCGTCCGCCCCACCGACCGGATCAGCTCGTCGCCCGCCGCGAACCCGGCACCGTCGTTGACCTGCTTGAACCCGTCGATGTCCAGCCAGCTCAGCGCGAATCCCCGCCCCTGCGCCACCCAGCGGTCCAGCTCCCCGGTCACCGCGTCCGAACCGGGCAGCCGGGTCAGCGGGTTGAGCCCTGCCGCTTCCTCGACCCGGCTCTCCGCGAGGGACCGTACGAGGTCGGCGAGGCGCACGACGCCCACGCACCGCCCGTCGTGGTCGACGACGGCGACGTCGTCGGCGGTGCGGGTGTGCTCGCCGTCCGCGACCACGTCCAGGACCTCCCAGGCGGTCGCCGTGGCGCCCACCGTGCGCGGCCGGTCGCCGAGCCGCGCCGCCGGCCGGTCCGCGTACAGGGCGTGCCCGTACCGTGCGGACAGCGACAGCAGGAACCGGTCCCGCTGCACCGACCGCACCGGCACCCCCGCGGTGTCCACGAGCAGCACTCCCGACACCTCCGGGGCACCGGTGAGCAGCCTGCGGACCTGCTCGGCCGACGCCGACTCGGGCAGCAGGGCCGCGGGCCGCACGAACTCCCGCACCGAGGGCCCCGTCGGCCGCGCCGCCCCCGTGCGAGCGGGCAGATCGGGCACGTACACCTCGGCGATCGGCAGCCGGGCGGGCGGCGCGAACAGGCCGCCCTGCGCCAGCTGCGCCCCCGCGTCCCGGGCCGCGGCGCACTGCAGCTCCGTCTCCACGCCCTCGACCGCGAGCAGCGCGCCCGACTCCTCGCACAGGGTCCGCATGGCCCGCACCGTCGCCGTCCGGGTCAGCAGCGACGCGTCCAGCTTGATCAGGTCGGGCGCCAGATCGTCCAGCAGTCGCAGCGGTACGTCGCCGTCCCCGACGCCGTCCGCGCAGATCCGGAACCCCTCGCGGCGGACCGCCGCGACGCCTTCCAGGAGCGCACGGTGCGGCACGTGCGTGAAGGGCGGGCACACGTCGACCGTCACCTCCCACGGCAGCCGGCCGGCTGCCCGGACCGCGTCCCGCAGCGCCGCGAGTGAGCCCAGGTCCGCGAGCGTGCCCGCGAACACGTTCACGTGCAGGGGCAGCAGCGTCTCCCGACGCGCCGCGTCTCGGACCGCCAACGCGGCCAGCCGTCCGTCGAGTTCGGGCTCGCGCCGGGCCCGCGCCAGCACGTCGCCGGCTTCCGGGCGGGCCAGGAGCTCCAGGGCCGCCACGGCTCCCGTGGTCAGGTTGACCACGGGCTGGAAGGCGAAGCGGAGATGGTCCGTCCAGGAGTGCACGCCAGCATGATGGCGCCGCACGAGCCCCACATGTCCCAGTTCACACACTGTTCACGCAGCATTCCCGCGTGATCACACAGCGTGCGAACCTGCCTGTCAGCGCACCGCGACCACCGACGATCCGTGGCCGAACAGCCCCTGGTTCGCCGTGATCCCGACCCGGGCCCCGGCCACCTGCCGCGCCCCGGCCGTACCCCGCAACTGCCAGGTCAGCTCACACACCTGGGCGATCGCCTGGGCCGGCACCGCTTCCCCGAAGGAGGCGAGCCCGCCGCTGGCGTTCACGGGTATGCGGCCGCCCGGTGCGGTCGCCCCGTCGCGCAGCAGCTTCGCGGCCTCGCCCTCCGCGCACAGCCCGAGGTCCTCGTACCACTGCAACTCCAGAGCGGTGGACAGGTCGTAGACCTCCGCGAGCGAGAGCTCGTCGGGCCCGATCCCGGCCTCCTCGTACGCGGCGAGCGCGATGGAGGACCTGAAGGCGGGCCCCTCGGGCCGCACGCCGGCGGCCGAGTCCGTCGCGATGTCCGGAAGGTCGAGCACCGTGTTCGGATACGTCGGCGTCACCGTCGACACGGCGCGGATGCGGACCGGATCGGCGGCCCCGTGCCGCCGCGCGAACTCCATGCTGGACAGCACCAGTGCCGCGCCGCCGTCCGAGGTGGCGCAGATGTCCAGCAGCCGCAGCGGGTCCGCGACGACGGCGGAGGCGGCGACCTCCTCGGCCGACACCGCCTTGCGGTAGCGGGCGTTGGGATTCAGCGCGCCCGACGCCGCGTTCTTCACCTTGACCCGGGCGAAGTCCGCCAAGGTGTCCCCGTGCGTCGCCATCCGGCGGCGCGCGTAGAGACCGAAGTACGTCGGGTTGGTCGCGCCGAGAACCCGGAAGCGCAGCCAGTCCGGGTCGTCCTGCCGGTCGCCGCCCGCGGGCCGGAAGAAGCCCTTGGGCGCCGCGTCGGCCCCGACCACGAGCACGACGTCGGCGAGGCCGGAAAGGATCTGCGCCCGCGCCGTGCCGATGGCCTGGGCGCCCGACGCGCAGGCCGCGTACACGCTCGTCACGCGTGCGCCCTGCCAGCCGAGCGCCTTCGCGAACGTCGCCCCCGCCACATAGCCCGGGTATCCGCCGCGCACCGTGTCGGCGCCCACCACGGATCCCACGTCCCGCCAGTCCACGCCCGCGTCGGCGAGCGCGGCCCGCGCCGCCGCCGTGCCGTACTCGACGAAGCTGCGCCCCCACTTCCCCCAGGGGTGCATGCCCGCACCGAGCACCGCCACGTCCCCCGTCATGCCGCCACCCCCGTCGGCCGCCAGTGCCACGTCGTCCAGGCCGTCCCGGTCTCCTCGTCCCCGTCCTCCCCGAGCACGCCCGGCAAGACCTCCACCTCCATGCCGACCGCCAGATCGTCGACACGCACCCCGGGAGCCCCCTGCCCCAGCACCACCAATCGCTCGGCAGCAAGCTCCACAGCGATCAACGTATAGGGCTGCCAGGGAAGTTCCCGGTCCGAGACATAGGGCTCGGGCGGCCGGTACCGGGCATCGGTGTACGACCAGACGCGCCCGCGCGGCGACAGCGGAACCTCGGCCAGGTCACCCCCGGCGCAGCCCGGGTTGCGACACCACCCGTCCTCGCGGGGGAAGAACACCGACGAACACGCCGAACAGCGCGTCCCCAGCAGACGGAAGTCGGCCCCCTCCCCGGTGAACCAATCGGCCACGACAGGTGTACGCGTGCGCGCCACAGTTCCTCCCCGGCAGCGAATCTGACGGAACGTCAGAAGTGTGCCACGCCCGACCGATCGACGTCAGGCTTCCCGCAGAACCATGTGCGCCCCTCTCGCGTCCGTGTATCGGGGAGGGCGCGACCGGGATCCACGGGGGTGGTTCTGGATGCGCCCTCCCCATGTCACAGAAGATCCCGCCACGGCCCGGAAGCTCAGAACAGTCCGCCACGCACGGCCGGATCGCGCCGACCGTCGGCTCCGCTGGCCCACCGTGATCACGTTCCTGAGGGCGATGCGGTGTGCCGGTGAGCGATGGCCGCACGACGGTATCGAGCGCCGCCGCGACGTCCCCCGGGAGCGAAGCGGCGGTTAGGGTGACTTCAAGATCGTTGCGAGGGGGGCTCGGCAGGTGACAAGCGGGGCAGTCTTCGGCGTGGTGTGGGGCCTGCTCGCCCTCCCCATCGGCGCGAGTGTCGCTCTCAACTTCCGAGGCGCGGCCGAGGTGTTCCACGAACTTGTCCCCGAGTACCGCCTCTGGCCGAGGTCTGTGGGCGGGGCCCGAATCATGGGCGGTGTCTTCGTTGTGGCGGGCGCGGTGGCGCTCGTCAACCCCTTCCTGTAGCTGCCGCGACGGGCGGCCGGCCAGTGTCCGGCTCGCGGCCGGTTCGGTCACCGGGGCCCGTCAGGCAGAAGCTCGGTCCGATCCTCCCCGTCTCGACGTCCAGGTACAGCCCAGAGGACTGATCATGGGCGCAGAAAGAGCAGATGGGGATCCAGGCCGGCCGCCAGACCACAGTGCTCTGAGGCCAGCGGGGACTCGGACTCCCAGTGACTGCTGCAAGGAATTGATCTCGGCGTCCGAAGCTCCAGGAAGCAGGAGATTGACGGTCGCCGGGGCGTGCTCGCGTCACCAGACTTCTCTACGCGTCCAGACATCTGCCACTTGCCTCGACTCGATGGCCTGAGCACCTCGGATGTCCTCGTTCATGGCCGTCACCGTAACGAAGTGGCGTGCCTGGGTCCTGTGGAGCCGGTCCGCGGCTTCTTCGGCTTCTTCTTGGCGGAGATGAAGACGGAGCGGTCGCCGCGGCCGCAGCAGAACGAGGAAACGAGGGTGAGATCGGCGGGGGACTGCGCGATGACTCGCTCACCTACTGATCACCTTGCGGAGGATCAGGGAGTATCGGCAGTTGCCGTGGGCTTGAGCTCTGGTCCCGAGCACCCCCGAACTCCCCTGCCCGGTCGGCCCGCTGAGGGCGTCCCCAGGGCGTGAGCCCGCCAGTTCAATAATCCGTGGCTTTGAGAGGGGAGGTCATGGAACTCTGAATCAACCAGGACGGCGACGCCATCGACCAGGGCACGAGGACCGAATTGCTTGGCGACGTCAAGGACTCGGTGCGCTCACGCCTGCGTGCTTGACCCCTAACGCCAGCAACCCTGTGAAACTCAAGTCGAAGGGACATCCGCATGCCCAAGCTGAATCAGATCGTCGCCGTTGAAAAGGGCATCAAGTCCCGTACCGCGGCGTCGATCACGAAGATCTATCACGACCTGCAGAAGCCCGCGCTCTTCGCCGGCCTGAGCCGGAAGTACTCGCCGGTCGACGACGAAGGCGAGCAGTTCCCGCCCGAGTCGACACTCGTGCAGAACAACGTCGACAACTCGCTCACGGGGATGGCCGATCACCTGACGAAGCTGTTCGACGTGGTGGCCACGAAGGAGCGGGCCAACACGGAGGCCTCTGCGGACGTGGTGGTCGACGACGTAACCATCGTCAGCGACGCACCGGTACCGCTGCTCCTCTTCCTCGAGAAGCAGCTGGTCGACCTGCGCACCGTGGTCGCGAAGGCGCCGACGCTCGATCCGTCCGAGGCGTGGCTGCCGGACGAGAACTCCCGCGGGTGGCGCACGGATCCCGTCCAGACGACGCGCACGCGCAAGGTGCCCAAGACGCTGGTCCGCTACCCGGCGACGGACAAGCACCCCGCGCAGACCGAGGTGTACATGGTCGACGAGATCGTGGGGCACTGGGCGACGACGAAGTTCAGCGGCGCGCTCTCGCCCGCCCGCCGCGACCAGCTGATCAGCCGCATCGACGCTCTCGCTGACGCGGTCAAGCGCGCACGCGAAGAGGCCAACTCCCACGAGGCCGAGCAGATCCGCATCGGAGCGGACGTGTTCAGCTTCCTCCTGGCGCCCTAGGGCGCCCCCAAGACTCCCGAGCTGAGCACTCGGGTGGCTCCCGAGCCGGGAGCCGAAGACTGAAGTTGAGTCTCAGGTTCACGCGTGTCCGGTGACAGTGCAGGTTCGAAACCTGCCCGGGGCTTTCGTGCCCCGGTAGCCCAATAGGCAGAGGCAGCCGCGCGCTTCAGTTTCAGATTCTCGCTCCAGTCTCAGCAACGCCGACGTTCTTCTGATCTACCCGGCGGGGATTTCGCCGAGAGATGCCAGTTCGATTCTGGCTCGGGGCACTCGCGTCCCGATGGTGTAAAGGCAACACGTCTCGGTCTTCAAACTGAAACCCGCCCAACCGTGCAGAGGATAGAGCGGACAAACAGTGATGGCGCAACGGCAGCGCTTCTGACTATGGATCAGATTGTTGCGGGTTCGAATCCCGCTCACTCAAACACAGGGGGCCCCGGATGGTGATAGCCGGGGTCTCCGCCCGCCCCCGTAGCTCAATGGACAGAGCGCCTGATTACGGATCAGGAGGTTGCAGGTTCGAATCCTGCCGGGGGCACCAGCACGGCCGGTCCGTGCGCGGACCGAACGTGACGCACAGGGCAGGGGCCCCAGCACTCTCGGGGACCCCTGCCCTGTAGCCCAGGTCCAACATGCAGCCCGGACGGGAATGCGCTTCATTCCGGCCCGGGGCCGGACGAAGCCGTCACGGCGGGCCAGGAGAACCGTGCCAGAAACTCACCTGCCACCACTCACCCCTTGCCGCCCAGCGACCTCCGCGAGATCGGGAAGTCGAAGTAGGTGTCGGGGAAGAGCTCAGGCTTGTACGTGTAGTGCCACCACTCCTCCGGAAGATTGACGAACCCCTCGCCCCCGAGCGCCTCCCGCAGCAGATCCCGGTTGGCGCGCTGCACCCCCTGTACGCGCGGATCATCCGTGTGCGCGAGCGTGTCGAAGCAGTCGAAACCGGTGCCCATGTCCAGAGAGTTGTCGGGGAACCGGTCCTTCTGTGCTCCGTAGCAGGCGGCGAGTTGTTCCCCGGGTACGTAGGGACGCGTCGGCCGAGCCGGCAGCTTCACGATCGTCAGGTCGACCGTGGAGCCGCGGCTGTGCCCCGACTTCTCCGCGATGTAACCGTCCGCGAACAGGCGTGTCTTGTCGACCTGCGGATAGAACTCCGGCTTCATCCTCTGGTCGTCGAGGTCCTTCGCCCACCGTACGAAGTGGTCGACGGCCCGCTGCGGCCGGTAACAGTCTTAGACCTTCAGGGAATAGCCCTTCTTCAGCAGCCCCGCCTGCGCCTTGTGGAGGGCCTTCGCCGCAGGTCTCGTCAGGATGCACATCGGCTTCTTGTAGCCGTCGATCGGCTCTCCCACGAAGTTGTGCTCCGTGAAGTAGCGCATCTCCTGGATGATCGTCGGGTCGACGTCACCGAGCGCCACGAACTCCTTGGGCGCCTTGGGATCGGGCGTCGCGCTGGCTGTCGAGGGGGCGACGGCCACGCCCAGCAGGGCGGCGGTCGTCAGGGCGGCGAGTTTCCGCAGAACGGCGGCGGTTCGAATCATGGCCCAGCGTCTATCAGGAGGCGGGCCCTCGGGGGAAGACCACACGCGGGTGATCGGATACAGTCCCCGCCGTGTCCGCATCAACCCACCCCACGCCCAACCCCGTTCCGGATTCCCACTGTTCGAGCTGTGGGACCGCCTACGGGACCGAGGTGCACGGCTGGCCGCGCACCTGCCCGGCCTGCGACTCCGTCGCCTATCGCAACCCGCTTCCCGTGGCGATCGCCCTGCAACCCGTCTACGACACGGCAGGCACGGCCCTCGTCGTGATCACCCGCACCATCGCGCCCGCGCGCGGGGAGGCGGCCCTCCCCGGCGGGTTCGTCGACGACCGGGAGGACTGGCGGCAGGCCGTCGTCCGCGAACTCCACGAGGAGACCGGCATCGAGGCGGCGGCCCGCGAAGTGCGCCTCATGGACGCGATGAGCTCCCCGGACGGCCACCTCCTGCTCTTCGGACTGCTGCCCGAGCGCCCGGCCGCCCAACTGCCCGCCAGCGCGCCCACGGACGAGACCGAGGGCTGGCACCTGCTGCGCCGCCCGGCGGAACTGGCCTTCCCCCTGCACACGTTGGCGGTCAAGGCGTGGTTCGAGGGCCGCTACGTATGAGGTCGGGCCGGGGCAGGGGCTGACGTCCAACTCCCGTCTGCCCCGTGGCGACTAGCAGGCGCACACGCTCACGGCGTTGCCGATAAGGCCTCGTAGCGGGGCGCGAGTTGAGCTTCCCGGCGCCGTGAGATCGCACCCTCCCCACACCCTCGAACCGGCTTCGCACTGCTGGGGCGGGAGGGGCCCCGAGACGCCTGTGGGGCCACCCTCCAGGCGGACGACGCGACCTCGACGACAGATTCAGTCCGGGGCCGGCCCCAGTCCGAGGCCGGCCCCAGTCCGAGGCCGGCCCCGGTACGCGGCCGACCCGATCCCGGTACGAGACCGGCCCCACTACGAGGCCGCCACAAGACCGCTCAGAGCCCCCGCACCCGCACCAAATACGGGGGCTCACCCCCACCGTCCTCACCGTCCGCCTCGACGACCACCCGGCCGTCGTTCCACCGCACCCGGTGCCGCTCGACCTCGGCCTCGTCCCAGCCGTCTCCCGTATCGGGCACGACACAGCCGCCCCCCGAACGCCCCGGCTCGGGAGCCCACGCCTCCAGCTCGATCTCGCCGGTCTCACCGAGTACCGGGAGCACGGATCCCGCGCGCGCCAGCACCGGAATCCGCGACAGGGGAGCGTCGACCGTGACCCGACCCGGCCCCTCGAACACCTCACCGGTGGCCGTGTCGTACCACCGCCCCTGAGGAAGCCGCACGGACCTGCGCCCGACCCCCGGCTCCAGCACAGGAGCCACCAGCAAGGAGTCGCCCAACAGGAAGGCGTCCTCGCAGTCCCGAAGGTCCCGCTCCTCCGGCGAGCCCCACCACACAGGGCGCACATACGGAGCCCCGGTGCGCCGGGCGAGATGCGCAAGCGTCACGAGGTACGGGCGCAGACGGCGCCGCTCGTGCAGCACCACGCGCGCGTGCCCGAGCACCTCGTCACCGAACTCCCACGGCTCGCGCCGACCCGCGTACCGCGCCGAATGCGTACGGAACAGCGGCAAGTAGGCGCCCAGTTGGAGCCAGCGCACATAGAGCTCGGCCGACGGCACCCCGTCGAACCCGCCCACGTCAGGACCCGAGTACGGCACCCCGCACAGCCCGAGACCGATCACCAGGGACAGCGACGCCCGCAGCCCGGGCCACCCGGTGGCGACATCCCCCGACCAGGTCCCTCCGTAGCGCTGCATGCCGACCCAGCCGGACCGCGAGAACAGGAAGGGCCGCTCCTGGGGCTGCAGTTCACGCAGCCCTTCATAGGCGGCCTGCGTCATACACAGTCCGTACACGTTGTGCGCCTCCCGGTGATCGCCACCACGCCCTTCGAGAGCGTGACGGGCCGACCGGGGCAACGTGGGGTCACCGAACGCCGCGAAGGAGACAGGCTCGTTCATGTCGTGCCAGAACCCCGAGAACCCCTGCGTGAGCCGCTCCTCGTACAGCCCGCCCCACCACTTGCGCACCCGCTCCGCCGTGAAGTCCGGATACACCGACTCGCCGGCCCACACGACGCCGTGCAACGACCCGCCCGAGGCGTTCCTGACGAACGCGTCGATCGCCTGCCCGCCGTCGTACACCGCGTTGCCGCGCTCCGCCTTGACCGCGGGATCGACGATGGAGACCAGCCGGACACCCGCGCCGCGCAACTCCTCCGCCAACCGGGGCAACGAGGCGAAGCGGTGGTGATCGACCGTGAAGACCTGGCGCGCCGCATAGTGGTCGATGTCCAGATGCACGGCATCCAGAGGAAGATCGCGCTCCTTGTAGCCCGCCGCGACCCGCCGCACCTCCTTGTCGCTGCCGAAACCCCAGCGCGCATGCTGGTACCCCAGCGCCCAAGAAGGCGGCACCGCAGGAGCACCCGTGAGCTGCGCCCACGTATGCAGGACTCGCGCGGGCGTACCCACCACGACCCAGCACCGCAACGGGCCACCCTCCATGCGCACTTCACACGCACCGGAGCGGTCGTGCCCCGACCCGGCCCCCTCGCGACCCTCACGCAGACTCACCACGCCGTCCCACGTGCTGTCGTGGAAGACCAGATGCGTCCCCGCGTCGGCGACCACCATCTGGACCGGCATCGTGACGGACAGCGGATCGTCCCCGGGGCCGAAAGAGCCGCCCGGATCCGTGTTCCACAACCTGTACGTGCCCTCCCGCAGGCGCGGGCCCGACGCACGCCCCCCGAGGCCGAAGAACCGCGCGTCGGCGGCCACCTCCGACCGCTGCACCCACCGCGCCTCGCCACCGTCCTGCGGCTCCCACCAGCGCGGCGGCAGATCACGACGCAGCACCACACCACCCGGCGTGCACACCTCCACGGCACCGTGCCGGGACACCGCCAGCGTCACCCGCTCGGCCACCACCCGCCAGCCGCCGTCCTTGTCGGGTTCGAGCACCGTCCGCGGATCCGCCTCAGGACGCACCCCCGCCAGCGCGTACGACGGCTCCGGTTCGGCCCCGTCCCACCCCCAGAAGACGGCTCCGCTCACCGTGACCGTGATCCGCAGCCGCGACCGCTCGAAACGCAGCACGCCCCCACCGGGCTCCGGATCCGCACCGACGACACAACCGGGGACGCGAGCCCGCTCCGGGCCCCGCCGGGGGAGCCCCACCGCGTCCGCCCGCCGGTGCCGCCACGAGGCCCGGACGGCACGCAGCCCCTGGGCAGCGCCCACCTGAGAGACCGCTTTCACCGAGCGCACCAGGTCACGACCGTTCATGCTGCTCACCCTGCCACCCGCGCCCACGCGCGCGGGTCGCGTTCAACTGCCGTTCACCCGTGGCGGCAGCACATCTTCACGACACCGACTATGTGGGGCACGCCCTGGTGTCGAAGTCGATCACATGGCATCGTCCTAATCGCCGCGTCACGCGCACACCCCAGCCCGTGCGCGCCCATGACGCCCACACCGCGTACTTCCGGGAGCCGCCCCATGTCCACAGCGAACCCCTCGCCGCTCTGGCAGCCCGACCAGCAGACGATCGACGACGCACAGGTCACACGGTTCCAGGCCTGGGCGGCCGAGCACTACGGAGCACCTGCCGACGGGGGCTACGCAGCACTGCACCGTTGGTCGGTGTCCGAACTGGAGACGTTCTGGAAGGCCGTCACCGACTGGTTCGACGTGCGCTTCGCCCACCCCTACGCGCGCGTGCTGGGCAACCGCTCCATGCCGGGCGCCGAATGGTTCCCGGGAGCCACGCTCAACTACGCGGAGCACGCGCTGCGGACGGCGGACGACCCCACGCGCGCGGACACCCCGGCCATCCTGCACGTCGACGAGAGCCACGAGCCCAGCCCCGTCACCTGGTCCGAACTGCGCCGCCAGGTCGGTGCCCTCGCCGCACGACTGCGCACCCTCGGCGTACGCCCGGGCGACCGCGTCAGCGGCTACCTGCCCAACATCCCCGAGGCGGTCACCGCCCTGCTCGCCACCGCCGCCGTCGGAGCCGTCTGGACCTCCTGCGCCCCCGACTTCGGC
Organism: Streptomyces longispororuber; assembly: GCF_024448165.1. GTDB lineage: Bacteria > Actinomycetota > Actinomycetes > Streptomycetales > Streptomycetaceae > Streptomyces > Streptomyces longispororuber_A. The sequence goes on from NZ_JAMOLN010000011.1 coordinate 80,704, forward strand.
GCCCGAAGCGTCCTCGACCGCTTCCAACAGGTCGAACCCGTCGTCCTCTTCACCGTCGACGGATACCGCTACGGAGGCAAGGAGCACGACCGCCGGGACACGGTGGCGGAACTCCGCGCCGAGCTGCCCTCCCTGCGCGCCGTCGTACACATCCCCCTGCTCGGTACCGACGCCCCCGAAGGCGCCCTCGACTGGGCCGACCTCACCGCCGGCGACGTGCCGCCCGTCTACGAAGAGGTGCCCTTCGACCACCCCCTGTGGGTGCTCTACTCCTCGGGCACGACCGGACTCCCCAAGGCGATCGTCCAGTCCCAGGGCGGCATCCTCGTGGAACACCTCAAGCAGCTGGGCCTGCACTGCGACCTCGGCCCCGACGACCGCTTCTTCTGGTACACGTCCACGGGCTGGATGATGTGGAACTTCCTCGTCTCCGGCCTGCTCACCGGCACCACGATCGTCACCTACGACGGCAGTCCCGGATACCCCGGCACGGGCGCCCAGTGGGCGATCGCGGAACGCACCGGCGCCACCCTCTTCGGAACCTCGGCCGCGTACGTCATGGCCTGTCGCAAGGCCGACGTCCACCCGTCCCGCGACCACGACCTGTCCCGCGTCACATGCGTCGCCACCACGGGCTCACCCCTCCCGCCGGACGGATTCCGCTGGCTCCACGACGAGGTCGGCAACGACCTGTGGATCGCCTCGGTGAGCGGCGGCACCGACGTCTGCTCCTGCTTCGCCGGAGCCGTGGCCACCCTTCCCGTCCACATCGGCGAGCTCCAGGCCCCCGGACTCGGCACGGACCTCCAGGCCTGGGACCCCGAGGGCAACCCCCTCGTCGACGAAGTCGGCGAACTCGTCGTCACCAACCCCATGCCGTCCATGCCGATCCGCTTCTGGAACGACCCCGACGGCAGCCGCTACCACGACAGCTACTTCGACACCTACCCCGGCGTCTGGCGTCACGGCGACTGGATCACCGTCACCGCCCACGGCTCCGTCGTCATCCACGGCCGCTCCGACTCCACCCTCAACCGCCAAGGCGTCCGCATGGGATCCGCGGACATCTACGAGGCGGTGGAACGCCTCCCCGAGATCCGCGAGTCGCTCGTCATCGGCCTCGAACAGCCCGACGGCGGATACTGGATGCCCCTCTTCGTCCACCTGGCCCCCGGCGCCGTCCTCGACGACGACCTGCGCGCCCGCATCAAGCAGACCATCCGCGAACAGCTCTCGCCGCGCCACGTCCCCGACGAGATCATCGAAGCCCCGGGCGTCCCGCACACCCTCACGGGCAAGCGCATCGAAGTCCCCGTGAAGCGCCTGCTGCAGGGCACACCGCTGGAGAAGGCGGTCAACGCCGGTTCCATCGACAACCTCGAACTGCTCAAGTTCTACGAGGACATCGCCCGCAAACGAGCCTGACACCCGGCCCGTCCGGCCGTGCGACACAGCGCCCCACCGGCGTTGTCAGTGGCCCCGATTACTCTGAGTGAGCATTGACCAAGCAGACTCAGGGGGAACCATGACGCACACCCAGCACGGCCGGACGGCCAGCATGCGACAGATCCTGCGCCGTGAAGTGGCGGGCACCATCGGCCTGTTGGCCGACGAGCAGGACTTCACGGCCATGCGGCGCTACCGCAGCTTCACCTTCGAGGACCACCGGACCTATCTGAAGCAGGTCGAGGGACTCCTCAAGAACCTGGCCGGGGCCGGCGGATACACCACCGTCGCCCTCTTCGACCCCGACGACTACGCAGAGTTCTGCGCGGAGACCGGTCTGGAACCGGACGCCGCGGCCAGCCGCACCCGCTTCACCGCGGAGCTGGCCTCGACAGGACCCACCGTCCCGTACGAGGGACAGCCGCTCGATGACCTCGTCCCCGACCTCGTCGAGGAAGCGGTCCGTCAGGCGACCTGGGAGTACGCATCGACGATGCTCGCCCGCATCGGCCCCTGCGCCGTGTGCGGACGGGACGTCGGACGCACCGCGTTCGCCCGCGCCTCGTACCTGGTCGCCCGCGCACTCGACACCATCGGCGAAGGCGTCCACCACTGGGTCTGCAGCGCCCACACCGGCCGAGAGCCGCTCCACGCCACGCTCCACGTCGACGCCACGACCCCCGGCACCGTCCGCCTGGACGAGACGGCCGCCATGGAACTCACGATCGTGCTGGCCCTCGCGATCGCCACCCACAGCCCGTGCGGCCTGGTCCTGCGCACCAGCACACCCGCGGAAGACCGGGACCGCATCTACGGCTGGCACGTGAAGGACGAAGGACTCCAACCGCTCACGGCCGCGGAGGTCTTCGACGCCTACTGCACCGACGCGCACACCGGTGACCTGACCGCACCACAACCGGGCGTCGACTACTGCACGGCACCGGACGTGGACGCATCGGATCCCGAGGGCCGACACCTGCACTGACCGCGCCCGAGCAAACAACGGAGGGCGCCCCACCCGCAGGTGGAGCGCCCTCCGGACCAGCCGGTCGGCCGACTACTCGCCGGACAGCACCGCCTGAGCGGCCTTGAGCGCCTCTTCGGCGGAGTCCGCGGCACGCGCGGCGGCGGCCGCACGCTCGCACTGCGCCAGCGTGTACTTGCCGAGCGTCGCCCGCACGTAGGGGATCGACGCGGCACCCATGGACAGGGAGGTGACACCCAGACCGGTCAGCACGCACGCCAGCAGCGGGTCCGATGCGGCCTCGCCGCACACACCACAGCTCTTGCCCTCAGCCTTGGCCGCCTCGGCGGACAGGGCGACGAGGTCGAGCAGCGCGGGCTGCCACGGGTCCTGAAGACGGGACACCGCACCGACCTGACGGTCAGCCGCGAACGCGTACTGGGCCAGGTCGTTGGTGCCGAGCGAAAGGAACTCGACCTCCTGGAGCACCGAGCGGGCCCGCAGCGCGGCGGACGGGATCTCCACCATCGCGCCGAACTTGGCCTGGAGCCCCGCCTCACGGCACGCGTCGGCGAACGCCTTGGCGTCGGCGCGGTCCGCGACCATCGGAGCCATGACCTCGAGGTAGACCGGCAGACCCTCGGAAGCCTTCGCCAGCGCGGTCAGCTGCGTACGCAGGATCTCCGGGTGGTCGAGCAGCGAGCGCAGACCACGCACACCGAGAGCCGGGTTCGGCTCGTCCGCCGGAGTGAGGAAGTCGAGCGGCTTGTCGGCGCCCGCGTCCAGCACACGCACCACGACACGCCCCTCGGGGAACGCCTCGAGCACCTTCCGGTACGCCTCGACCTGCTTCTCCTCGGACGGCGCCTTCTTGCTGTCGTCCAGGAACAGGAACTCGGTGCGGAAGAGACCGACACCCTCGGCACCCGCCTCGACGGCCGCAGGCACGTCCGCGGGACCACCGATGTTCGCGAGCAGCGGCACCTTGTGCCCGTCGGAGGTCGCACCCGGACCGGTCGACGCGGCCAGCGCAGCCTTGCGCTCGGCAGCCGAGGCCTCAAGAGCGGCACGCTTCTCCGGAGTCGGATCCACGAAGATCTCGCCAGTGCTGCCGTCGACCGCGATCACGGAACCCTCGGCCAGCTCACCGGCGCCCGGCAGCGCGACGACGGCCGGAACACCGAGCGCACGGGCGAGAATGGCGCTGTGGCTGGTGGGCCCGCCCTCCTCGGTCACGAAACCGAGCACGAGCGCGGGGTCGAGCAGCGCGGTGTCCGCGGGAGCCAGGTCACGGGCGATGAGCACGTACGGCTCGTCGCTGTCCGGCACACCCGGCATCGGAACGCCCAGCAGACGCGCGACGATACGATTCCGCACGTCATCGAGGTCCGCGACGCGACCGGCCATGTACTCGCCGGCCCCCGCGAGAAGCTCGCGGTAGTGGGAGAAGGCGTCGTAGATGCCCCGCTCCGCGGTGCTGCCGACGGCGATCCGCCGGTCCACGTCGGCGATCAGCTCCGGGTCCTGAGCGATCATGGCCTGCGCCTCGAGCACCGCCTGCGCCTCGCCGCCGGCCAGATTGCCACGCGCAATCAGGTCGGCCGCCACAGCTTCGACGGCCTGGCGGGCGCGCCCCTGCTCGCGCTCGGCCTCCTCCGCCGGAATCTGCTTGGCCGGCGGCTCCAGCACCGCCGTCCCCATGTGCCGAACTTCGCCGATCGCCACACCGTGGCTCACGCCGACGCCTCGCAGCGTTGCTTCCATCTCACCCGTCTCCGATAGTGCGGCGGGCCGTGCCACCGCGATGGTTGTCCTGCCGGCCGTCACCGACGGCTCCCGGTCACTTCCAGCCGAAGAGCGCGTCGCCGGCCTTGACGTCCCCGTCGTCGATGACGTCGGAGAGCGACTCGGCAGTGGCCTCGAGCGCCACGATCGGGCACACCGGCGACTTGCCGGCGGCCTCGACGGCGGCCGGGTCCCAGCGCACCACGGCCTGCCCGCGCTGAACGGTGTCGCCCTTGTTGACGAGCAGCTCGAAGCCCTCGCCATTGAGCTGAACGGTGTCGATACCCAGGTGCGTCAGTACACCGTGGCCCTCTTCGTCCACGACTACAAAGGCGTGCGGGTGCAGAGATACGACGATGCCGCTGACGGGCGCGACTGCCTCGGAGGGCTCGCGCACGGGGTCGATGGCAGTGCCGGGGCCGACCATCGCACCGGAGAAGACCGGGTCAGGAACGGCGGAGAGCCCGATGGCGCGTCCTGCAAGAGGGGACGTCACACTGGTCATGGCAAGCCTCCCAGGGGTGGAGATTCATGGTCGTCGTCACTACCTGTCGCGGACGACGTACTGTTCAGAAGCGTAAGTCATAAAAAGTCCCGGTTCCGCACGAGAGGTACCGGTTGGCTGACGTAGGGGCATCGCGCAAACGATTTGCGCACCGCGCCGACCCCCATGTACTGTCGTACTCCTGCCTGGGAGCAACCGACGCCATCGAGCGTCCTGCATCTCGGCGGCATCTATCAAGTCGAACCCTATCTTTGATCAGCTTCTGCATGTCCGCAGACGAGTGGTCAAGAGGTCGAGAAAAGACTGGTAGAGTTCGATCTCGCCGAAAGGGAGCCGTGAATTCGGATTCCTGAAGCGAAAATCCCGAGGAAATCGGATCGGAAAGATCTGATAGAGTCGGAAACGCAAGACAGCAAGAC
>NZ_JAMOLN010000110.1 GCF_024448165.1 Streptomyces longispororuber
CTCGCGTTCGGAGGCCGGGAGACCGGCCGATGTCAGACGGGAGCCGAGGTCCGCCGGTGTCGAGGCGGGCCCCACCCACCAGGAGAAGTGACGGCCGGTACGCGCCAGCGTCCGAACGGTCCCGGTGATGCGCGCCGTCGCGTCGGCGTCCGTGAACCGGGCCGCGGCCACGATGTTGAACGTGTCGTCGTCCAGGCCGCTGTCCGCGATCAGGAGGCCGTCGGCCTCGGTGACCGTCGCACCCGCCATGCTCCGGTGCAGGTGCCCGGCATGCTCCGCCAGGTTCCGCTCCATCCGGTCCGCCAGCTCGGCCTCATCGGGGAAATGCTCGTTCATGGTGATCGAGCTCATCATGGCGGGGCGACGACCGCATGTGCTTTGGGGCCGCCCGCGCTGCCGTCAGAAGTCCCGTCCCTCGCGCCCGGCGGCCGTGCGCGTGCTGAGGTCCTCGTCCGTGATGGGGCGGACCACCCGGCACGGGGTGCCCATGGCGACCGTCATCGGCGGGATGCTGCGGCTGACGACGCTGCCGGCGCCGATGACCGATCCGTATCCGATGCGCACTCCGGGCAGGACGACCACGTTGCTGCCGATCCACACCTTGTCCTCGATCACGATGGGCTCCGAGAACCGGCCGAAGTCGACGCGGCGGTCGGGATGCACCGGATGCCCCGTCGTCGTCAGCGTCACGCTGGGCGCGATCATGACACCGTCGCCGATCCGGATGTCCACGTCGTCGACGAACGTGAGGTTCACGTTGCCGAAGAAGTCGTCGCCGATGTGCACGTTGCTGCCGAATCCGGCGTGGAACGGCGGCAGCAGCACCGTCCGTTCACCGACGGAGCCGAGGATCGCGACCAACAAACGTCGGCGCTCCGCCTCTTCGCCGGGCGGCGTGTGGTTGTACTCGAAGATCTCGTCGGTGCGGCGCCGAGGATTCTGGAAGGCGGCCTCCGACTCGGTGTAGACCAGCCCCTTGGCGATCCGGGCCAGGACTTCTTCCTCGTGAGCATCCGTCACAGCCGAGCACTCCCCCACTCCGCCCTCGGGCACCGGCCCGGCGCGCGCTCCCGCCGACCGCGCGCATCCAGAGCCTACGTGCATCGGGAAACAATCTCCGCCCCTTGAGACATTGCCGCACCACCCACGGCGCCCCTCCCCCCGCCGCTGACCGCCGGCCGCGCACCGATGACGTGCAGGTCGGTCGTGGGACGTAGGACCGCAGCCCCATGCGCTGTGCGATCTTGCTGGCTAGCGTCCACACCCATGCAGAAACCGAAGACAGTTCATCGCTCCGTCGCCGAACGCAGGCGCGAAACGCTGGACCGCCTCGCCGCGGATCGGGACGTCTGGGTGGCGACAGCGCATCCCGAGCACGGCCCCCACCAGGTCCCCTTGTGGTTCTCGTGGCACGGGCAGGCGGTGTGGGTGTGTACGGGGGCCACGTCCGCGACCGTGCGCAATGCCCGTGCGGAACCGCGGGTACGCCTGTCGTTGCCGGACACCTTCGACGTGGTGCTGCTCCAGGGGACGGCGGAGTGCTTCCCGGACACGGACGTCCCTACGGAGGCGGCGGACGCGTTCGCCGCGAAGTTCGGCTGGGACCCGCGGACGGAGGACGACTCCTTCGTCTACGTGCGCGTGGTGCCCAGCGTGGTCCGCGCCTGGCGGGGAGTGACTGAGCTGCGCGGCAGGCTCATCATGCGGGACGGTGCATGGGTGGAGTAGCCGCCGCCGTCCTCCGACGACGGCTCCCCCGACAACGCGCGGGTCCGGGCATCGTGCTGCCCGGACCCGCGCCTGCCGAACCCTTATCGGGCCATCAGGGCGAAGACTCCCCAGCCGAGGTACTCCCGCTGGTACCGCGTGTAGCGGGCGGGCTCGGTGGACAGCTCGGTCCGTACCTCGGGCGCCAGTTCGTCATCGGGATGGGCGTCGAGCCAGCGGCGGAGGTTGAGCCACTGCGCGGCGCGGTACCGGTCCCAGCTGTCCTGGGAGGCCAGCACCATCTCCACGACGTCGTACCCGAGTTCACCGAACTGCTCGATCAGCTCCGGCAGGACCAGGAAGTCCTCCTTGCTGCCCGCGTGACAGGCCACGGCGGTCTCCTGGTCGGGCACTTCCCGACGCCAGTACGGCTCGCCGATGAGCATCAGTCCACCGGGCCGGAGGCTCCTGCCCAGGAGTGCGGCGGTGCCCGCCACGCCCCCGCCGATCCAGGTGGCGCCGACGCACGCGGCGAGATCGACCGGCTCGTCCGCGACGTGACCGGAGGCGTCGCCGTGGACGAAGGTGACGCGGTCGGCGACACCGAGTTCGGCGGCGCGGGCGCGCGCCTGCTCGGTGGACACCGTGCTGATGTCCACTCCGGTCCCGGTGACACCGTGGTCACGGGCCCAGGTGCACAGCATCTCGCCCGACCCGCTGGCGAGGTCGAGCACGCGCGTCCCGGGGTCCAGGCGCAGGGCCTGGCCCAGGGCGGCGAGTTTCCCCGGAGTGAACGGGTTGTGGATGCGGTGGCTACTTTCGCGAACGGTGAAGATGCGTGGAAGATCCACGAGGGGTGTTCCTTTGCTTCGATGCGGTCAGGGTGTCGGTGGAGGACAGTCGACCGGAGTCGACCGCCGCTGCGCGGACCGTCATCGATGCACCTCGTTCTGGACGTACGGATCTTGAACCCGGCAAACATAGGCCCTCCGGGCTGCCGGAACCACTGCTTTTCCCAGTCCCGGACCGGGTCAGTCGCGGGTGCGCTGGTAGTGGCGGCGGGCCTTCATCCGGTTGCCGCAGACCGCCATGGAGCACCAGCGGGCGCCGTTGCCCTTGCTGCGGTCGATGAGGAAGAGCCGGCAGTCGGGGTTGGCGCAGGACCTCAGCCGTCCGGGCATGGCCTCCTGCAGCTCCGCCCAGGTCAGGACCGCCTCCACCGCGATCCGGCGCTGTGCGGGTGCTTCCAGTTCCCAGGACACGCCCTGGTCCGAGAGGTCGGGCCGTAGCGCGACGTCGGTGAGCAGCTCGGCGAGCGACTGTGCGGGTTCCTCCTGACGGACCACGTCCTGCAGCATGTCCCGGGTCCGTACGAGATGGCGGCGCTCCTCCGCGCTGCCGGACCCGCCGTGCGCGCGCTGCCACGCCTTCGCCTCGCCCGGATCGGCCAGGCGGTCGACGATCTCGCCGTCGACGACCGGCGTGCTGTTGAGGAGTTCCAGCAGTTGGTCCTGGCGCTCCCGTCCGGCTGCCACCTTCACTCGCCCTAACCCCATTCGTGTGCGTGAGCGGTTACACGTGCACGGTACCCCAACGATCCATCTAACCTCCAAAAGCATGTTGACAGGTTAGCCCGACAGGGTTCTACTGTAACCATCAACGGCAACCAAAGGGGTTAGCATGACTACCGTTCACCACCGGTACGCGACCGTCAGGGGCCAGCGGATCTTCTACCGGGAAGCAGGGCCCCAGGACGCTCCGCACGTGGTCCTCCTGCACGGCTTCCCGACGAGCTCGTTCATGTTCCGCGACCTCATCCCGCGACTGGCCGAGCGCTATCACGTCATCGCCCCCGACCACCTCGGGTTCGGCTTCTCCGACGCACCGGCCGTCGACGACTTCTCGTACACCTTCGACGCCCTGGCCGAACTGACCGGCGACCTCCTCGACCAGCTCGGCGTCAGCCGGTACGCGATCTACGTGCAGGACTACGGCGCACCGATCGGCTGGCGGCTGGCCGTGAACCGCCCCGGTACGGTCACGGCGGTCATCACGCAGAACGGCAACGGGTACGACGACGGGTTCGTCGAGCCGTTCTGGCAGAGCGTGTGGGACTACCAGCGCGAGCAGACCCCGGACACCGAGGCCGGTGTCCGCGGCGCCCTCACCCTGGAGGGCATCAAGTGGCAGTACGTGACCGGCGTCGCGGACGAGACCGTCGTCAGTCCCGACACCTGGGAGCACGACCATGCGCTCGTCTCCCGTCCCGGCAACGACGAGGTACAGCTCGCCCTGTTCCGCGACTACGCCAACAATGCGCCCAAGTACCCGGCGCTGCACGCCTACTTCCGCGAGCACCGTCCGCCGCTGCTCGCCGTGTGGGGCAAGAACGACCCCATCTTCGGCCCGGACGGAGCCCGCGCCTTCGCCCGCGACCTGCCCGACGCGGAGGTCCACCTCCTCGACGCGGGCCACTTCCTGCTGGAGAGCGACCTGGACGACGCGGCACATCTGATCCTGGACTTCCTCGACCGCACGGTCGCGAAGCAGGACTGACGACGGCGCCCTGGAGATCGAGGCGGCGGTGGCGGGCGGACTCGCCGCACAACCGGGACGGCCCGCCCCCGGAGCGCGACGCGGTCTCCGCCGCACCGGCGGAGACCGCCTCCGTCAACTCGACTGCTCGGTAAGGGCTTTGACAGCAGGTCGGAGCAGGGCGGCGATGCGATCCGCGGGAACGTCACGGAGAGCGGCCAGGCCGAGGAACTGGTGGCCGATGGTGACGCCCAGCAAGGTGGTGACGACCAGCGCTGCCCGTAGTTCGGGATCCTCGTCCGCGGGCAGCGCCGCACCGACGCTCTCGATCTGCCGGCCGAGGGCGGCGCGGACGTGCTCGGCTGCCGTCTCGTCGGTGAGCATGGACCGGATCATGGCCACCGTGCCCTCGGGAAGGCCGCCCAGCTTGAGGCCCAACGAGGCCAGCAGTTGATCGACGAGGCCGTCGGAGTCAGCGGCCCCCGTCGGCGCCGGGAACGCCTGCACGGCTTGGGTGAACAGCTCGCGCTTCGAGCCGAAGTACTGCATGACCAGCGCCGGATCGACACCCGCCGCAGCCGCCACGGCACGGATGGTGGTGCGCTCGAACCCCTTCTCCGCGAAAAGGTCCCGGGCGCTGTCGAGGATGCGCGCCTCGGTGGCCAGACGACGGTCGGCGCGGGACTGGCGAGGACTGGTCACTCGTTCACTCTACAGCCGTTGACCGAACCACCGGCTGCTTCTACGCTCGTTGGGTCAACAAGCGTTGAGTGAATTGGAGACGCCGTGTCACCTCACCACGACTCAACAGTCCGAACCCCTCGCGAAGCACTGGCCCTCTACTACCAGGCCATGCTCGACAAGTCCCCGGACGACCTCGCCGACCTCTACGCCATGGACGCGGTCCACGAATTCCCGTTCTCCTCCCCCGGGTTCCCCGAGCGCTACGAGGGACGCGAAGCCGTACGCACGGGGTACCGGGCCGCCTGGGGCGCAAGTCCCGTACAGGTGAAGGAAGTCAGGAGGGTCGCGGCCTACGGGACCACGGATCCGGAGGTGATCGTCGCCGAGCACGTCGTGGTGGCAGCCATGCCTCCCCAGGACACCACCTTCACCATCCCGGGCCTGCTGATTCTCCACGTCCGCGACGGACTGATCACTCGGGTCCGCGACTACATGGACGGACTTGGAGTCACCAACGCGAGGGGGTGAGGGCCGGGGCGGCCGCGCACCGGGATCGAGAGCCGGTCAGCGATGCAAGGTTCCCTGCGGGCCGCGCCCGCTCCCACGACGGGTGTCCCGGATCAGCACCTGACCGGGGCCCGGCGGCTTCGAGCACGCCCGTTCCGCTGCCGTGCGGTTGCGGTGGACGAAACTCCTGGGGAGCGGCCGAACTCCAGGACCTCGATGTCGGCCGCGCCGTACGAATGGTCCACCACGGTCACATGCCATCCGCAGTCAGGATGTTTTCAGGTTGCCGGTGCCACTCTCGGGCGCCATGACATACGAGACGTCCGAGACCGCAGAGGTCTCACCGGAACCTTCGACACCTTCGGCACCTTCGACCGCTGCCGTCACGGGCGGCGGCGGTCACCAACGGGTGCGCTGGAACAAGGTGCCTGAAGTCACCGCGTACTTCTGGGTGATCAAAGTCCTGTGCACGACCGTCGGGGAGACCGCTGCCGATCTGCTGAACGAGAACCTCGGCATGGGGCTGACCGGGGTGTCGGCCCTGATGAGCGTGCTGCTGGCGGCCGTGCTCGTCGTGCAGTTCCGCACGAGCGCCTACCGGCCCGGCGTGTACTGGCTGTCGGTGGCGCTGATCAGCGTCGTCGGCACGCTCGTCAGCGACAACCTCACCGACAACATCGGCGTGCCGCTGCCCGTGAGCACGGCCGTCTTCGCCCTCGCTCTCGCCTGCGTCTTCGCCGTCTGGTACCGGCGCGAGCGCACCTTGTCGATCCACAGCATCGACACCGTGAGCCGTGAGGCCTACTACTGGCTCGCCGTTCTGTTCACGTTCGCGCTCGGCACCGCCGCGGGCGACCTGCTCGCGGAACGGATGGACCTGGGCTACTGGCCGTCCGCGCTCCTGTTCGCCCTGGCCATCGCCGTCGTCGCCCTGGCCCGCCGCACGCTCGCCCTCGACGCGGTGTGGGGCTTCTGGATCGCCTACGTACTGACCCGTCCGCTGGGTGCCTCCCTGGGCGACTACCTCTCCCAGGCGCACGGTGACGGCGGTCTGGGCCTCGGCACCGTCGTCACCAGCGTGCTGTTCCTCGCGGTCATCCTGGGCCTGGTGGTGTTCTTGACGCTCACTCACAAGGACGTCACGGAGGAGAGGCGGCAGGAAACGCACGCTCGGTAGGCGGCGCGAGGCCGTAGCCCGTACCGGCCCCGGCGCGCCCGGCCGTCACGATGGCTGCACCTCGTCGAACAGGGCGATGGCCTCGGTGGGGTCCGGGCTCACGAGGCGTTCCAGACCGGCCGTCGTGAGCCTCGACCACGTGTCGGCCCGGGCCCACATCCGCTCCTCGAAGGCGCGGACCGCCACGTCCAGGTCCGCGGGGCCGGTGGTGGCGATGGCCTCGGCGAGTTCGGCGCCTTCCAGCATCGCGAGGTTCGCGCCCGCTCCCAACGGCGGCATCAGATGGGCCGCGTCGCCCAGGAGCGTCACCCCGGGGACATGCGTCCACGTGTGCGAGACGGGCAGGACGTGGAGGGGGCGGTGGACGAAGGCGGTGCCGCGGCGGATGAGGTCGAGGACCGGGTCGGCCCAGCCGTCGTACAGGGCCAGCAGGCTCGCGCGCACCGCCTCGGGGTCGGCCGGATCCAGGTCCGCGTACCGGTCGAGGGGCGCGCGGAACTGGGCGTACACCTTGACGTGACCGCCACTGTTGCGCTGGGCGACGAGCCCCCGGTTCACGCCGTAGACGGCCAGGGAGCCGTCCCCGACCAGCCGGGCGAGGTCGGGGTGGCGGGTGTCGACGTCGTCCAGGGACGTCTCGACATAGGTGACGCCGGTGTAGTGCGGCGTCACCGGCGAGACGGCCCGGCGGGTCCGTGACCAGGCGCCGTCCGCGCCGACGACGAGGTCGTACGTCTCCTGCCCGCCGTCCGCGAACCGGACCAGCACACCGTCCCCGGCCGCCCCCGGCACCACCTGCGTCACGCCCCGCCCCCACTGGACGTCGAGCGGACCGAGCAGCAGGTCGCGGAGCTGCCCGCGGTCGATCTCCGGGTTGGCCCGCTCGTCCGGCCGGGCCGGCCAGTCGCGCAGCACGGTGCCGTCCGGGTCCAGGATGCGCATGGCCTGCCCCTCGGGGCGGGACAGCGCCTCGAACTCCGCCAGCAGACCCGCCTTGTCGAGCGCGAGCTGGCCCAGCTCTCTGCGCAGGTCCAGCGTGCCGCCCGGTGGACGGGCGTCGCGGGCGGGATCGCGTTCGAGGACGGTGACGTCGATGGAGCGATCAAGGTGGTGAAGGACGCGGGCGAAGGTGAGGCCGGCCGGACCGCTCCCGACCACTGCGATGCGATGTCTCATGTCGATACACTGTATCGAGTCAGGGCGATGTATCGCAACGGTACGGTGTGACCATGACTGTTTGGGATCGGCCGGAACCGCCGACGCGCCCCGCACCGCTCGACCGCGAGCGGATCGTCGCCGCCGCCGTCGCACTGGCCGACGAGGGCGGTCTGACGGCCGTGTCGCTGCGCAAGGTCGCCGCCCGGCTGAACGCCGGGCCGATGCGGCTGTACGGATTCATCTCGACCAAGGAGGAGCTGTTCGACCTCATGGTGGACGAGGTCCAGGGCGAGATGCTCCCGGAGGAGCCGCCCGCCGACTGGCGGGAGGCGCTGAGCTCTCTCGCCCACCGGACCCGGCAGGCCGCCCTCCGGCACGAATGGCTGGCCGACCTGCTCGGCGGACGACCGGCCCTGGGTCCGAACGGTCTGGCCGTCGCCGAGACCACCTTGTCGTCACTCGACGGCGTCACCGACATCGACTCCGCCATGCGCGCCGTGGAGACCGTCAGCGCCTACTCCACCGGTGCGATCCGGCGCGAGATCGCGCACCTGCGGGCCGAGCGCGCCACAGGTCTGTCCCAGCACGACTGGCAGCGCGCCTCCGGCCCGCATCTGACGCGCATGCTGGCCACGGGCCGTTTCCCGGCGCTGGCCAAGCTCGTGCACGACGGTTCGGACGTGGACGCCGAGACGTCCTTCGCGACCGGTCTCGACTGGGTCCTCGACGCCGTGGCCGCCAAACTCCCGCCGCCACCACCGGCCTGACGTCCCCTCCGCGCACGCTCACTCGACTCTGCCTCCCAACACCCCGAACCGCCGTGAGAGTTCGGCCCCGAGGACCGGGGCGATGGCTCGCGCGTACGCCTCCGCCATGTGGCCGTCGTCGCGGTAGACGAGCGTGTCGGCGACCACGACCGGGCAGACCGTGGGCGTGCACAGCCAGCGGGCCGGGTCGACGACCGTGGCGCCGGTCCTCGCGGCGGCGGAACGGGCCGCGCGCGACCTGGCCGGGTCCTTCGCCGCCCGGCCGGGGCTCGTCGTACACCTCGTCAGGTCCAGCGGGTGCGTCCCGGCGCAGTCCACCGCGTCCGACTCCGGCCAGGGCGTGTCCAGGAGCGCGGCCACCTCGGCCCCGCCGGCACGGATGGCCCGGTAGGTCCGCTCGAACCCCGCCGACCACTGCCGTTCGGCTCCCCCGGCCTCCGGGTGTGCGATGTCTCCGGCGTCGGACGACGAGGCGATCACGAGGTCGGGCCGCAGCGCGGCGATCCTGGCCAGGGCCTTCGAGCGCCAGACGTCGCAAGAGGTGTACGGCCGGCCGTCGGTGACGATGGTGACGTCGGCGACCTTGCAGGATGCCTTGGTCAGGGAGACGAGCCGCCAGTGCCGCTCGCGGGCGAGCCGTTCGAGGCCGGGGAACCACTGGGCGGCGTGCGAGTCGCCGAAGAGTACGACCGTGGTGGCCGCGCCCGGATCGCCGTAGACGCACGACGGCACGGCGACCGAGCCGAGGTTCACGTGGCAGCCGTCGCGGTAGACGGCGGATCTGTTCGCCTTGACGTCGGTGAGGCGCGGCGAGAGGTTGCCGGGAACGGTGTCGTTCGGTTCGGCGAGCAGCTGGTTCAGACGGGCCTGCGGGTCCGGCGCCCGGTCGAGGGTCGCGGCGAGTGCGGGGGCCGGGCGGCCGGAGTCGATCGCGGGGGGGAAGAGCATCGCGACGAGGGCGAGGCCGACCGCGCCGACCGTCAGCCCGGCGCCGAGTCCGAGTGCCCGGCGCGGCCGGTCGTGGAAGGCCGTACCGAACCGCAGCGGGTTCTCCACGAACCGCAGGGTCAGCCAGGCCGGCAGCAGGGCGAACGCGGACACCGAGAGTGCGGTCCACGCGCCGGCCGACGGCCGGTCCAGGGCGACGGGTGCGATCACGAACAGCGGCCAGTGCCACAGGTACCAGCCGTACGAGAGGCCGCCCACGAAGGTCAATGGCCGCTGCCGCAGCAGGAGTTCACCACCGAAGCGGGTCGGGACGCAGCCGCCGGCGAGCACCATCGCCGCACCCGCGACCGGGACGAGCGCCGCGTACCCGGGGAAGGGTGTCGCATCGCCGAACACCAGCGCCGCCCCGACGACCGCCGCGAGTCCCGCCCAGGACAGCGCCCCGGCGAGCAGCGGAGGCATCCGGCGCAGCCGGTGCGCCGACAGGGCGAGCAACGCCCCCACTCCCAGTTCCCACGCCCGGGTCTGCGAGCCGAAGTAGGCCCAGGAGGGCGACGGTCCCGTCGTGCGGACGCTCAGGGCGAACGAGACCACGACGAGGACCACGGCGATCAGGAACGGCACGCCCCGCGCGGTGATCGCGAGCGCGGCCTTCCCCGGTCCTCGCCTTCGGAGCCACCCGGCGAGCAGACAGCCGCAGGCCAGCACCAGCGGCCACACCACATAGAACTGTTCCTCGACGGCCAGCGACCAGAAGTGCTGGAACGGTGACGGCGGGGCGGTGGCCTGCAGATAGTCGGTGCCGGTCACGGCGAGGCGGATGTTGACTGCGTACAGGCTGCTCGCGATCGCGTCGCCCACGTACGCGTCGAAGCGCGCCTTGGAGAGGAAGAGATACGCCCCGGCGAGCGTGACCACGCCGACGAGGGTCGAGGCCGGGAGCAGGCGCAGGGCGCGCCGGCCGTAGAAGCGGGCCACCCGGATACGGCCCGTGCGCGCCAGTTCGCGGCGGAGCAGCGACGTGATGAGGAATCCGGAGATGACGAAGAAGACATCGACGCCTATGTAGCCACCCCGGAAGTGCCGTATCCCGGCGTGGGCGAGCACCACGAGGGTGACCGCCACCGCGCGCAGCCCCTGGATGTCCGCCCGTCGGCCCGGCGCCGGTGAACGCTCCGCCGCTCTCGGCCTCGGCAGGTGTCGTCCAGGCCGTCGCAGGGGTGGTGCTTGGGTCACGGCGGTTCATCTTCCTTACGAGTCACGGACCACGGGTCACGGATCACGGGGCGGATCGCGCACGGCGCTTTGCGCGGGTGCACTCGTGGGACGGGTGTGGAGGCCCCAGAGTTGCGGTCCGCCGAGGGAGTTCCGCCGGTTCCCGATCCCGCGTGACCTGCGGCTCACCTGCCGTTGGGCCCGGGTTCACGCACCGCCTCGGAATACTCGCCGACCGCGGGATCCTTCACGGTCACAGTGCCGCCGTGTTCCCGGCGGCGGCCGCCGCCGACGCCTCCGCGGCGCCCGCCCGCATGTCACTCCCGACATCCAGCACATATCGTCATATATTGCGTGAATTCTATTGCCATCCGACGTACGGGAGACTCAATGAATTCCGCTCTGACGCGCACCGCCGGCCTCGGCCTCGGCCTGCTGCTGTGCACCGCCCCGCTGGCCGCCACGGCAACCGCCGCCACCCCAACCACCCTCCCCCACAGCGCAGTTGGCAGTGCACAGCAGGCCGCGGCGAAGACGGCTCCCCGTCCGGCCCTGTCCGCGAAGGCCACGGTGAAGTCGGTCAAGGCCTGGCAGGAGTTCCGCGTCTACGGCTCGTCCACCCGCATGGCGGCCGGCACCCGCGTCACGCTGCAGCAGTTGCAGCGCAAGGGCTGGGTCAGCCTGCCGATCCACATGAACACCACCCGCAGCCACGCCTACAACCTGCGCGTCAAGCTCGGCATCAAGGGCCTCAACAAGATCCGCATCGTCGGTGGCGGCGCCGTCTCCAACACCGTCCAGGTCACCATCCGCTGACCCGGTCGGGACAGGTCACTCGGGCAGGGGCCGATCGTCCCGGTGAGCGCCGTAGAAGTCGGCCTGGCGTGCCATGACGGCGCGCATGGACGTGCCCCGCGGCACGCCGTGGACGGTGCCCGGGAAGTCCAGGCCCTCCTGCACCGCCCACAACTCGGCGTGCTGGTCCGGGGAGAACAGCTGTGCCGGGTCACCGGCCGCGATCCAGCCGATGGGCACCACCGTGTCCGGGCGCAGTGTGGAGTTCACGTGGAGCACGCTGTTGATCCGCAATTCCGAGCGGGCCCCCGCGACCGCCCCGGGGAACATCGACACCCCGGTGGCCACGAAGACCTCGTCCTCGACGCGCGCCCCGTTGACGTGGGCGTGCGGCCCGATCAGTACCGCGTCCCCGAGCACGGCCGGATGATTCGCCCTGCCCCGCACCAGGGCGTTCTCCATCACCACCACGTCCCGGCCGGTCCGCACCTCGCCGTCCTCCGCCGTGAGGACGGCACCGTGCAGTACCCGCGCACGCTCGCCCAGCACCACCGCGCCGCACAGCACGGCCGACGGAGCCACATAGGCGGACGCAGGGACCACTGGCCGCTTCCCGCGGTGCTCGATCAACATGCCGACGAGCCTAGACCAGGCAGCCCCGGAGAGCAGGGGCTGAACGTCAGCGCTTGATCCCGACGCCCGCCAACAGACTGATCTGGGCGTCCGTGGGCTCCGATCCGTCGGAGGAACCCGCCGGCCGCCAGCGGTGGCAGCAGACGATGCCGGGATCGATCAGGTCGAGCCCGTCGAAGAAGCGGCTCACGTCGTCGTGCGAGCGGAACTGCACCGGAGAACCGGACTTGGTGTACACCTCCGCGACCTTGTTCCACGTGACGGGGTCGAAGTCCGGGGTGCAGTGGTTCATGGCGAGGGCGCTGCCCACCGGAAGCGGGTCGAGCAGCCGCTTGATGATGGCGTACGGGTCGTGCGGGTCGGTGATGAAGTGCATGAGGGCGTTGAGGGAGAGGGCCACGGGCTGGTCGAAGTCCAGGACCTCCGCGTCCTCCACAGCGGCCATCAGGGAATCCGGGTCCGTGACGTCGGCCTCGACGTAGGCCGTGCGGCCCTGCGTGGTACTGCGCATGAGGCGCTCGGCGTACTTGAGGACGAGCGGGTCGTTGTCCGCGTACACGACGCGGGCGTCGACGGCGACGGACTGCGCGACCTGGTGCAGGTTCGGCTCCGTCGGGATCCCGGTGCCGATGTCGAGCCACTGGCGGATGCCGTGCTCCTGGGCCAGGACGCGGGTGGCCCGGTGCATGAACGCCCGGTTCTCACGGGCGGTCACGTAGATGCCGGGGTGGGCCTGGGCGGCGACCAGCGCGGCTTCCTTGTCGATCTCGAAGTGGTCCTTGCCGCCGAGGAAGTAGTCGTACATCCGGGCCGAGTGCGCCTTGCTCGTGTCGAGATCCCGGCCGGCCTGCCTGCTGGTCAATGTTCTCCCTTTCCTGCGTGTGTCGGTCGGCCCGCGGGCCGGGTACGGGACCGGGTCCTCGTCCCTTGTGTCCGCCGCCGGTTCAACCGGCGGCCAAGTGATCGGCCAGGCCTTCTTTGACGCCGCGAACGAACGCGGCGATCTCCTCCGGTGCGTAGATCAGCGCCGGTCCCGCCGGGTCGGTCGACTGCCGCACGGCCACACGGCCGTCGGCGAGTCTCTTCGTCTCGACGCACTGCCCGCCGTTCGGCCCGCTCCACGGGCGCTCCCAGCCGTGCTCCCCGAGATCACGGGCCGGCATCCCGTTGTAGACGCCCTCGTCGGTGATCGTCACGAGTACTCCTTGCGCATGCGGTTCAAGAGCGCCCTGCTGTCCTCGGACGACGTGAGCAGAGCCATACGGGAATGTGCCTCCAGGTGGGCGACGACGTCCGCACGCTGGTCCAAGTAGACCGAGGCGGACAGGAGTTCGCTGTAGACGATGTCGGGCAGCTCGGGCTCCTCGAACCGGAAGTACGTGAAGGGAGCGCACGCCCCGACGTGCGCGCCCGCCGCGAACGGCACGATGTCCACGCTGATGTGCGGGAGTTCGGACATGTCCAGGAGGCACTCGATCTGCTCCCGCATCACGTCGGGGCTGCCCACCATCCGGTGCAGGACGGCTTCCTCCATGACCACCCAGAGCGTCGGCGCGTCCTCCTTCTCCAGCAGGCTCCGGCGGCGCATGCGCAGCTCCACCCGGCGCGCGACCTCCTCCTCGCTGCCGTTCGGCAGGCCGCCACGCAGGACGGCGTGCGCGTACTCGGGAGTCTGCAGGAGTCCGGTGACGTACTGGGGTTCATATGTACGCAGGGTCTTGGCGCCGGTCTCCAGGCTGACGTAGGCCGTGAACCAGCTGGGCACGACGTCCCGGTAGGAGTGCCACCAGCCCGGCTCGTTGGCCTGCTCGGCCAGGTCGACGAACTCGTCGATCTCCTGACGGTCCGCGCCGTAGGTCTCCAGGAGCTTCTCGACGTAGAGAGGCTTCAGGGCGACCTCGGCCTTCTCCAGCCGGCGGATCGTCAGGGTCTTCACGCGCAGAGCTTTCGCCGCGTCCTCCAGCGAGGCGCCGACGCCCAGTCGCATGTCCTGCAGCCTGCGGCCGAGGATCATGCGCAGGACCGTCGGCGCACTGGTGCCGGAACGGGCTTCACTCACGCCCAACCTCCTGAGGGTTCATCAACAACACCATTCTGGCAGTGACTTGATGTGGACGCCATGGTGATACCCGCTCTGCTGAAATTATCAGGGAGTCGGTTGCAGCGTGCGTGCGATCACGCGCATAGTTGCAACATGAGCGGTCACGTCACAGCTCTGACGCAGCATCCGGCCCGGGTGGGACGCACGATGCCGACGCGGTCGTCGGCACGGTCGCCGGCCCGCGCCGACCATGGCCCCCGCCCCCACGGCGGCGGCCCCCCTCGCCCTGCGGCACACACCGCCGCAGGCACCGCACCGCCCCGACACGTCCCCTTCGCGCGACGGGCACACCCCGCTCCTCGGTCCACTCACAGAAGGCACTCATGACCCCCCACGGTGAACCCGCTTCTCCCGTCGTGCTGTACGTATGCGCCGACCGAGCACCGGGCGCACCCGGTCAAGCCGCGCAGTGCGCGCAGACAGAAGGGCGCGCGTTCGCCCAGGAGCGCGGTCTGACGATCTCCGAGATCGTCACCGACACGTACGGAGAGCCCGACCCGGCCGAGCGCCGGGGGTGGCGGCGGGTGCGACAGCTGGTGCAGACGGGCCACATCACCGCGGTACTCGTCCGCTGGCCCAGCGCGATCGCCCCGGAGTCCGCCCACGAACTCCGCCACCGGGAGACCGCCTGGCTCCACGACCACGGGGTGCGGGTCCGGTACACGTGGGCGCCGTTGTCGTCCAGGGGCGGCGAGGCCCGGTGATCCCGTCGCTATGAAAACCGGCCACGGACTGGCTCGAGCGCACCGCGAAGCTGCGGCAGTGGACCCGGAGCGGGACGCGCGCCGCACAAGCCGTGGCTGCCCCTGTACGCCCTCGGCCGGTTCCAGGAGGATGCCGACGGCGAGCTGTCGTTCAGCGCGCTGAAGGGTGACCTCCAGCGATTGCTGACCGAGTACGGTCCGCCGCACAGGACGACCCCCGCCTGTCCCTTCCACCAGCTTCGTCAGCCACAGCGCGGCAGCCCGCGCGCAGGTCACCGCCCTCGCGGACCGTCCGCTCACCGGTCCCGAGCCGGGCGCCCGCCGCGTCGCTGACTCCTAGTGGCGGTCCTGGCAGAGCGCCGTCTCGATCGCGGCCTTCATGTCGTCGTCCTGCGCGTCCGTACCGCCCGGGTCGACGGTCGCCATCACCGTGGCCTGCCTGCTGCCGTCGGCCGTGACACCGCCGGCCGTCTGGAAGCCGAAGACGTCGCCGCCGTGGCCCCAGTACCGGCCGCCGCAGGGCAGCTTGTTGCTCTCCAGGCCGAGGCCGTACCGCCGGCCCTTGTCGCCGGTGCGCTCGGTCGTCATCATCTGCCGCAGTTCGGCCGGGTACAGCAACTCGCCGCCGACGAGGGCGTCCAGGAAGTGGTTGAGGTCCCCCGCGCTGGAGATCATCTCGCCGG
The DNA here is from genome assembly GCF_024448165.1 of Streptomyces longispororuber. Taxonomy (GTDB): domain Bacteria; phylum Actinomycetota; class Actinomycetes; order Streptomycetales; family Streptomycetaceae; genus Streptomyces; species Streptomyces longispororuber_A. The sequence continues at coordinate 15,615 of NZ_JAMOLN010000110.1, forward strand.
AGGCTCCGGCGACGGACGGGTTGAACTCGGTGAGGTCCAGGAGCGGGGCGTCCTTGCCGGGGCGCACGTATCCGCGCGGGTGCGTGCCCTCGATCACCGGGTCGTCGCCGGGCACGGACGTCTGGCTCAGGCTCAGCGGCTCGATGATGCGTCGGCGGATCTCGTCGCCGTAGGGATGCCCGGTGACCTTCTCGATGAGCATGCCGACCAGCAGGTAGTCGGTGTTGGAGTAGTCCCAGCCCTTGCCGGGCTCGAACGTGCGGGGCGCGGCCAGTGCGAGGTTCACCAGGTCGCGGGGGTCGTGGTGGGCGAACGGGTCCTTGAGGATCTCCGCCGGGGAGAGCAGGTCAAGGTAGTCGGGCAGGCCGCTGGTGTGCTGGAGCAGCTGCCGGACGGTGATCTTCCCGTCCTTGTTGCCTTCGCCGTCGCGCATGAGGTCGGGCAGGTAGCGCGCCACGGGTGCGTCCAGGACGACGCGCCGTTCCCGCACCAGCTGGAGCACGACCGTGGCCACGAACGGCTTGGTCATGCTGCCGATCCGGAACCTGCTGTCGCGGGCCACCGGGGCCTGGCTCTTCACGTCCGCGACACCACTGGTGAGCACCGTGCTGCCGCCGTGCCGGTCCCCCGTCTCGAGGAGCGCTCCGGGCGCCCCGTCGACCGTCGTCAACCGGTCCATGATCGCCTGCAGTTGGGCATGGTCGCCAGTGGTGGCGGAACGCGCCGAGGCCGACCGGTCCGTGGTCGCCGCGCTCGCGACGCCGCCCGGCAGCGCACCCGCCACGACGCCGACCGCCACGGCCACCGTGAGTGCCCCGCCCATGGTCCGCCTGGTCCCCTTGTACTTGCTCACGTGATGCTCCTTCGCAGCTGCCAGGACCACCGCGGCATGCGGAGACCCGATACGGGGGCCGTGCGCATCCCCGCCCTGTGCCTGCGGTTCAGCATGTCCGAGCGGGAGGGGCGCTGCGATGGGGTGATCAACCGGACCGGCGGTGGGGATATCCCCCGGGACGACCCTCTGGTGCGGCCCGGCGGCGGAGCCGGTCTGCGTGCGTCGACCATGGCACCGTGGCGCCGTGGTCCCGGCGCTCACTTCGGGAGCGTGGAGGTGTCCGCGACGGTGGCGAGCAGCTCGTAGGGAAACTCCCGGTCGACCTGACCGATCGTCAGCCCGAGCCAGCGACCGGCCGACGGCACCTGCCACAGCTGCAGGCTCCCGGCCACCATGCACAGGGACGCCAGCGGCTCGGGCGGCTCCTCGGTGTCCTGGCAGTCCGGATCGTCCAGCCCGAGAAGGGGCCACAGATCGACCTCCGTCGGACCACCCCAACGCCCGGCCAGCACCGCCACCAGCGCGCCGAGGTCAGCCTCCATCTCCTCCTCGGCCGCCGTGAACACCTCCGGACCAGGAGGGTTCCAGAAGTCCCGGCTCTGCCGGAGCACGGCGACGTGGTACCCGGGCCCGCCCCATCCGCGCCACGTCTCCGACCGGCCCGGCCGATCGGGGAACGGCTGGGCGATCAAGGCATCGATGACCGACAGCTGCTCCTCGGTGGACACTGCGGATCGGGGCCGGCTGCTCGACATGGCCGAAGTGTAGGGCCGCCCCGGCGGGCCCTGCCCCTGCGCATACTTCCCTGATGGAGACACCAAGGACTTCCTGGCGGAACACGACACACGACTGGGCCGCCACCGTGGACCACGACCACCTTGAGCACGTTCGCCGGAACCCCTCCTCGTTCGCCCCCGGCGGCCTGCGGCACCTGGTCCTCGAAGTCCTCGCCTACGTGGCGGACGAGGCCGACTGCGGCAGCGGCGGGCACTGCCGCGTCACCCTCGGCGCCGACGGGTCCGTGACCGTCGCCGACGACGGGCGCGGCACCGACACACGCGTCGACGAACAGGGCGAGGTCGTGAAGAAGCCAGTGATGGCGACGAAGGACCTCCGCTTCTTCGACGACCCCGCCGCCCCGCCGCTGCCCGACGGTCACCCGCGCCGGGGCATGTCCGTCGTCGCCGCCCTGAGTACGTGGCTCATCCACACCAACCGCCGCCACAACGGCTCGTGGCAGCAGCGATACGAACTCGGCGTGCCCACCAGCGGACTGGAGCCGGTCGCCGACGACGGGACCACCGGAACCGTCGTGCACTTCCTGCCCGGCCCGCCCCTGCGCTCGGCTCACGCGCTCGCCTCCGACGACCTCCACCGGATCGTGGCCGCTTGGCCGCAGGTGCACGTCGAGGTCGACGATCGCCGAGCCGCCGGGTGAGCCGAGCTCAGGGGGCGATGCTTCATCCGGTCAGGTCGTCGTGAACGGCAGGACCAGACGGGAGGGGTGCGCTGCGTCGCGGTAGATCCGGTGCGTCACCGGGCGGCCGACCGGCAGGTGGAAGGCGTCGGGCGGCAGCAGGGCGTTGTGGGCGTCGGCGAGGGGCTCGTTGTTGGAGAGTTCCACGACCAGGCGGTGGCCCTGCCGGAAGGTGGCGGCGAACGGATAGAGCCGCAGCACGTACTCCTCGATCTTTCCCGGTTCCACCGGCACGGACCGGGTGTGCGGGTGGTGGGGGTCGCCCTCGGTGGTGCGCTCCTCGTCGAGTTCGCGGTGCGACGCCTTGAGGTACCCCGTGGTGATCAACTGCCGTGCGCCACCCGGGCTTTCGTCCCACAGCCGCAGGATGAAGTTGGTGTCGGGCTGGTCGATCTCGGCGAACAGGTGCGCCGCACCCGTGCCGATGAGTTCGGCGGGTTCCTCGAACGGCTCGGTGCTCCAGGTCAGCACCTCCACCTTGTCGGTGACGGTGAGCGGTGCCTGGTAGAAGCCGTCGGGGGCAGCGTGCTCGGCGCCCATCGACTCGGGCTCGAAGGAGAGCTTGTGGCGCGGGCGCAGGTGGAGCGCCTTGTGTTCGGTCTCCTTGGGCGGCCACTGCGCGGCGGTGACCACGTCGCGCGAGCCCTCGACGAAGACGCTGACGGCCGGCTCGTCCATGACGCCGTTGTCGATGCCCTTCAGCCAGTACTCGTACCAGCGGAACATCTTGTCGTGCTCCTCGATCCAGGGGCGCGACTGCATCGGCGGGTACGAGCCGATGTCCAGCTTCTTGGGTCCCTTGAGGGCGTTGAAGAGCTCGATGTGGCCGTCCACCGTCCAGCCGCGGCCCTGGTCGATCTGGAGATACACCGGTATGTCGATGTTCTGGGCCAGATTGACCGGGTTGCGTTCCTCGTACCAGTCGCCGTCGAGGGGGTTCATCACGATGTCGAACCAGAACTCGCGGTTCTTCGGGTACTTGAGGACGTGCACGAGGTTCGGCCAGGCGGCCACGTCGGGGTCGGCCAGGCGTTCGTCGACGAGCTTCTTCAGCTCCTGCGGTGAATACACCTCCTGCATCCGCGACTTGACGTCGGTGTGCGCGATGCCGGAGTCGCCGCCGCGGCCCTCGCGTGCCGCGCGGGGCATGAACCACATGACGCCGCCGTGGTACGTCGTCTCGTAGAAGTCGAAGTGGCCGCCGCTCACGAAGATCGCCTTGAGGTGCGGGGGCCGCTCGGCGGCGGCGAGGACCTGCATCGAGCCGAAGTACGAGATGCCGATCATGCCGACGTTGCCGTCGCACCAGGGCTGGGCGGCGACCCATTCGACGACGTCGTACAGGTCCTGACCCTGTGGGACGCCGCCGAAGTTGTAGTTGCCGATCATGACGCCGCCGGAGTCGCCGGTGCCGCGCACGTCACCGATGACGTGGACGTAGCCCTCCTTGACGACGCGCGCGATGTCGCCCGCCTCGATGCAGCCGTCCCACATGGGGCTCGGCCGGCGCTGCGGCGGTGTGGTGAGGGCGAGGGCCTGGAGCTCCTTGCCGTAGGCACTCATCGCGATGAGTGCGGGGCGGGGGGTGTCGTCCGCGGCGTGGTAGGCGTCGGCGGCGAGTTCCACGCCGTCGCGCAGGGGGACCCGCAGGTCCTTGCGGACGGCGATGGTCTGCTCGCCCGCCCGCAGCGTCTGGATGTCGGTCATGGTGCGCTGCTCCTGTGTCACGCGTTCCGGTCGGACTGCTCGCGGTAGCCGTGCATCGACGTGAAGAACGGCGAGGGTTCGAGGGTGGGGTCGCCCGTGTAGCCGACCGCGTCGGCGACGGCGGCGAACGGGGAGTACGGCGAGTCCGTCTCCCGGTGGCCCGCCGCCAGGCAGGTGCGGGCGGCCGCGGCGACCCGTTCCTCGGCGGCGAGGCTCTGGGTGAGGGCCTCGTGGGCCTGGGCGGCGTCGAGTTCGACGCCGTAGGGGGTGCCGTCCGCGCGGCGGTACGGGTGCCCGAGGTAGAGGTGGTGCGGGCGGATCTCGTCGCGCAGGCGGACCAGGCTGCTGCGGTACGCGGCCGGGTCCGTGTAGCCGGGGAAGCCGTTCGCGGCGCCGTGGACCTGGACGGCGTCGCCCACGAAGACGGAGCGCTGTCCTTCCACGGAGTAGGCGACGGAACCGGGGGTGTGGCCGGGGATCGCGTGGACGGAGACGGTGACGTCGCCGCCGAGCGAGAGGGTCTCGCCGCCCCGGACGAGGACGTGGGGTTCCATCTCGCCGGAGATGACGGCCCGCGTCGCGGCGCTCACGTTCGCCTCGCCGTCGGGGTCCGCCAGGTAGCGGCCCCGGCCGGAGAGGTACTCGTCGACGTGGGCGCGCCGGGAGCGGAGCAGCGGGGCGTCGGCCTCGTGGATGACGACCCGGGCACGCCGCCCCGTGCGCTCCCAGAGGGCGAACGCGCCGCCGATGTGGTCGATGTGACCGTGCGTCAGCAGGATCCAGCGGACGTCCTCGATGCGGTGGCCGATCGCTTCGAGGGCGGGGGCCATGCCCTTGGCGGGCGACGTGGCGATCCCGGTGTCGACGACGGCCGGTTCGGGTGCGTCGATGAAGAAGCTGTACAGGCCGAACCTGCCCCACGGCGAGACGAGGGGATGGACGGCCACGGTCTCGTGCTTCCCGGGATGCGTCATGGGGTGCGCCCCTCCCCCTCGCGCCGCGTCCGGCCGGCGATGAACTCGGCCGTCTGCGCGAACACTTGGTGGAACTCGGGGATCCAGGAGAAGTGCTGGACGAAGCCGTGGCCCGCGCCCACGTACCGGCTGACCGTCGTCTCGACGCCGGCCGCGCCCAGGCGCCGCCCGTACTCCTCGCCCTCGTCGCGCAGCGGGTCGAGTTCGCCGGTGACGACGAGTGCGGGTGGCAGCCCGGTGAGGTCGGCGCGCTTGACGGGCGAGACGAGTGGGTCGGCGGGGTCGGCGCCGCTGTCGAGGTAGAAGGCGTTGAAGGGCCGCAGTCCGGCGGTCTCCAGGCCGTAGCCCTCGGCGTTCTCGCGCAGTGAGGCGTACCGGTCGACGTCGAAGTCGAGGTCGAGGGAGGGGTAGTAGAGGATCTGGTGGGTGATGCGGTCGAAGCCGTCGTCGTGGGCGCGGGCGGCGACGGCGGCGGCGAAGGTGCCGCCGGAGCTGTCGCCCGCGACGGCGAGGGTCGTGCCGTCCCAGCCGAGCGTCGCCCCGTGCTCGGCTGCCCAGCGCACGACCGCGTAGCAGTCGTCGAGTCCGGCCGGGTAGCGGTGTTCGGGTGCGAGGCGGTAGCCGACGGAGACGACCTTGAGTCCGGTCTCCTTCGCCAGTGCTCGTGCGATGTGGTCGTGGGTCTCCAGGCTGCCGAGGAAGAAGGCGCCGCCGTGGAAGTAGACGAGGAGGCCGTGTTGTTCGGCATCGTCGGGCGTATAGACGCGGACGGGCACGTCGCCGGACGGTGTCGGGGCGGTGGTGTCCCGGACCGTGTGGAGCGGCAGCCGGTCGGCGGCGGGGGCGACCTGGGCCTCGTCGGCGGCGCGCATCGCGACCGGGTCGAGGGGGCCGTGGGGCGGGGCGGGCAGTGCGGCCAGGACCTTGGCGATCTCGGGGTGCAGCGGCATCGGGGCTACTCCTTCGGTGCGGTGGCCGCGGGCTTCTGGCCGGGGAAGACGTCGTCGATCTCCGCCTCGGTCCAGCCCTGGCGCGAGATGCGCTGCAGCTCGTCGGTGACCGGCTTGCGGGTGGCCTGGTACCGGGCCAGTGCCGCGGGCAGGGAGGCGGCGTCACGCAGGGCGTCGGCGAGTGCTCCGGCGTCCTCGATCGCGGAGTTGGCGCCCTGGCCCTGGTGGTGGAGCATCGAGTGGGCGGCGTCGCCGACGAGGACGACCGAGTCGGAGTGCCAAGTGTCGATGGGGTCGATGTCGTAGACCGCGCGGATGTTGACGGTGCTCATGTCGAGATCGCGCGTGATGCTCACGAGGCGCTCGTCGAAGCCCTCGACGGTCGCCATGAGGTCGTCCTTGGTGACCTCGGGCGCCCACGTCCCGTCCGGGCACAGGGCGGTGATGTCGAAGGACACCTGACCGCGGTGGCGCAGCGGCAGGAGATAGACCTTGGTGCCGCGGCCGATGTACATGCGCAGGTTGTCGTCGGTGACCATGCCGTGCGCGGCGTCGGCGGAGATGACGGCGCGGTAGGCGTGCTCGCCGGAGAAGACCGGCTGCGCGGGGCTGAACAGCTGCTCGCGCACGACGGACTTGATGCCGTCGGCGCCGACGACCAGGTCGGCCGCGACCGTCCGGCCGCCCGCGAAGGTGAGCCGGGAGCGGTCGCCCAGGTCCTGGACGCGCTCCAGCTTGTGGCCGAGGTGCACCATGCCGTCGGGCAGGACGCCGAGGAGGGCGTCGATGAAGTCGCCGCGGTGGATCAGGTGGGTGCGGGTCTGCCCCTCGGCGGCCGGCCACGCCTCCTTCATGATCGGTTCGGCGCCCGCCGTCAGGATCTCGAAGTACTCGCTGGGCGAGCTGACGTCCACGATGGCGTCGAAGGTGCCCCACTGGCGGAACCGGTTCATGGTGGCGGGCCGCAGGCCGATGCCGGCGCCGACCTCGCGGATGCGGCTCGCCTGCTCGTAGACGTCGACCTGGGCACCGAGCAGGCTCAGCGCCTTGGCCGCCGCCGCGCCGCCGTATCCCGCCCCGACGATCGCGATCTTCAGTTTCTTCAGGTCAGAGGAGTGCATGTGTGTCTCTCTAGTTCCGGACGGTCAGGAAGTCCGCGGGGTTGTCGACGAAGATCGTCCTGATGGCGGTCTCGTCGAGGCCGGCGTCGCGGAGGTCGGGGATGAGGTCCTCGAAGATGTAGTTGACGGTGTGCCCCTTGACGCCGGGCCAGCCGAGCGGGCTGCAGTTGGCGTCGGCGGAGGCGAGGACCTGCTTCAGGCGGCCGTCGCCGATGAACCGCAGGAAGTGGTCGAGCCGTTCCTGGCGGGGGCGGGCCCAGAACGGCGGGTCCGGCAGCTCGGTCTCGTAGCCGAAGGTGTCGAAGCCGATGCGGCCGCCCTGCTCGGCGATCCACACGTCGCGCGTCTTGTCGGCGTTGACGCCGTCGTCGACGTGGCCGAACAGCACGCGGTGCAGCGGGAGTCCCTCCTCCTCGAAGATCGCGATCGCGTTCTCCGCGTCGATGGCGAGGTGGGTGAGGATCGGTACGCCGGTGGTGAGGGCGGCGCGGGCCGCGGCCCGGTAGATCCGCTTGTCGAGATCCGTCATCCGGCCGCCGCGGCTGACGCCGACCTTGATGACTCCGGCGAGGCTGCCGGTGCCGGCGATGCCGACGGTGATCTCGTGGACGAACTGCCGCATCAGGTAGTCGACGTCGGCGCGGGCGAAGTGCGGCAGGGCGGTGTCGCCGCCGACGAACCCGGTGCAGGCGACGATGTGCACGCCGGTCTTGGCGGACAGCGACTTGTAGTGGTCGACGTCGCGGCCGTTGCAGATGCCGGTGGCGTCGACGAAGGTGCCGCCGCCGTACTCGTGGAACTGCCGCAGCTTCGGAACCGTCTCCTCGTAGCGGCGCTCCGGGGTCCGCCACCACTGCGTGTCCAGCTCGGAGCCCGGCATGCCGTAGCCGATGTGCTCGTGGACGGCCACGAGCCCCAGCTCCTCGGCCGGGACGGGTCCCAGGACGGTATTCACTCGCGACACAGAACTCACCTTCGGGGCGGGGAACTTGATGGATGTGCGGGTCGGTGCGGTCAGCGCACGGACAGCAGGTCGCGCGGGTTGTCGACGAGGATCCGCCGCACGTCGTCGTCACCGAGTCCCTGCGCCGTGAGGAGCGGGACGAAGTCGGTCAGCAGGTGGCTGTAGGCGATGTCGTTGCCGGGGTGCCCCTTGGCCACGCCGGTCGCGCCGCTCGACAGCAGGACGCGGTCGCCGTGCCCGGCGTGCACCAACTCGGCGACGAGTGCGGCGCGTTCGGGGTCGGCGAGGTGATCGGGGTCCGATGCGCCGACGTGGTCGAGGGCGACGTACGCGCCGCGACGGGCGATGTCCAGGGGGGCGCCTGCGGCGACGACGTCGACGCGGTCCAGATCGCCGACCACGACCCGGTCGGCGGGCAGCTTCTCGTCGAGGACGACGTCGAGGTCGTGGAGGGCGTCGGCGCCGGGGCGGACGGAGACGGGGACGCCGGTGCTCAGGCCGGTGCGTGCCGCGCCGCGGAAGAGGCTCTCGTCGGTCGCGGTCATCCCCGTACGGGTCGCGGTGGTGGCCACGAGCCCGGCGGCGCCGCGACGTTCGACGCGGGGCACGACCATGCCCTCGGTGACCTCCTTGGCGAACAGGTCGGCGAACCTGGCGGCGGGCCACGGCGTCGGCGGGTTCGTCTGCGGTGTCAGGAAGTAGCCGCCGAGCAGTTCCTCGGGCCCTTGGCCGGTGGAGGCCACGACGTGCACGCCGGTCGCGCGGGAGAGGGCCTCGTACAGCCGGACGTCGCGGCCGTGGAACATACCGGTGCGATCGACGACGGTGCCGCCGCCGTGGGCGCGGAAGTCCGTCAGCTTCGCGGCGAGGGTCTCGAAGACTTCGGCGCGGTCGATGGTGATGTCGAAGGCGTGCTCGGCGCCCGGGACCACGGACAGCAGCGCCTCGTGGACCGAAACGACACCCAGTTCCCCGGCCGGCACGGGCCCGAGGACGGTGTTCACAGTGTTGCTCTTGCCGCTCATGCCTGCCTCACGTGTGCGGGATGGGGTGCTCAGCACCCTGTGGCTGCACTCACGTTAGCCATTCGCTTTACATAGAGTCAATGAAACAGACACCGAGAAAAAATAATGAATCGCGCGCATACTTCGACATGTCAATCATTCATTTGTTCGATACGGGTCGAGCCACTTCACTGAGCCCATGAGCACCCCACCCACCTCGGACGTCGACCTGTTCGCCGACGACGTCGTCGTCGACCCGTATCCCGCGTACGCCGCGCTGCGGGAGCTCGGTCCGGTCGTCCGGCTCCCCGCGAACGACCTGTACGCACTCACGCGCTACGAGGTCGTACGCGGCGCACTCGCGGACTGGGAGTCCTTCTCCTCGACCTCGATCGCCTTCAACCCGGCGGCCAACGAGGCCCTCACGGGCACCTCCCTCGCCTCCGACCCGCCGGAACACACCCGGCTGCGCGCGGCGCTCACCGAGAACCTGACGCCCCGTGCGCTGCGCGGGCTCAAGGGCCGCATCGAGGCGAAGGCCGACGCACTCGTCGCCGAACTCGTCGACCAGGGCTCCTTCGAGGCCGTCGACGCGCTCGCCCGCGCCTTCCCGCTGGAGGTCGTGGCCGACCTGATCGGCTTCACCGGGCACGTGCGCACCAACATGCTGCGCTGGGGCCAGGCGGCGATGCAGGTCATCGGGCCGATGAACCGGCGCACCGCCGAGAACTTCCCGGTCGCGGGCGAGCTGTACGCGTGGTGCGCACAGGTCACCGCCGACGACCTCGCCCCGGGGTCCGTGGGCCGTGGCATCTTCGAGGCCGAGGCCCGCGGCGCCGTGCCGGGCGGCACGGCCGGCCACATCATCCACCAGTACCTCGGCGCCGGCCTCGACACCACCGTGGCCGCGATCGGCAACGTCGTCGCCCTCTTCGCCGAGCACCCCGAGCAGCTCGACCTGGTCCGCGCCGACCCGTCCCTGGTACCGGCCGCCTTCAACGAGGTGCTGCGCCACTGGCCGCCCGTCAACGCCTGGGGACGCCGCACCACCAGGGACGTCGTCGTCGACGGCCTCGTCGTCCCCGCAGGCGCCCAGGTCGCCCTCCTGCTCGGCGCAGGCAACCGCGATCCGCGGCACTACGACGACCCCGACGCCTTCCTCGTCGCCCGCAACCCGGTCGACCACCTCGCCTTCGGCTACGGCCCGCACGGCTGCGCCGGCCAGGGACTCGCCCGACTGGAGGCCCACGCCGTCATCGACGCACTGGCACGGCGCGTACGACGCCTCGTCGTCGGCCCCGAGGTCCGCGTCCCCGCCAACATCACCCGGAGCATCGAGCGGCTCCCCGTCCTGGAGGTGGTCCCCGCATGAAGATCGTCCTCGACCGCCCGCGCTGCGAGGGCCACGGCCTGTGCGAGGAGGCCGCACCCCAGCTCATGCACCTCGACGAGCACGGCGAACTCGTCCTGGACCGCGAAGAGTTGGCGGACACCGATGCCTCCACGGCGCAGGCCGCCGTGCGCGTCTGCCCGGTCGCCGCGCTGAGGATCGCATGAGCACCGCCGCGGCCGGCCGCATCGTGGTCGTCGGCAACGGGATCGCCGGACTGACCGCCGCCGACACCCTGCGCGAAGCCGGGTTCGACGGCGACCTGACCATCGTCGGCGACGAGCCGCACCCGGCGTACAGCCGCCCCGCTCTGTCGAAGGCGCTCCTGCGCGACAGGAACGCCGGCACCGCGCACGAGCTGCCACCGGCCGGCCACGGGGCGACCGAACTGCTCGGCGTCCGCGCGACGCGACTCGACCTCGACCGGCGGCTTGTCGCCCTCGACGACGGCACGGACCTGCCGTACGACCGGCTGGTCCTGGCCACAGGATCCCGGGCCCGGCGGCTGTCCGGCCTGCCCGGCGAGGCGACCCTGCGGGGGCTCGACGACGCGGTGGCCCTGCGCGACCGTCTCGCGTCCGCACCGACGGTCGTCGTGATCGGCGGCGGCCCGCTCGGCATGGAGATCGCATCGGCGTGCGTGGGCTCCGGCTGCCGCACCACCCTCGTCTCCCAGGGCACTCCGCTCACCCACCAGCTCGGCCCGCACCTCGCCGGTGTCTTCGTGTCCGCGGCACTCGCGAGCGGGCTGACTCTCGTACGGACCGGAACGGCCGCGCGGATCGACGGGACCACGGACGCCGGTCGGGTGGTCCTCGACAGCGGGGAGGCCGTCGAAGCGGAGCTGATCGTGAGCGCCGTCGGCGACATCCCCAACACGGAGTGGCTCGCGGACACCGGACTCACCGCGAACGGCGCCGTCCCGGTCGACGTGCGGGGCCTGGCACGGCCGGACGTCGCGGCCGTCGGCGATCTCGCGGCCTTCCCCACCCCGCACGGAGTGCGCCGCGTCCCGCTGTGGAGCAGCGCGATCGAGCAGGCCAGAACCGCGGCGCGGGCCCTGCTCCACGGCGACCAGGCTCCCCCGCTGCGCTTCCAGCCGTATTTCTGGACCGAGCAGTTCGGCCTGAGCCTCAAAGCGGCCGGACGGCTGCCGACGGCCGGAGAGCCCGCCTATCTGGAGGGTGAGCCGGGCGGCGGACCGGCATTGATGCGCTGGTCGCACGCCGACGGCAGCGCGACGGCCGCCGCGCTCGGCCTGCGGGTGCCGGTCCCCCGGCTGCGCCGGATGACGGAGCCGACGACGTAGGGTTCGCGCCATGGCTGACGACGGAACGGGCACCACGGGTTCGGGTCTCGACCGGCTCGCCTCGGTCAACCTCAACCTGCTGGTGCCCCTCCTCGCCCTGCTGGAGGAGCGCTCGGTGACCAGGGCCGCGGAGCGGGTCGGTCTGTCCCAGCCGGCCATGAGCCACGCCCTCACCCGCATGCGCCGCCTGCTCGGCGACGAACTCGTCGTCCGGCACGGCAAGGGCGTCACGCTCACCCCGCACGCCCTGGAACTGATCACGCCGCTGCGCCGCGTCCTGCAACAGGCCGCGCACATCGTGAACTTCCCCAGCTTCGACCCGTCGACCGACGAACGCGTCGTCACGGTCGCCATGACGACCAGCACGGCGTCCGTGATCGGTCCCCCGCTGACCCGGCTCGTCCGGCGACGGGCCCCACGCGTGACCCTGCGTCTGCGGACGTTCACGGTGCCGACCGAGGCCACCTTCACCGACCACGGCGTCGACGTCACCCTCGTCTCCGAGGGCCACGTGTCGCCGTTCCCGCGCGAGCGGCTGTACGACGACCGGTGCGTGGTCGTCGCGTCCCCCGACACCCCCGCCGGCGCGAGCGCGCTCGACCTCCTGACCACCCAGCCGCACGTCGTCGTCGACACCGGCCGCCAGGTGTTCCCGTACGCCGTCCTCGACGAGCGCGAGATCCCCTACCGGGTCGGGCAGTTGGTGTCCGACTTCCTGCTGGTGCCGTATCTGGTCTCCCGCGCGGGCGGCGTCGCGCTGCTGCGGCAGCGGGTCGCCGAGGCCATGGCGCCGCTCTCCGGTCTGCGGATCGAGGAGTTCCCGTTCCCGCTGCCCGGACTCGGCATCGACATGGTCTGGAACCCCCGGCTCACGGACCAGTACGTCGTCGAGTGGCTGCGGTCCCTGCTGTTCGACGCCGCGCGGCGCCCGTGATCAGGCGAGGAGCCGGACCCAGCTGGCGCCGAGCTCGTCGAGCATCTGCTCACGGGTGAGCTTCCAGTCGGTGCGGTCCCAGTGCTGGGCGACGTAGTCCAGTTCGGCCATCGCCAGGACTCCGCGGAAGTGGCGCTGGTGCGGTTCCAGCCGGCCGGCCGCAGTCAGTCCGTCCTCGATGTCGCTGATGGCCTCCTCCAGCCAGCGCTCGACGAGGTCGGTGAGGTCGGGATCGACCACGGCGGCGTCGCGGCCGATGCGGATGATGGGCCGGATCGTCGGCCAGCTGTCCGCGGCCTGCCGCAGCCACGCCATGATCGCCTCGGGCGTGCCCTCGGTGACCGTGGCGACCAGACCCTGCGCCGTGGAGCCGTGCTCGGGTGAACGGACGCGCTGCAGCGCGTCGTTGAGCTGTTCGTCGATGAGCGCCTTCATCAGGTCGCTGCGCGAGGGGAAGTACGCGTAGAAGGTGACGCGGGTGGTGCCCGCCGCCTTCGCGATGTCGTCGACTTTGGTGGCGGCGTACCCCTTCGTCTTGAACAGGTCGAGTCCCGATTCCAGCAGCAGGCGGCGCGTCATCTGCTTCTGCGCCTCACGAAGGTTCGCCATGGTCACGATCCTAACGTCGTGTACGGAACCTTGACGCAGACGCAGATGATCGCCGGGACGGGGGCCGCCTACCGGATCAGGCCGACGCCCAGCCGCTCGCCGAGCGTGTCGGCCGTCGTGCCGTACGTCTCCAGGACGCGGACGCCGTCCGGCCCCGGCTCGAAGACGCCGTGGTCGGTGTACACCCGGCTGACGCAGCCGGCGCCGGTGAGGGGGTAGGTGCAGGCGGGGACGAGCTTGGCGGCGCCGTCCCGCGTGAACAGCTTCATCATCACCAGGACCTCGCGCGCACCGACGGCGAGGTCCATCGCGCCGCCGACGGCCGGGATCGCGTCGGGGTCACCGGTGTGCCAGTTCGCGAGGTCGCCGTGGTGCGACACCTGAAAGGCGCCGAGGACACACACGTCGAGGTGGCCTCCGCGCATCATCGCGAAGGAGTCGGCGTGGTGGAAGTAGGCCGCCCCGGGCAGTTCGGTGACGGGCACCTTCCCGGCGTTGGTGAGGTCCGGGTCGATGGCGTCGCCGGTCGCGGCCGGGCCCATGCCGAGCATGCCGTTCTCGGTGTGCAGCACGATCCCGGCGTCCGGCGCCAGGTGCTCGGCGATGCGGGTCGGCTGCCCGATGCCGAGGTTGACGTACGAGCCGGGCGGGATGTCCCGGGCGATGCGGGCCGCGAGTTCCTCGGTGGTGAGCGGAGCCAGGTCGGGGTGCTCCCGGCATCCTGCGGCGGTCGTCATCAGCGGGCTCCTTGCACGGTGAGTCGACGGACCTCGGTCCGTACGACGCGGTCGACGTAGATGCCGGGGGTGACCACGCTCTCCGGGTCGAGCTGCCCGGCGGGCACGATCTCGCCGACCTGGGCGACGACCGTGGTGGCCGCGGTGGCCATCACGGGGCCGAAGTTGCGGGCCGTCCTGCGGTAGACGACGTTGCCCATGGTGTCGGCCCGATGGGCGGAGATCAGCGCGACGTCGCCCTTGATGGGGTGCTCCAGGACGTGGACGCGCCCGTCGATCTCGCGGGTCTCCTTGCCGTCGGCGAGCGGGGTGCCCGCACCGACCGGGCTGTAGAACGCCCCGATGCCCGCCCCGGCGGCGCGCATCCGCTCGGCGAGGGTGCCCTGCGGCACGACCTCCAGCTCGATCCGTCCGGCCCGGTACAGCTCGTCGAAGACGTAGGAGTCGCTCTGCCGCGGGAAGGAGCAGACGACCTTGCGCACCCGGCCGGCCCTGAGCAGCGCGGCGAGACCGACGTCGCCGTTGCCCGCGTTGTTGGACACGACGGTGAGATCGCCCGCGCCCTGCCGGATCAGTGCGTCGATGAGGTCGAACGGCATGCCCGCCAGCCCGAATCCGCCGACCAGGACGGTCGCCCCGTCCTCGATGCCGGCCACGGCCGCGTCGACCGTGTCCGCGATGGTCGTTCTCACGCGGTCACCTCGTCCCCGGATCGGTCGGGACCTGGGACGTCGGGAGAAGGGAGTGGGGGAAGACCGGGACCTGGGAGGTTCCTCGTCCGGACAGCGGGCCTTGCACGGCAGGCCGAGGCGATGAAGGAGTACGTCACAGCCCTCAGCGTGCAAGGCGGGACTCGGCGGCCGCATACGGATTCCGCACAGCAGAACCAGGACTGCGCAGCAGCCGGAGCCCGCCGATGCCCGTCCGGTCCCGAGCCGTGAGCTCCTTCGCGTCCCCCTGGACCCGGCGCGCGCCCCAAACCACCGAAGTAAGGACAATTGATGAGCTCGGTATGGTCAACGGGCATGAAGCCAGGGGCAATTGGGGCCGTGCGGTGATGACAGGGCGCGGCATACGCCCCATCATGGGTGAGTCATGGGGGGATCTGGGCATGCGTACCGTGTGCGCCGCCGCGGTCGTGTGCCGCGTCCGGCGCTGGTCGCCGCTGTCCGCGCGGGGCTGTTCTCGATCCTGGGGACGGCCGTCGCGGTCATGACGCACCACCTGGCCCTCGTCTGTCAGGCGGTGCTGAGTCACTGGTTCGTGCGGGCCGACGGCGCCGTGCGCGTGCCCACCCACGAGGTGTGGCCGTCGCCCGTGCACGCCGTCGCGCCGGCCGCGCTGTGTGCCGTCGTGCTGCACGGCGTCGACACCTGCCGCCGCCGCGTTCTGGTCGCGGCGGGCCGGAGACGCTGGGAGGCGCTGCGGATCCTGCTGCGGCGCCTGTTCGTTCCGCTGCCCGTATCGCAGGAACCCGCTGTGGTGCGCGCGGCGTGGCGGACCGCTCCCGGGCCCGAGCGGGTTCCGCCCGCGACTCTCTTCCCGGCCGGCACGGTCCTGCGCCGTGGCCCGCCCAGACTCCAGCCACTGACCGTCTGAGTACTGCCCAGTCCCGTCGGACCGGTGGCCTTCTGCACGTACGACCCTGCACATCCATGCCAGGGCGCGGCCCGACTCTGCGTGAGTGCCGCGCCAGGGGGGAAACTCATGTCTCGCACGTCTGGTACGACGACGCGTCCTGTCGTCGCCATCGGGGCGGGCCCGTGCGGCCTGCCCGCCATCGCGCACCTGAGGGAACGCGCGTCCCGGTTCAGAGTCTGCGGCTCGCCCCTGCCGGGCCGGGACCGGACCGTGTCCGTACGCATGGTGCTCACGTCTGTGCCGACCACGCCGACGCCGTCCGCCCCGGAGCCCGGCGGCACCCGGGCCGCCCCCTGCCGGACCCGCCTCGCGGCGGCGCCGGCCGTCCAGGAAGGACAGGACCGATGAAGACACCGGGCAAGGGCACCGCCGCACTGAGGTCGGGGGTCAAACGGCTCCTGGGACGTGCCGGTTTCGACATCGTGCGCAGCACCAACAACCGTGGCGGAGTGGACGACTTCCTGCCGTTCGAGGCCACGATGCGGGCGGCCAGGTCGGCCGGCCTGTCGGTCGGTGACTACATCGACGACGTCATGAACGGGACGCCCGGCGCGACCCAGTCCACCATCGACGCACTCCGCGCGCTCGGCGTCTTCTCCTCCGCACCGGACACGGTGCTGGAGATCGGCCCGGGGTCGGGGCGGTATCTGGAGAAGACCCTCAAGGAGTGCGCGCCGGGCCGTTACGAGATCTACGAGACGGCCGAGCCCTGGGCCGACTACCTGGTGGACACGTTCGGCGTGGTCGCCCAGCCGACGAAGGGATGCAGTCTCGCCGCGACGCCGGACGCCAGCGTCGACCTGGTGCAGGCCCACAAGGTCTTCAACACCCTCACCTTCCTCGGCACGTCCCGCTACTTCTTCGAGATGGCGCGGGTCACGCGGCCCGGTGGCCGGATCGTCTTCGACGCGATGACGGAGACCTGTCTGGCCCCGGACACCATGCGCACCTGGGCCACGGAGGGCGGCGACGGGCACGACTCCTATCCGGCCGCCCTGCCCCGCCGGACGTGCGTCGACCTCTTCGCCTCCCTCGGCTGCACCCTGGAGGCCAGCTTCCTGGCCCGCATGGGCGTCGCCTCCACCGAGGTGCTCGTCTTCGGCAAGGAGGCCTGACTCCGGGGCTGCGGGGCCGGCCGGCGACGAACCGGCCCCGCGGTTCCCCGGCCCGGTTCACCGCTGCGGCCGCCGCGCCGGTGCGTAGTCGTCGATGGTCATCGAGTTGTACAGGCGGGCGCTCTTGGTGGTGAGGCGGAGGAGGGCGCGGGCCGGCCCCGCGGGCAGGACCGAGATCAGGCGGGCGCCCTGGGCGAGCCCGCGCACCCCCAGGCGCGAGGTGGGGATCAGGGTCTTCGCGGCGCTCAGCGCGGAGGCACGGCCGGCCCGCACGTACTCCGCCATCACCCGTTCGTAGGCGGGGAAGGCAACCGTGTGGTCGCCGTCGGCGCGCGCCAGCTCCCCGGCGAGGACGTACGCCCCGACCACCGCGAGGGTGGTGCTGCCGCCGACGGCCGGGCCCGGGCAGTGGGCCGCGTCGCCGACGAGCGTCACCCTCCCCCGCGACCAGGTGTCCATGCGGATCTGGGTGATCGAGTCGAAGTAGAAGGCCGGGGTGCTGTCGAGCTCGTCCAGCCATCGGTCCACTTCGGCGTGCATCCCCCGGAAAGCGCTGTGCAGCAGCTCCTTCTGGCGGGGCACGTCGTGGTGGTGGACGTCGAGTGCGCGCTCGCTGCGGAAGAGGAACAGTGCGCGTGCGTCGCCGATGTGCCGCGCCCCGTACATGCCGACCGTGCGCCCCACGCCGACGTGGAGCAGGAGCTCTCCGTCGAGGCCGGTGACGTTCGGCAGGCTCAGCACTCCGAGGTGGGCGCCGATGAAGGTGGCGAAGCGGGACTCGTCGCCGAAGACGAGGCGGCGCACGGTGGAGTGCAGACCGTCCGCGCCGACGACGAGGCCGAAGCGGCGCGGCGCGCCGTTCTCGAACCGCACCTCCCCGTCGGGTGAGATCTCGGCGATCGAGTCGTCGAAGACGTACTCGACGTCGTCGCGCGTGGCGTCGTAGTAGATCTCGCTCAGGTCGTCGCGCATGACCTCGACGTGCCGGTCGGAGGCCGCGCCGAAGATCTTGGACAGGTCCGCCCGTACCGGCCGCCGCACTCCTTCCTGACGAACCGTCATGCGGTGGGTGCCGGTGGCCCGTTCCTCGATCCGCGGCAGGACGCCCATCTGCTCCGAGACGGTCATCGCGGGCCGGAACAGGTCGACCGCGTGGCCGCCGGTCCTCCGGGGGGCCGGCGTGCGCTCGACGACGGTGACGTCGAATCCGTGCCTGTTCAGCCAGTACGCCAGGACCGGACCGGCGATGCTGGCGCCGGAGACGAGAACCCGCATGGCATTCCCCCTTGTTCCTCGCTCGTCGTTGGCTTGTCCTCCGCTTGTCCTTCGGCCACCACTGTCGCAGTTGGGTCCCGCCCCTGTATTGGAAGAATGTTCCGGTGAGGCACCGCCCTCTCAGACTCCTTTCCCCCAGCCGTGCCGGTCGGCCCACGCGTTGATCGCGGCGGCCAGTTCCTGGGGGCGGTCCTCCGGTGAGTGGTGTCCGGCGATCCCGTGCCGGGACACTTCCAGGCCCGCGATGTGCTCCTCGCACCAGGCGACGGCCCGCCGGTCGGTCATGGCGCCGGGGCCCGGCTCGAACGCGGCCAGCAGCTTGGGTACGTCGGGGCTGGCGGCCAGCCACGCGTCGTACCGCTCGACGCGGGCCACGACGTCGGCGGGTTCGCCGTCCAGCGGCATCATGCGGGTCCAC
>NZ_JAMOLN010000111.1 GCF_024448165.1 Streptomyces longispororuber
GGCCGGGCTCCCAGATCCCTCCTGCCCCGCGACGCCTGGCACGCGCTCTCGCCGCACCGGGCGCAAGGCCAAGTACATCCAGTACGAGGCCTTGAGCCCGGCTCTCCCCCAGCCTTCGGCCGGGGGGACCCCCTGAGAGCACGCACCAGACGCCGCGGGGCCCGCCCTTCGGGCGGACGGACGGACCTGAGAGACAGGCCCTAGCCCCGTACGGCGTCGATGGCCCGCCCGCGCAGCCCGGCCTGCACCGGCACCCCCGTCGACGTCACGGTCAGGGCCAGCGTGGCCAGGGCGATCGACGCCGCGAGGGCGCCGGGGACGTACGGGAAGGGCGAGCCGAAGGTGGTGTTCAGGATCGGGGCCAGGGTCACCAGGGCGATGACCGAGCCGAGCAGCAGCGCCGTGCCCGCCACCACGAGCGCCTCCCAGAACGCCATGGCGCGGATCTGCCGCCGCTGGGAGCCGACCACGCGGAGCAGGGCCAGGTCCCGGCGGCGCTCCAGGGCGATCATCGCCAGGGTGTTGGCGGAGGCGATGGCGGCGAAGCCGGCGTAGAGGGACGTGCCCATGTAGTCCAGCCACACCTCGCCCGTGCTGCCCGCCGACCCCGTGACGTGCTCGGCGGTGGTGTGCTGGGCGATCTTCGTGACGCCGAAGCCGACGACCAGGACGAGCGGGAGCACGGCGGCGGCGAAGCGGCGGGGCTGCGAGCGGACGTTGAGCATCGCGAGGCGGGCGCTCGGGCCGAGCCGGCCGACCGGCGCGGAGACCAGCCGGGCCGCCGGACCGATCAGCCGCGGGCCGAGCAGCCCCACGCCCACGCAGAACAGGATGAGGACCAGGAAGGCGCCCGAGTTCGCGTCGTCCGCGGGCTGCCGGGAGAGCAGGACCGACAGGAACGCCGCGCCGGCCACCGCCAGGACGCCGAGCGGCGCCCGCAGGAGCCCGAGGGACCGGCGGCCCGCCGCGGCCTCGTCCAGGGCGCGGGCGGGCCGCAGCAGCGAGAAGCGCAGCGAGGACAGCAGGGCTGCGGCCGTGCACGTCACCACCGCCACCGCCAGACAGACCGGCAGCGCGAGCCAGGAGAAGCGGAACGGCACGGTCGCCGGGACCAGCCCGTGGTCGACCATGCCGTGGAACCAGGCGGGTGCCAGGACGGTGCCGCCCAGCGCGAAGCCGAGCAGCGCCGCCGGTACGGACGCCGCCAGCGCCTGCGCCGCCACCGCGCGGCGGACCTGGCGGGGACGGGCGCCGATCGCCCGGACCAGAGCCAGTTCCCGGTGCTGCTGGGCGACGGCCGTGCCCATCGTCGAGACCACCACGAAGATCGACATGTAGACCGAACCGATCAGCAGGACGGCCGCTATGTCGCCGACTCCGTTTGTGGTGATGTCGTGACGGTCTGCCGGGGTGATGCCGTCCGCGCTCGTCGCCGTGAGGACCGTCGTCGAGGCGCTCACCACGGTCGCCGCGAAGAGCGCGGCCACCACCGTTCCCACGAACGCCGGGCGGTGGGCCTTGAGCGCTGCCTGCGCCAGTGCCGTACTCATGGGGTCCAGCGTGCGCGGAGGGGCCCGCGCAGGACCATGGTGCGGGCCCGCCCGTCCGGGCGGGGGACAACCCCACCCCGGGCGAATTCCCCCCACCCGCGCGAGTGAACAGGGGGTCCTCGTCACCTGCTGCTTCGGTCCTGTGACCCGGGGCCCGTCGCACAGGCGGCCCCGGACCTCGTAAGGTCGTGTCCGTGTTGGAGGAGATGCGGATACGGTCGCTCGGAGTCATCGACGACGCGGTGGTCGAGCTGTCGCCCGGATTCACGGCGGTGACCGGTGAGACCGGCGCGGGCAAGACCATGGTCGTCACGAGTCTCGGGCTGTTGCTCGGCGGACGTGCCGACCCGGCCCTCGTACGGATCGGCGCGAAGAACGCCGTGGTCGAGGGGCGCGTCGCCGTGCCCGCCGGGTCCACGGCGGCCACCCGGGCCGAGGAGGCCGGGGCCGAGCTGGAGGACGGGGTGCTCCTCGTCAGCCGTACCGTTTCCGCCGAGGGGCGCTCGCGCGCGCACCTGGGCGGCCGGTCCGTGCCCGTCGGGGTGCTGGCCGAGCTCGCCGACGAACTCGTCGCCGTGCACGGGCAGACCGACCAGCAGGGTCTGCTGAAGCAGGGCCGCCAGCGGCAGGCGCTCGACCGGTACGCCGGGGACGCCGTCGCGGTGCCGCTCGCCAAGTACGCGACCGTCTACCGGCGGCTGCGCGCCGTCAGCAACGAACTCGACGAGATCACCACGCGCGCGCGGGAGCGTGCGCAGGAGGCCGATCTGCTGCGGTTCGGCCTGGACGAGGTCGCGGCCGTGGAGCCGCGCGAGGGCGAGGACGTCGAACTGGCCGAGGAGGCCTCGCGGCTCGGGCACGCGGAGGCGCTCGCCTCGGCCGCCGCCGTCGCGCACGCCGCGCTCGCCGGGAACCCCGAGGACCCCGAGGGCGTCGACGCCACGACGCTGGTCGGCGGCGCGTTCCGGGCCCTCGAAGCGGTCCGCTCCCACGACCCGGCCCTCGCCACGCTCGCCGAGCGGATCGGCGAGGTGCAGATCCTGCTCACCGACGTCGCCGCCGAACTCGCCGGGTACGCCGACGACCTGGACGCCGACCCGCTGCGGCTCGCCGCGGTCGAGGAGCGGCGGGCCGCGCTCACCGCGCTCACCCGTAAGTACGGCGAGGACGTCTCGTCCGTGCTCGCCTGGGCCGAGGCGAGCTCGGCGCGGCTGCTCGAACTCGACGGCGACGACGAGCGGATCGGTGAACTGGCCGCCGAGCGCGACGCGCTCCGTGGTGAACTCGGCGCGCTGGCGCAGGAGTTGACCAACGCCAGGACGGAGGCCGCCGCCCGGTTCGCCGCCGCGGTGACCGAGGAACTGGCCTCGCTCGCCATGCCGCACGCCCGGATCTCCTTCGACATCCGGCAGACCGCGACCGAGGCGGCGGACGGCGTCGAGGTCGACGGCCGGACCGTCACCGCGGGGCCGCACGGCGTCGACGAGGTCGAGCTGCTGCTCGCGCCGCACCCCGGGGCGCCGCCGCGGCCCATCGCCAAGGGCGCGTCCGGCGGTGAGCTGTCCCGCGTGATGCTCGCCGTCGAGGTCGTCTTCGCCGGCACCGACCCCGTACCGACGTACCTCTTCGACGAGGTCGACGCCGGTGTCGGCGGCAAGGCCGCCGTCGAGATCGGCCGCCGGCTCGCCAAGCTCGCCCGGTCCGCGCAGGTCGTCGTCGTCACGCACCTGCCGCAGGTCGCGGCGTTCGCCGACCGGCAGCTCCTGGTCGAGAAGACGAACGACGGCTCCGTGACCCGCTCCGGCGTCACCGTGCTCGAAGGCGAGGACCGCGTACGGGAGTTGTCCCGGATGCTGGCCGGCCAGGAGGACTCGGAGACCGCGCGGGCGCACGCGGAGGAACTGCTCGCGGCGGCCCGCGCCGACGCCTGAGTGCGGCGGCATAGGCTGACCGCATGATCGACGTCACCCGGACCCTCCGCTCCGCCGCCCTCGCCGCGGGTGTCACCCGTGCCGCGGGCGCCGCCCTGCGCCGCGCGAAGCCCGGTGGTGCCGGACGGTGGGAGCGGAAGAACCACGCGGGCCGCACCGTCGACCTGTGCCCGGGCCCCGCCGCCACCCTCGGCGTCGCGGCGGGCGTACTGGCCGCGGAGCCGGGCACGCGCGGCGCCGCGCTGCTCGCCACGCTCGCGGCCGGGGCGTGCGGCGCCTACGACGACGTGGCGGGGGAAGGCGACCCGCGACGCGGCTTCCGGGCCCACCTCACCGCGCTGCGGGACGGCGAACTCACCAGCGGCGCAGTGAAGTTGTTCGGCATCTCGGCGGCGGGGCTCGTGGCGGGCGCCCTGCTGAAGGAGCGGCCCGTCGACCGGGTGCTCGCGGGCGTCGTCGTCGCCGGCAGTGCGCACTTCCTCAACCTCGTCGACGTCCGCCCCGGACGCGCCGCCCAGGCCGCCCTCGTGCTCGGCGCACCCGGGCTGCTGCGCGGTCCGCTGGCCGCCGCGCCGCTGGCCGCCGCCGCTGCCGTGCTCCCGGACGACCGCGGCGAACGCGGCATGCTCGGGGACACCGGGGCGCACGCGCTCGGCGCGGCCCTCGGCGTCGCGATCGTCGCGGGCAGTCGGGACAGGGCGGCCCGAAGGGCCTCGTTGAGGGGTGGTGGCCGGGCGACGGGTGGGAGGGCTGGGCTCGCCGCGCACGCCGCCGGCCTCGTCGCCGCTGCCGTGTACGGGGACCGGGTGAGCGCCTTCGTCAAGGACACGGCTCCGGGGGCAGAGTCACCCGTGTGAGTGGTCCGGTGCGCCGTGTTGCCCGTACCCGCCGGGTGGGGGACCGTGACCGGTGCCGGAACGTCCGTACGGACTGGCATCCTGGGGCCTGCGTCCCACCTCCGGTCCACCATTCGAACCGACTTACCAGGAGCCCCGCCGCGTGAGTCACGTGAGCAGCCACCCCGCGCACGGCCAGTCGCCGCTGCGCACTGTGCAAGTGCTGGGGGGTGGCAGCGCGGGCAGCAGCGCCCATGTCCGGTCCCTGGCCGCCGGGTTGGTGGCCCGCGGCGTCAAGGTCACGGTGTGCGCGCCGTCCGAGGCGGAGCGCGCGTACGGCTTCAGCGACGTCGGCGCACACCACCTGCCGGTGCCGCGCAGCAGCGATCCGGCGTCCGTCGCCGCGCTCCGCGTGGCCTGCGCCGACGCCGACCTGGTGCACGCGCACGGCTTGCACGCCGCGCTGCGCGCCTCCCTCGCGCTGAGCGGGCGCCGCGTGCCCCTCGTCGTCACCTGGCACACCCGCTCGTACGCCGAAGGGGCCCGCGCCCACCTGCTGCGCATCCTGGAGCGGCGGGTCGCCAAGGCGGCGTCCGTGGTCCTCGGCACCTCGTCCGACCTGGTCGACCGGGCCCGCACCCGCGGCGCCCGGGACGCCAGGCTCGCCGCGATCTCCTTCCCGCCGCCCCGCCCGCCCGAGCCCGGCGACGACGACGCCGAGCGCGCCCGCAGCAAGACCAGGGCCGAACTCGGCGCCGTGGACCGCCCGTTGCTGATGGCCGTCGGCACCCTGGAGCGGCACCGGGGCTACGACGTCCTGCTCGACGCCGCCCATGCCTGGCTCGGCCTCGACCCCGTGCCGCTGCTCGTCATCGCCGGCGAGGGGCCCGAGCGGGCCGGCCTCCAGCGTCGCATCGAGAACGAGGGCCTGCCGGTGCGGCTCGCGGGCCGCCGCGACGACGTCGCCGACCTGCTGCGCGCCGCCGATCTCGCGGTGCTGCCCAGCAGCTGGGAGTCCCGGTCGCTGCTCGCGCAGGAGGCACTGCACGCGGGCGTGCCGCTGGTGGCGACCGACGTCGGCGGCATCCCCGAACTGGTCGGCGAGGCCGCCGAGTTGGTTCCTTACGGTGACGCGCCCGCGCTGGCCCGTGCCATCGAGCGGCTGCTGACCGACCCGGTGCGCCGCACCGAACTCACCGCACTCGGCAGCGCGCAGGCCGCGTCCTGGCCGGGCGAGGACGCGACCGTCGCCCAGGTCCTCAGCGTCTACGACGAGTTGACCGGCGCCTACTGAGGTCCGGGGGTCACCCGGCGTCCGGCTGGTGATCGGACCAGACGTAGGTCGCGGGCAGCAGATCGGCGATCCGCACCGCACGGAGGCCGTCGCCCTCGCCGCTGCCGACGATGACCTCGATGCCGGGGAAGTAGTCGAGCATGGCCTGCCGGCACCGCCCGCACGGCGGAATCACCCCGCGGTCGCGGTCCCCGACGGCGACCATCGTGTCCAGTTCGTACGCGCCCTGGGCGGCGGCCGCGCCGATGACGACCAGCTCGGCGCAGGGCCCGCCGGTGAAGTGGTAGGCGTTCACCCCGGTGACGATCCGGCCGTCCCGGTTGCGGGCCGCGGCGGCCACGGTGTGGTTGTCGCCCCGGCAGTGGGTGCGGGCGACCTCCGTCGCGGCCTCGATCAGCTCATGGTCCACGGGGTGGGGCTGGATGGTCATCTTCTCCGCCTTCTCGTCGCACGCCTGCTCGTCGGACGCGCTGTTCGCCGGACGTCACGGGACTCCGGGAGGATCTCAGACGGGGAACCGGTTCACGGCACGTGCCGGCGGGCCCGCAGCGCCAGGCTCAGCGCGAGCACCGTCTGCGGGTCGTCCAGGTCCGTGCCGAGCAACTCCCCTATCCGCGCGAGGCGGTTGTAGAGGGTCTGCCGGTTCAGGTGCAGCTCACGGGCCGTCTCCGCCTTGCGGCCCGCATGCGCCAGATACGTCTGGAGCGTGGGCAGCAGCGGCGGCTTGGAGCGCTTGTCGTGGTCCTGGAGCGGGCCGATCGCCCGCTCCACGAACGCCGCGAGGTCGGGATGGTCGCGCAGCCGCCACAGCAGCAGGTCGATGTCGAGCCGCCGCGCGTCGTACCAGGGCCGGTCCGTCAGCCCCTGCGCGGCCGTCGCCGTCTCCGCCGCGTGCCGCAGCCCCGCGGCGGCCGCCGCCCAGCCGCCCGCGCCGCCGACCACCACGACCGGTGGCTGGGCGCCCGCCCGCTGCATACCGGCCCGCTCCACCCCCGCCCGCAGCGCCGCCGCGACCCGGTCGGCGACCGCGGTGCGCTCCGAGTCCGAGCGCAGTCCGAGCAGCAGCGGCACCCGCCCCTCCACCGGCCGCACCCCGAGCAGCACCGGCACCCCGACCGACGCCAGCTCCTCCGACACGGCCCGCGCGAGCACCGCCCAGCCACCGCCGGGGGACAGTCCCACCGACCCGGCCGCCGCCTCCGGCAGCCGCATCACTACCGGCAGCAGCGGCCCCTGCCCGGTCGGCTTGAAACCGAGGACCCTGGCCTGCGCCGGAGCGTCCTCCGGCTTGATCCGGCCCTCCGCGAGATCGGTCAGGAAGTCACCGCGCCCGCGCGCCGCGAGCTCCTCCTCCTGCCGGGCCTGCATCAGCACCACGGCGAGGGAGCCGGCGGCCCGCTCGGCGGCGATCCGGTGCACCGGCGCGAGCGTCGCCGACACCGGCAGCAGCACGAGCCGCGCGCGCACCGAACCGGCGCCGGGCCCGCCGCCCGGCACGTCCACGAGCACGGCACCGCCCGGCGGCTCGTCCTTGTGCGTGCCGCGCATGCCTTCCCACACCTGCAGCGGATCGGCGACGTCGGCGTCGACCCCGGCGGCGTAGAGCAGCTGGCCGTCGACGGTCTCCAGGAAGACCGGGTTCCCGCTGAACTCGGCCAGGATGCGCAGTACTTGCGGTACGCCCCCGCCGCCGAGCAGCGCCTCGGTGCAGCGCCGGTGCACCTCCTCGGCCCGCTGCAGGAGCGCATAGTGCCCGTTGACGATCTCGGTGTGGATCTCCTCCGTCACCGTCACGAACGGCACCTCGCGGTGCAGCTGCACCAGCGGCAGCCCCGCCGAGCGCGCCGTCTCCACGAGCGCCGCGGGCAGCCGCGCGAACCGCTGCCCCAGCTCGATGACGAGCGCCGCGATGCCCCGCTCGGCCAGCTTGCGCACGAAGGCGCGCTGCTCGGCGGGGCGCGTCCCGATCCCGTACCCCGTGGTCAGCAGCAGCTCGCCGCCCTTGAGCAGCGACGCGATGTTCGGTACCTCGCCCGCGTGCACCCAGCGCACGGTCCGCTGCAGCCGCTCGCCGCCCGCCACCACTTCCGGCAGCCCGCTGCGCAGCCCCGGCAGTTCCAGGGCGCGCTGCACGGTGATGCCGCCGGGGGAGGAGAACTCGGGGGAGGTGCTGTTCATGCTGCGGACGGTACCGGCGGGCCGGGCCCGCGGGCACCTCGGGGCGCGGGGAACCGGCTGCGGCCCCCACGCCCCGTACGCGACGGGGCGCTAGCCCCCGTACGCCCCCGAAGCGGTCAGCCGCAGCGCCGTGTCGATCAGCGGCACGTGACTGAACGCCTGCGGGAAGTTGCCGACCTGCCGCTGCAGCCGCGGGTCCCACTCCTCGGCGAGCAGGCCCAGGTCGTTGCGGAGGGCGAGCAGCTTCTCGAAGAGCTTGCGGGCCTCGTCGACCCGGCCGATCATCGCCAGGTCGTCCGCCATCCAGAACGAGCAGGCCAGGAACGCCCCCTCGTCACCGGGCAGCCCGTCCACACCGGCGTTGTCCCCGTCGGTCGGGTAGCGCAGGATGAACCCGTCCGCCGTCGACAGCTCCCGCTGGATGGCCTCGATGGTGCCGATGACGCGCTTGTCGTCCGGCGGCAGGAAGCCCATCTGCGGAATCAGCAGCAGCGAGGCGTCCAGCTCCTTGCTGCCGTACGACTGCGTGAACGTGTTGCGCTCCTTGTCGTACCCCTTCTCGCACACGTCCCGGTGGATGTCGTCGCGCAGCTCGCGCCACTTCTCCAGCGGACCGTCCGCGTCGCCCGACTCGATGAGCTTGATGGTCCGGTCGACCGCGACCCACGCCATGACCTTCGAGTGCACGAAGTGCCGGCGCGGCCCGCGCACCTCCCAGATGCCCTCGTCCGGCTCGTCCCAGTGGCCTTCGAGATAGCGGATCAGCTTCAGCTGGAGGAGCGACGCGTAGTCGTTGCGCGCGAGCCCGGTCATGTGCGCCAGGTGCAGCGCCTCCGTGACCTCGCCGTACACGTCGAGCTGGAGCTGGTGCGCGGCGCCGTTCCCGACCCGCACCGGCGCCGAGTTCTCGTATCCGGGCAGCCAGTCGAGCTCCGCCTCGCCGAGCTCCCGCTCGCCCGCGATCCCGTACATGATCTGCAGGTTCTCCGGGTCGCCCGCCACCGCGCGCAGCAGCCACTCGCGCCAGGCCCTGGCCTCCTCGCGGTACCCGGTGCGCAGCAGCGACGACAGGGTGATCGCCGCGTCGCGCAGCCACGTGTACCGGTAGTCCCAATTCCGTACGCCACCGATCTCCTCGGGCAGCGACGTGGTGGGCGCGGCGACGATGCCGCCGGTCGGCGCGTACGTCAGCGCCTTGAGCGTGATCAGCGAGCGGACGACGGCCTCGCGGTACGGACCGTGGTACGTACAGTGCTCGACCCACTCCCGCCAGAAGTCCTGCGTCGCCTCCAGCGCGCCGTCCGGGTCCGGCAGCGGCGGCTGCTCCTTGTGCGAGGGCTGCCACTGGATCGTGAAGGCGATCCGGTCACCGGGCGCGACCGTGAAGTCGGAGTACGTCGTCAGGTCCTTGCCGTACGTCTCGGCGTCCGTGTCCAGCCACACGGAGTCCGGCCCGGCCACCGCGACCGTACGGCCGTCCACCTTGTGCACCCACGGGGTGATCCGCCCGTACGAGAAGCGCATCCGCAGCGCCGAGCGCATCGGGACGCGCCCGCTGACGCCCTCCACGATCCGGGTCAGCTGGGGCGCGCCGTCGCGCGGCGGCATGAAGTCGGTGACGCGGACGGTGCCGCGCGGGGTGTCCCACTCCGATTCGAGGACGAGCGAGTCACCGCGGTACGAGCGGCGCGCCGCCGTCGGCGGCTCCGCGTCGGCGGCATGTGCCGGGCCCAGGCGCCAGAAGCCGTGGTCCTCTGTGCCGAGCAGCCCGGCGAAAATGGCATGCGAGTCGAAGCGGGGCAGGCACAGCCAGTCGACTGTGCCGTCCCGGCAGACCAGGGCAGCGGTCTGCATGTCTCCGATGAGTGCGTAATCCTCGATGCGCCCGGCCACGTGCATCTCCAGTCGAACGGCCACGCACACCCCTGCGCTGCGACAGTAGTGCTGAGAGGGGCATGCGCTCTGCGGTCTTCACGGTCAACTAACGGTCGTCAACTACGGTCAACGGATCGTCTAGATACGTCGTCTTGATACGTCGTTGTCAAACGAACTGACGAGCCGGTTGTACCGGGGGAGATTCCGGCGATCGGACTTCGTGTTCCGGTGAACGGTCGGGAACGGGCGGGGGTGTTGCCGTTGTGATTCCGTTTTCCAGCGTGACTCGCCAGCCGAGTGTCCGAGCAGGATACGACGCACCTCGGCGATCCGCGTGCCGCTCCCGGCAACGCGCCTGGGCCGAACGGGTGAGCACCGGGTGACGAGGTTGTGAGCCCGTGGCGAGGCATGTGCGGAGCGTGGCCGGAAGCAGCCTCGTCCCGTCGCTGATACCCTGGTAGCCCGTGAGCCGGTGGTCCTAGAACCCCCGAACCGCAGCGACGGCGCCTCCCCCGAAAGTACGGGGACCACGCCGGTACGCACCCCAGACCGCGACCACGGGAGCCCCCTCTTGGCCATGACGCCCAAATCCACGACGACCAAGCACATCTTCGTCACCGGGGGTGTCGCCTCCTCCCTCGGCAAGGGCCTCACCGCCTCCAGCCTCGGGATGCTGCTCAAGGCACGGGGCCTCCGCGTCGTCATGCAGAAGCTCGACCCGTACCTGAACGTCGACCCGGGCACGATGAACCCCTTCCAGCACGGCGAGGTGTTCGTCACCAACGACGGCGCCGAGACGGACCTGGACATCGGCCACTACGAGCGCTTCCTCGACCGTGACCTCGACGGTTCGGCCAACGTCACCACCGGTCAGGTCTACTCGCAGGTCATCGCCAAGGAGCGGCGCGGCGAGTACCTCGGCGACACCGTCCAGGTCATCCCGCACATCACGAACGAGATCAAGCACCGCATCCGCCGTATGGCGACGGACGAGGTCGACGTCGTGATCACCGAGGTCGGCGGCACGGTCGGCGACATCGAGTCGCTGCCGTTCCTGGAGACCGTCCGCCAGGTCCGCCACGAGGTCGGCCGCGACAACGTCTTCGTCGTGCACATCTCGCTGCTGCCCTACATCGGCCCCTCCGGCGAGCTGAAGACCAAGCCCACCCAGCACTCGGTGGCCGCCCTGCGCAACATCGGTATCCAGCCGGACGCCATCGTGCTGCGCTGCGACCGCGAGGTCCCGACCGCCATCAAGCGCAAGATCAGCCTGATGTGCGACGTCGACGAGGCCGCCGTCGTGGCCTGCCCCGACGCCCGCTCGATCTACGACATCCCGAAGGTCGTGCACAGCGAGGGCCTGGACGCGTACGTCGTGCGCAAGCTGGACCTGCCGTTCCGCGACGTGGACTGGACGACCTGGGACGACCTGCTCGACCGCGTCCACAACCCCGACCACGAGATCGTCATGGCGCTGGTCGGCAAGTACATCGACCTGCCCGACGCCTACCTGTCGGTGACCGAGGCGCTGCGCGCCGGCGGCTTCGCCAACAAGGCCCGCGTCAAGATCAAGTGGGTCACGTCGGACGACTGCAAGACCCCGGCAGGCGCCAAGAAGCAGCTCGGCGACGTCGACGCGATCTGCATCCCCGGTGGTTTCGGCGACCGCGGCGTGTCCGGCAAGGTCGGCGCGATCCAGTTCGCCCGCGAGAACAAGATCCCGCTGCTCGGCCTCTGCCTCGGCCTCCAGTGCACCGTCATCGAGGCGGCCCGGAACCTGGCCGACATCCCCGACGCGAACTCGACGGAGTTCGACGCGGCGACCGCCCACCCGGTGATCTCCACCATGGCCGAGCAGCTCGACATCGTCGCCGGTGAGGGCGACATGGGCGGCACCATGCGCCTGGGCATGTACCCGGCCAAGCTCGCCGAGGGCTCCATCGTGCGCGAGGTGTACGACGGCAAGGAGTACGTCGAGGAGCGCCACCGGCACCGCTACGAGGTGAACAACGCGTACCGCGCCGAGCTGGAGAAGAAGGCCGGCCTGCAGTTCTCCGGCCTCTCCCCGGACGGCAAGCTCGTCGAGTACGTCGAGTACCCGCGCGACGTCCACCCGTACCTGGTCGCCACCCAGGCGCACCCGGAGCTGCGCTCGCGTCCGACGCGTCCGCACCCGCTCTTCGCCGGCCTCGTGAAGGCCGCCGTCGAGCGCAAGGTGGCCGCTGCCGCGGGGGCCAAGAAGGCCAAGTAAAGCTTGTCACACAAGCGATGTACGGTTACCGGGGTGCGTGCCTTTTGCGGCACGTGCCCCGGTTTCTTTTGCGCCTGGTTGCTTTTCGTACGTGGGAGGACGTTCCGGCATGACGACGATCAAGGACACTGCCGAGGAGTGGGAGGTCCGGGCGACCGAGACCCCGTTCGTCGGGAACAAGACCTCGGTGCGTACGGACGACGTGGTCATGCCCGACGGGTCGGTCGCCCGGCGCGACTACCAGGTGCACCCCGGCTCCGTGGCCGTGCTCGCCCTCGACGACCAGGGGCGGGTGCTGATCCTCAAGCAGTACCGGCACCCCGTGCGCATGAAGCTCTGGGAGATCCCGGCGGGCCTGCTCGACATCCCCGGTGAGAACCCGCTGCACGCGGCGCAGCGCGAGCTGTACGAGGAGGCGCACGTCAAGGCCGAGGACTGGCGCGTGCTGACGGATGTGTACACGACGCCGGGCGGCTGCTCCGAGGCCGTGCGCATCTTCCTGGCGCGGGACCTCTCCGAGGCGGAGGGGGAGCGGTTCGAGGTGGAGGACGAAGAGGCCGACATGGAGTTGGCGCGGGTGCCTCTGGCGGACCTGGTCCGGGGTGTGCTCGCGGGTGAGCTGCACAACAACTGCCTTGTGGTGGGCGCCCTTTCGCTTGCGGCGGCTCTTGCGGGGGACGGGGTCGGGGCGCTGCGTCCCGCCGAGTCGGAGTGGCCTGCGCGCCCGTTCGAGGCGTAGCGCCGGTGCGGGTGCTGATGCGTCGGCGGCTGCGGGTGCGTCGTGGCTGGTCGCGCAGTTCCCCGCGCCCCTGAAAGCCGACTGCGTCTGCCTTGGGGGTCTTTCGTCGCGGGCTGCAGGCCGGTGGGGCTTCTCGCGCAGTTCCTCGCGCCCCTGAAGGCTTGCGGCTGCGCCGCTTGCCTTCATCGATGAGATGCCGCACCGAAGGTGCGCATCTCAGGGGCGCGGGGAACTGCGCGAGCGACCACGACGGGACCCGCGGTCGAAGACGCACCGCTACCTGGCAGACGCTCAGGGGGCGCGACCAGCCCCCACCGGGGCCCGCACCCGGCACACCGTCCGGTGCGACCATCCGCTGATCCGACCGGGTGACTTCGCCGCGCCGCCCGCCAAGGGCACCCGCACCCCCTGAACTACGCTCGGAAACGCCCCTGCCGACCCCCGGAGGGGCTTGCTGGGTGAGACGGAGCGTGGCCCGTGACGGATCAGGCGGTCGAGTCGGACGACGTGGCGGAGGCCGAGTCGTCGCAGGGGCAGGTCCGCAAGCGGCGCCGCACCCGCCGGGGTCAGGATGTGACGGACGCTCAGTTCCTCGGCCGCAGGCGGGAATTGAAGGAGCTGCGGGCCGACATCGAGCGGGCCGGACTCGACACCCTGTCCGGCCGGAAGGTGCCGCGCGCCCGGGTCCTGCTGGTCGCCGGACGCCCCGGCACCGGCCGTACCGCCGTCGCCGAGGAACTGCTGCGCCAGGTCGCCGACCAGTACCCGGACGGCTCGCTGCGGACCCGGCTCACCGCCCCCGACGGCACCCCCGTCCCGACCGAACGCGTCGCCCGTGACCTGCTGAACGCGCTCGAACTGCCCGCGCCCCCCGGCGAGTCGGCCGACGACCTCACCGAGCGGCTGCGCGAGGGGCTGTCCGTGCGCCGCGTCGCGCTGCTGCTCGACGACGCGGGGGACGCCGAGCAGGTCGACCCGCTGCTGCCCGAGAACGCCGACTGCCTCGTCGTGGCCGTCGCCGAGGGCCCGCTGACCGGCATCCCCGACGTCCGGCCCTGCACGCTCGGCGGGCTCGACACCAAATCCGCGCTCGAACTCCTGACCAGGCACACGGGCTCCGTCCGCGTCACCTGCGACCCGCGCTCCGCCGAGTCGCTGGTCGAGCTGTGCGGCGCCGAACCCGCCGCCCTGGAGATCGCCGGCGGCTGGCTCGCCGTGCGGCCGAAGGAATCCGTCGCGGACCTGGCCAAGCAGCTGCACTCCGACGACAACGCCGGTGACGGGCCCGCCCTCGCCCGCGTCTTCCGGCACGCGTACGCCACGCTGCCCGGGCCCGCCGCCCGGATACTGCGATTCCTCAGCCTCGCCCCCGAGGGCTACGTCGACCCGCACACGGCCTCCGCGCTCGCGGGCTGCTCCGTGTCCGCGGCCCGGACCACCCTCGACGACTTCGTGACCCTCGGCCTGGTGCGGGCGGTCGACTCGGAGCTGCCGCAGTACGAGGTGCCGGGCTGCCTGGTGCCGCTGCTGCGCGGGCTCACCGAGACCCAGGACCGGCCCGGCGAGGTGCAGCTGGCCCGCGCCCGGATGCTGGAGCGGACCGTGCGGCTGCTCACGTCGTGCCGCGCGGTCACCGAACCCGACGGCTCCCCGGCCCGCAAGAAGCTCGCCGGACTGCCCAGCGCCCTGCGGTTCGCGAACCCGGAGGCGGCCGCCGAGTGGCTGGACGTCCGGCGGCCCACGCTGCTCGCGGCGGCCCGACTGGCCGTAGCCGACGGGGAGTTGGACACCTTGGCGCGCCGCCTCATGGCCGCGCTCGTGCGGGCGATGGTGGCGCACCGCGGAACCGAGGCCGCGGCTCCCGACCTGTACGGGATCCACCGGCTCGTCCTCGACGTGGCCGAGCGGCGGAACCTGCCGAGGGAGCAGGCCGCGGCCCTGCTCAATCTCGCCGACCTCGACGCGCAGACCGGCCGCACGCAGGAGGCGCTCACCCGCTACCGGGCCGCCCTCGACGCCGGACGGGCCGCGCAGGACCCGTACGCGACCGGCCGCGCGATGGAATCCGTAGGCGGCGCGTACCAGGAGCTGGGGGACTGGCAGCGGGCCGCCGACTGGTACGGCCGCGCCCTCGCCCAGCGGATCACCCGGGGCGAGCGGGCCGACGCCGCGCGTCTCCATGGCCGGATCGCGGCGGTGCACACCTACGCCGGCCGGTACGGCGAGGCGCTGCGCGGCTGGCGCTCGGCCGTGGCCGGATACCGCAAGGAGGGCGACGTCCCCGCCCAGGCGCGGGCGCTGAGCGAACTGGCGCGCGTGCAGGAGTACGCCGGGCGGCCCGAGGAGTCGCTGTACACCTGCCAGGAGGCGGTCGAGTGGGCCCGGCAGGCCGAGGACGTGCGTCTGCAGGCGGCGCTCCAGCTGCGGCTCGCGGACACCCTCGAACGGCTCGGCGACCCGGCCGCCGCCAAGCTGCACCGGGGCGCCGCCGAGCGGATGCTGGGCGAGGAACTCCGAGGTGGGGCCGATGCCGGCTCCGCGGAAGCAATCCCTTCGGAACAAGCCACTAACGCCTACGAAATCCGTAGTGCATCCGAAGAAGATTGATGCATCGAAAGGCTAGACAGCCGGAAAACCTTCATTAGACTGGCTCCGCCGCGTCCTTCCGCGGTGTCTCCCGGTGTGTCTGCGAGCACACTGGTATGTAGTGCATTGCCCGAGAAATCCCCTGAGTCAAGGACCGTGATCGACGATGAAGGTCGGCATCCCCCGCGAGGTCAAGAACAACGAGTTCCGGGTGGCCATCACCCCCGCCGGCGTGCATGAGCTCGTGCGCCACGGCCACCAGGTCTTCGTCGAGCAGAACGCCGGTGTGGGTTCGTCGATCACGGACGACGAGTACGTCTCCGCCGGTGCCCGGATCCTCGGCACCGCCGACGAGGTGTGGGCCACCGCCGACCTGCTCCTCAAGGTCAAGGAGCCGATCGCGGAGGAGTACCACCGTCTCCGGAAGGACCAGACGCTCTTCACCTACCTGCACCTGGCCGCCTCCAAGGAGTGCACCGACGCGCTCCTGGAGTCCGGCACGACCGCCATCGCCTACGAGACGGTCGAGACCGCGAACCGCGCGCTCCCGCTGCTCGCCCCGATGTCCGAGGTCGCGGGCCGCCTCGCCCCGCAGGTCGGCGCCTACCACCTGATGGCCGCCAACGGCGGCCGCGGCGTGCTGCCGGGCGGCGTCCCGGGCGTCGCCGCCGGCAAGGCCGTCGTCATCGGCGGTGGCGTCTCCGGCTGGAACGCCGCGCAGATCGCCATCGGCATGGGCTTCCACGTGACCCTGCTCGACAAGGACATCAACAAGCTCAAGGAAGCCGACAAGATCTTCGGCACGAAGATCCAGACCGTCGTCTCCAACGCCTTCGAGCTCGAGAAGGCCTGCCTCGACGCCGACCTCGTCATCGGCGCCGTCCTCATCCCGGGTGCCAAGGCCCCGAAGCTCGTCACCAACGAGCTCGTCTCGCGCATGAAGCCGGGAAGTGTCCTTGTCGACATCGCGATCGACCAGGGCGGCTGCTTCGAGGACTCGCACCCGACCACGCACGCCGAGCCGACCTTCCCGGTCCACAACTCGGTCTTCTACTGCGTCGCCAACATGCCGGGCGCCGTGCCCAACACGTCGACGTACGCGCTGACCAACGCGACGCTGCCGTACATCGTCGAGCTGGCCAACCGCGGCTGGGCCGAGGCCCTGCGCCGCGACGCCGCGCTCGCCCTGGGCCTCAACACCCATGACGGCAAGGTGGTTTACAAGGAGGTCGCCGAGGCCCACGGTCTCGAGCACGTCGAGCTGGAGACCCTGCTCGGCTGAGCCTCGCGACGCGTCTCGTCAACGAGAGTCGTCAATCTCACGCCTACGGCCGGACCTTGTGAGGGGTCCGGCCGTACGCGCATGGGTACGGACATGGCCAACTCGCCTTGAACGTAACCCTTTAACCGATTCGCGCCCCCGCGAAACGCGCCGAAGAACCGTCGCACGCCCTTGACATGAGGGCACTCTGTTGTCGCTGAAGTGCCGACACATCGTGCCGGGTCCGGCGGATTGTGTTGCTGCGGAGCGGTGACACGCCATAGAGTCGCCAACCGTCGGCATGGTGCCACGCTGACCTATCGATAAATGTTCCTGGTCACATCCAAGGAGGTAAGACGACTTGTGAATGAGTCGACATTTACTCCCGGAGGTGGCCAGCCAGGCGGACAGGTTCCCGCGGGGCTTCAAGCTGTCGGCTCCGTCGCTGTCCGAACCTTCGCGGCCCACCAGAGCGGCTATCGGGGCAGCGCCATGAGCGGCCCCCAGCAGACGCCGACGCAGACAGCACACCAGAGCATGGATGGCCATCACGTGAACGCCATGGCCGGCGACCGAAGTGGCGACACACACAGCCACTTCGCCGACTACGACGAACTGCCCGAGGGGCACTTCTACGACCCCGACGCCGAGTACGAGCCCGATCCCGAGTACGCGGCCACGCTCGCCCCGGACGCTGCCCGTCAGCGCCGCGAGCGCATCGGTCCGACCGGGCGTCCGCTCCCGTACTTCCCGATCCCAGGACCGCTGACCGACCACGGCCCCGCGAAGATCATCGCGATGTGCAACCAGAAGGGCGGCGTCGGCAAGACCACGTCGACCATCAACCTGGGTGCGGCACTTGCCGAGTACGGTCGCCGGGTCCTGCTCGTCGACTTCGACCCGCAGGGTGCCCTGTCGGTCGGTCTCGGCGTGAACCCGATGGAGCTCGACCTCACGGTCTACAACCTGCTCATGGAGCGGGGCATGGCCGCGGACGAGGTCCTCCTGAAGACCGCCGTCCCGAACATGGACCTGCTGCCGAGCAACATCGACCTGTCCGCTGCCGAGGTGCAGTTGGTCAGCGAGGTGGCCCGGGAGTCCACGCTGCAGCGGGCGCTGAAGCCGCTGATGGCCGACTACGACTACATCGTGATCGACTGTCAGCCCTCGCTCGGCCTGCTGACCGTGAACGCCCTGACGGCCGCTCACAAGGTCATCGTGCCGCTGGAGTGCGAGTTCTTCGCGCTGCGCGGTGTGGCCCTGCTGACCGAGACGATCGAGAAGGTCCAGGAGCGGCTGAACCCGGACCTCGAACTCGACGGCATCCTCGCCACGATGTACGACTCGCGGACCGTGCACAGCCGTGAGGTCCTCGCGCGCGTGGTCGAGGCGTTCGACGATCACGTCTACCACACGGTGATCGGCCGGACCGTGCGCTTCCCGGAGACCACGGTCGCCGGTGAGCCGATCACCACGTACGCCTCGAACTCGGTCGGTGCCGCCGCCTATCGCCAGCTCGCCAGGGAGGTGCTCGCCCGGTGTCACGCCGAGTGAGTCTGCCGGGGGCCGACGAACTGTTCCGTACGACCGGTGGCATGGCACTGCAGGCGTCGTCGCCGCGGCGGGCGGCGAACGGCGAGGCGCGGGTTCCCGGCCCGGCCGGCGAGAGCGACGAGGCCGCAGCGGCGTCCTCGGGCGAGGACGGTGACGCGGACGCCGCGGCTGCCGAACACACCGCGGCCGAGGCCGAGTCCGACGCCGGTTCGCGCAGTCGGGCCGCCGCGGCGGAGGCCGGGGAGAAGCCGGCCCGGCGGTCGTCCGGTGGGGCGCAGGAAGGTTCTGGCAGCGGTCGGGGGTCCGCGCCCGCGCGGCGCCGTGCCCGGGCCGCGAACCGGCGGCCCAGCGGGCGTGAGCGGCACGACGAGAAGATCACCGTGTACGTCTCCGCCGAAGAGCTGATGGACCTGGAGCACGCGCGTCTGGTGCTGCGCGGTGAGCACGGGCTCGCCGTGGACCGGGGCCGCATCGTGCGCGAGGCGGTCGCCGTGGTCCTGGCCGACCTGGAGTCCCGGGGGGACGCGAGCATTCTCGTACGTCGGCTGCGTGGGCGTTAGCGCCTTCAGCGGTAGCCTCCGGCAGTGATGCCCGTGAACGACTCCGCCCAGCCGGATCCCGCTACGCCCCCTGACCGTGGGGCGCGTCGGCGTGCGCTGGGCCGGGGTGCGCTGGCCGCGCCGGGGCCGGTCGAGCCCGAGCCGGGGCCGGACCCGTCCGACTCCGCAGGCGGCGGACTGCCCGAGGCGGGGGCGGAGGCAGAGGACCAGCCCCAGTCCCAGCCCCAGCCGGATGAGGCCGAGGTCGACGACGGGCGGTTCAAGGTTCGGCTGGCGAACTTCGAGGGGCCCTTCGACCTGCTGCTGCAGCTGATCTCGAAGCACAAGCTCGACGTCACCGAGGTCGCCCTGTCCAAGGTCACCGACGAGTTCATGGCGCACATCCGCGCCATGGGGCCCGACTGGGACCTCGACCAGACCACCGAGTTCCTGGTCGTCGCGGCGACGCTGCTCGACCTGAAGGCCGCGCGGCTGCTGCCCGCCGCCGAGGTCGAGGACGAGGCCGACCTCGCGCTCCTTGAGGCACGGGACCTGTTGTTCGCGCGGCTGCTGCAGTACCGCGCGTACAAGCGGATCGCCGACATCTTCAGCGAGCGGCTGGAGGACGAGGCGCGGCGCTACCCGCGCACCGTGGGCCTCGAACCGCACCACGCCGAACTGCTGCCGGACGTCGTCATCAGCATCGGGGCGGAAGGATTCGCCAGGCTCGCCGTGAAGGCGATGCAGCCGAAGCCGAAGCCGCAGGTGTACGTCGACCACATCCACGCCCCGCTGGTGAGCGTGCAGGAGCAGGCGGGGGTGGTCGTGGCCCGGCTTCGGGAGGTGGGCGAGGCCAGTTTCCGGGAGCTCGTGGCCGACACCGAGGACACGCTCACCGTCGTCGCCCGGTTCCTCGCGCTGCTGGAGCTGTACCGGGAGAAGGCCGTCGCGCTGGAGCAGGAGACCGCCCTCGGCGAGCTGCTCGTGCGCTGGACCGGCGGCGCGGACGAGACCGAACCCGTGGTGACCGATGAGTTCGACCGGCCCCCTGAGCCGGAGAGCAAGGAGAAGGAGGGCGTGGGATGAGCGTCGAGACGGACCGGGACGCCGTGGCCGGGCTCGATCTGAAGCCCGCCCTCGAAGCCGTGCTCATGGTCGTCGACGAGCCCGCCACCGAGGAGCACCTCGCCAAGATCCTGCAGCGGCCGAGGAGGGCCGTGGCCGACGCGCTGCTGGCCCTGGCCGACGAGTACACGACGCAGGGGCGCGGCTTCGAGCTGCGGCTCGTGGCCGGTGGCTGGCGGTTCTACACCCGGCCGGAGTACGCCGCGGCCGTCGAGGGCTTCGTGCTCGACGGGCAGGTGGCCCGGCTGACGCAGGCCGCCCTGGAGACCCTCGCCGTGGTCGCGTACCGGCAGCCGGTCAGCCGTTCCCGGGTCTCCGCGGTGCGCGGAGTGAACTGTGACGGGGTCATGCGGACCCTGCTGCAGCGCGGTCTCGTGGAGGAGGCGGGCGCGGAACCCGAAACAGGTGCGATCCTGTACAGGACGACGAACTACTTCCTGGAGCGGATGGGCCTGCGCGGCCTGGACGAGCTGCCGGAGCTCGCGCCCTTCCTCCCCGAGGCGGACGCGATCGAGGCGGACACGCTGGAAGGGGTTCCGTCGTTCGATCCGGACGCACCCGATGCGCCGGGTTCCGACGACGCAGACGACTAACGGAAATTTGATGCGAAGCAGCAGCGGCAGGAACAGCAGCGGAAACAACGGCGGGAGCCGTGGTGGCAACAGCGGCGGCCGCGGCGGGAGCAGCGGTGGCCGCGGTAACTACCGCGGTGCCGGTAACGCCCGCGACGACAAGCAGGGCGGCGCCGGCCGTCCGAAGAAGCCGCGTCCCGAGGAGCGGCGCTACGACGTGGGCCCCGGCGGCACCCAGGACGGTCCGAAGTCGGGCCGCGGCGCCTCCGCGCGCGGCGGCGCCAAGGGCGGTCCCAAGCAGGGCCAGCGCTCCGGCGGCCGGACCACGCCCTCGTACTCCCGCGAGTACGAGACGCGTGCCGAGGAGCGCAACCGCGACCGGTACGCGGGCAAGCCGAAGGTGAACCTCCCCAAGACGTTCCCGGGCGCCGAGCAGGAGGGCGAGCGGCTGCAGAAGGTGCTCGCCCGCGCCGGCTACGGCTCGCGGCGTGCCTGCGAGGAGCTGGTCGAGCAGGCCCGTGTCGAGGTCAACGGCGAGATCGTGCTCGAGCAGGGCATGCGCGTCGACACCGACAAGGACGTGATCAAGGTCGACGGGCTGACCGTCGCCACCCAGTCGTACCAGTTCTTCGTCCTGAACAAGCCCGCCGGTGTCGTCTCCACGATGGAGGACAACGAGGGGCGCCAGTGCCTCGGGGACTACACGAACAACCGTGAGACGCGGCTGTTCCACGTCGGACGGCTCGACACCGAGACCGAGGGCGTCATCCTGCTCACCAACCACGGCGAGCTGGCGCACCGGCTGACCCACCCCAAGTACGGCGTGAAGAAGGTCTACCTCGCGCACATCGTGGGTCCGATCCCGCGTGACCTGGGCAAGCAGCTGAAGGACGGCATCCAGCTGGAGGACGGGTACGCGAAGGCGGACCACTTCCGGGTCGTCGAGCAGACCGGCAAGAACTACCTGGTCGAGGTGACCCTGCACGAGGGGCGCAAGCACATCGTGCGGCGGATGCTGGCCGAGGCCGGCTTCCCGGTCGACAAGCTGGTGCGGGTCGCCTTCGGGCCGATCACGCTCGGCGACCAGAAGTCGGGCTGGCTGCGCCGCCTGTCGAACACCGAGGTCGGCATGCTGATGAAGGAAGTCGACCTGTAGGACCTGCCGCACAGGGCTTGTCGTGAGCAGCCCCCTCCCTTTAGGGTCAGTGAGACCAATAAGGGAGGGGGCTGCCGCATGCCCGGCTACGACAAGTACGCCTACGAACCCTTCGCCGTCACCGTCGATCTCGCCGTGTTCACGCTCAGGGCCGGCCGACTGCACATCCTGCTCGTGGAGCGTGGCCAGGAGCCCTACGCGGGCCGCTGGGCGCTGCCCGGCGGGTTCCTGGAGCCGGCCGAGTCCGCGGAGAGCGCGGCACGCCGTGAGCTCGCCGAGGAGACGGGCCTGAGCGACGTCGCCGGACTCCACCTCGAACAGCTGAGGACGTACAGCGAGCCCGACCGCGACCCCCGGATGCGGGTCGTCTCGGTCGCCTTCGCCGCGCTCGTCCCGGACGCCCCGGCCGCGCAGGGCGGCGGCGACGCGGCCCGCGCCGCCTGGCTGCCGTACGAGGAGGGCGCCAAGGGCGCGTACGGCCCGCTCGCCTTCGACCACGACCGGATCCTCGCCGACGCGCACGAGCGGATCGGCGGCAAGCTGGAGTACACCTGCCTCGCCACCGCGTTCTGCCCGCCCGAATTCACCCTGGGCGAGCTGCGGCAGGTCTACGAAGTGGTCTGGGGGACCGACCTCGACCCCGCCAACTTTCGGCGGAAGGTCCTCGCCACCCCCGGCTTCGTCGAGCAGATCCCCGGCGCCTCCCGGCTGACCGGCGGCCGCGGCAAGCCCGCGGCGCTGTACCGGGCCGGGGGCGCCGTGTCACTGCATCCGCCGCTGCTGCGGCCCGTGCCCGAACCCGCGGAAGGAAACCGCCGATGACAAAGGACGCCGCCACCGGATCGCTGGTCGGGCTCGCGCTGGGGGACGCGCTGGGTTCTCCGACCGAGTTCAGCGACGTACCGATGATCCTTGCGCAGTTCGGGCCGTGGCGGGAGATGGAGCTGCCCGACGAGGACTCCGTCGCCTACATCACCGACGACACGCAGATGGCGCTCGCCGTGGCGCGGGCCGGGCACCCCGGCTCCCCGGCCGGCTACGCCGACGCGCTGCGCGGCCGGTTCATCGACTGGAACCGGTCGCCCGACAACAACCGCGCACCGGGCAACACCTGCCTCAGGGCCTGTGAGCTCCTGGAGGACCCGCAGCGGGACTGGCGCGACGCCAGCCAGATCCACTCCAAGGGATGCGGCGCCAACATGCGGGTCTCCCCGCTCGGGCTGCTGCCGGGGCTCGACGCGGAACAGCGCGCCGGTGCCGCCCAGTTGCAGGCGGCGCTGACGCACGGTCACCCGACTGGGCTCGCCGCGAGCGACCTGACCGCACGGGCCGTGTTCCTGCTCGCGCAGGGAGCCGACCCCGCCGGGCTCGTCGGACGGCTGCGGTCGTACGCGCTCGAGAACCGCACCCGCTACCACGAGCACTGGCTCGGGGACCTGTGGCGGCGCTCGCAGGACCCGGACCCGGAGCACTTCATGGCGCGCGGCTGGGACGAGTGTCTCGCCGTCCTCGAACGCCTGGAGACCGCCCTGCGCGACGCCAACCCGGAGGTCGACCCCTGCCTCGCCACCGGTGCCGGGTGGATCGCCGAGGAGGCGTTCGCCACCGGGCTCTCCTGCTTCCTCCAGTTCGTCGACGAACCCGTGCTCGCGCTGCGCCGGGCCGCCTGCACCTCCGGCGACTCGGACTCGATCGCGGCGCTCGCCGGGGCCTTCGCAGGCGCCCACCTCGGTGCCGACGCCTGGCCCGAGGAGTGGGTCGCACGGATCGAGCACCGCGACGAGCTGCTCGCGTTCGGCGCGGAGTGGGACGGGGCGGTCAGGAGCTGAGGGCGGCCGAGGCCCGGCGCGTACGGACCAGGAAGTCCTCGATCCGGGCCCGGTCCGGCTCGGCCGGCAGCGGGGTGCGGTCCGCCGCGTCCGCCGCCTCGGCCGCGAGCCGGGCCATCCGGCGGTCCACCTCGGCCCAGGACACCTCGCCCCGCTTCACCGCGAGGAGTTCGTCGCGGGCCTCGCCCACGTCGATGGTCAGCTCGCCCGTGCGCAGCAGATCGCGGCACGACATCAGGAGCCGCAGCAGGTGCATCGCGTGCTTCCAGCGCGGTGCGCCGTGCGTACGGACGTCGGCCGCCAGCTTCCTGTGCTGGCCCTCCGCGTAGCGGGCGAACGTGCCGTGCGCCTGCCGGGACAGGAACGCCCCGCGCAGGGACAGCAGCTCGCGGCCCGTGCCGTCGATGCGCTCGACCAGCGGGGAGTGCAGGCACTCCAGCACGTTCGGATTGGCGCGCAGGGCCAGCTCGCAGAAGCGCTCCAGCTCCCAGGAGAACTGCTCGTCGGCCGGGCCCTCGACGTGCGTGGGCGGCTTGGTGAAGCGCCAGTAGAGCGGGGTCGGCGCCAGGAACACGCCGCGGCGGTCCGTGTCGCTCGCCTCGGTGGCCAGACCGAAGGCGCGCGACCCCATGACGCACGCGTAGACCGTGTGGTCGCGCACCAGATCGGCCGGCTCCAGGTGTTCCTGTTCCATCCGCCGAGCGTAGGCGGAGCCGTCAGTCCAGCGTGATCGAATTTCCGGTGATCGTGATCTTCTGCGGCGGCAGCGGGCGCGGCGCCGGGCCGCCGGCCACCGACGCGTCCGCGATCCGGTACTTCGAACCGTGGCACGGGCAGTTGATCGTTCCGCCGGACACGTCGCGGACCGTGCAGCCCGCGTGGGTGCAGACCGCCGAGAACGCCTTGAAGTCGCCCTTCTCCGGCTGGGTCACCACGACCTTCTTGTCGGCGAAGACCTTGCCGCCGCCCACCGGGATGTCCGTCGTCCTCGTCAGCTCGTCGGCGGCGGGCGGCTGCCCGGCACCGCTGGACGACGGGCCCGCGGCCGACGGCGCCCCGGACGACGGGGTGCCGGACGGCTCGGGCTCCGGCTGCGCGTCGCCGCCCCCGCCCTCGTCGCCGTACTTGCTGCACCCCGCCGCGAGCGCCGCCGCACCCGCGACGAGAACGCTCCTGCGCGACGCGGACCGCCTCATGTCGTCACTCCCACCGTCCGGAAGAACCACAGCGCCGACGTCAGCCACAGCAGCGTCAGGACCGCGAAGGCGAGACCGCCCACCACCGGGAGCAGCCAGCCCGGCAGCCGCTCGGTCCGCAGCAGCAGCATCTTGGCGCTGAACGCCCCGAAGAAGAAGCAGCCGAGGAACGAGTGCCACATCACCCGCGTCGAGTACGTCTGATAGCCCAGCGCGTACAGGCAGTGCACCGCCACCGGGACGGCGACCAGGAACGCGATCCGGCCCGACCAGCGGTGCAGGGCGGACGCCCACGACGGGCCGCGCAGCTTCCCGTAGACCATGAAGGCCGACACGAGCTGGACCAGCGCGAAGGCGAAGGCGACCGTCGCCAGCCAGGACTTCACCGCGCTCGTGCTGGAGAACCCGGCCAGATTGAACGCGGTGCCCTCCGGGTCGTGCACCTTGCCGTACGCGCCGAGCGCCACCGCCACCGCGGCGGCCACGACGGCCGGCACGAGGTAGCGGGCCGGGCTCGGGCGGCGGTGGTCGGGTCCGGGGAAGCTCTGGGTGGCGGCGTTGGGATCGACGGTCATGGGAACCCTCGCGAAGGTCGGGGACCGGGCGGGTCAGGGGACGACCGGGCGTGCGGTGAGCTGCTCGCCGTCGACCGTCACGGTGCCGGTCTCCGGGTCGATGGGCGGCGCGGCCGACGGCTCGTCGTCGCGCCGGAC
This sequence comes from Streptomyces longispororuber, assembly GCF_024448165.1. GTDB lineage: Bacteria > Actinomycetota > Actinomycetes > Streptomycetales > Streptomycetaceae > Streptomyces > Streptomyces longispororuber_A. Next base: position 25,186 of record NZ_JAMOLN010000111.1, read on the forward strand.
GATGCCGACCTGGCGGCCGCCGGGCAGCACGATCCAGCCGCCGTCGACCTCGGCGCCGCGCACCTCGGTGGTGGCCCGGTACAGGCCGGACGGTTTGACGGCCTTCCGCGCCGTGAAGCCGTACGGCTTCTTGTCGACCTCGACGGTGCCGCGGATCCGGTCGTTCGCCAGCCGGCCCTCCAGCTTGGCGCCGTGCTTGCCGCTGAGCTTCATCGAGCCGTCGTCCTCGACGTTCCCCTTCAGCCAGGACTCCTTGGTGCGGCCGTCGCAGAAGTAGGCGATCGCCTTGTCGCCGCGCACGGAGACCGAGACGGCGGAGCTGTCGTCGTCGGTGCGGCCCGCGTAACTCGTCTTCGGGCCGGCCGACTTGGAGGGGGACGGACTCGGGGGAGTGACCGCGCTCTCGCCGGGACTCGCGGCCGGGCTCGCGGACTTCGACGGGCGCACGCCGGTGGCCGACGGAGATGCGGCGGGCGCGCCCCCGTACGGGGTGCCGGCCTCGCCCGTCGTCGCGTTCAACGAGAGCATGAACAGGCCGAGCGCCAGACCGGCGAAGAGCGTGTAGAGGGGTCCCGAACGCTTCATGGCGCCTCCCCCGAAGCGGTGACGGCGCGGTGCCGCCCTCCCCATGCAATCAGCTCCGGCCGAGTGGCGACAGGGGGCGGTTCGGGTGACATTGGCAGGGTCTGCGGTTGGGGCCGCGCGCCCCCTCCGCGGTGACTCCTCGTACGTCTCGAAAGGCGTGACCCATGGCGAGCAACAACGGCGGTCTTGACCTCGGCAGCCTCCTCGGCGGCCTCCTGGGCGACAAGGGGGGAGGCGGCTCAGCGGGCAGCGTGCTCACGTCGCTGCTCGCGGCCTTCACCAAGGGGCAGAGCGGTTCCGCCGGCGGCAATCCGCTGGGCGGGCTCCTCGAACAGATCACCAAGTCGGGCCTGGTCAGCCAGGAGCAGGTCGAGTCCTGGGTCGGCAAGGGCGAGAACAAGTCGCTCACCCCCGACCAGGTCAAGGAGGCGCTGCCCGACGTGACCCTGCAGAAGGTCGCCGCCGAGTCCGGCGTCACCCCCGACCAGGCCGCCCAGGACATCGCCGGGGCGCTGCCGACGGCCGTCGACAAGCTCACCCCCGACGGAGAGGTCCCGGGCCTCTCCCTGGACCAGCTCGTCGAGCAGCAGAAGCTGTAGCGGTACGTCCAGGGGTGCGCGGCGGCCGTCTCGAAGGACGGGCGCCGCGCACCCGTGCGCGGGGCCCCAACTACGCTGGGCGGTGGCAGAACGTACGGACAGGAACAAGGAGCGACACCGTGGCGGTACGAGCGGTGCGGGGCGCCGTCCAGCTGGAGCGGGACACGGCCGAGCACATGGACGAGCAGGTCAGCGAGCTGCTCACCGCCGTCATCGAGCGGAACGGGCTGACCGGCGACGACCTGATCTCCATATGGTTCACGGCCACGCCCGACCTGCACTCCGACTTCCCGGCGGCCGCCGCCCGCAAGCTCGGCATCGTGGACGTCCCCCTGATCTGCGCGCAGGAACTCGACATCGCGGGCGCCATGCCGCGCGTGGTCCGGCTCCTCGCCCACATCGAGACCGAGCTGCCCAAGTCGGAGATCGCGCACGTCTACCTCGGCGCCGCGGCCACCCTGCGCAAGGACATCGCCCAGTGAGAACCGCACTCGTCATCGGCACCGGCCTGATCGGCACCTCGGCGGCCCTGGCGCTCGCCTCGCGCGGGGTCACCGTGCACCTCGCCGACCACGACCCCGGGCAGGCCCGCACCGCCGCCGCGCTCGGCGCCGGCACGGACGAGGCACCCGAAGACGGTGTCGTCGTCGACCTGTGCGTGGTCGCCGTGCCGCCCGCGCACGTCGCCGCCTCGCTCGCCGACGCCATGCGCCGGGGCGTGGCCCGCGGCTACCTCGACGTCGCCAGCGTGAAGGGCGGCCCGCGCCGCGAGCTGGAGGCGCTCGGCCTCGACCTCACCCCGTACATCGGCACGCACCCGATGTCGGGCCGGGAGCGCAGCGGCCCGCTCGCCGCCACCGCCGACCTCTTCGAGGGGCGGCCCTGGGTGCTCACGCCGACCCGGGACACGGACACCGAGGTGCTGAACCTCGCCCTGGAACTGGTCGCGCTGTGCCGGGCCGTGCCCGTCGTCATGGACGCCGACGCCCACGACCGGGCCGTCGCCCTCGTCTCGCACATGCCGCACCTGGTCTCCAGCATGGTCGCGGCCCGCCTGGAGAACGCCGAGGAGACCGCCGTACGGCTGTGCGGCCAGGGCATCCGCGACGTCACTCGGATCGCCGCATCGGACCCGGGCATGTGGATCGACATCCTCTCCGCGAACCCGGGCCCCGTCGCCGATCTGCTCTCCGCGGTCGCCGGCGACCTGGAGGAGACCGTGCAGGCCCTGCGCTCCCTGCAGTCCTCCGACGACGCCAAGCGCCGTGACGGCGCCGACGGCGTCGAGACGATGCTGCGCCGGGGCAACGCGGGACAGGCGCGGGTGCCCGGCAAGCACGGCGCGGCCCCGGCCGCGTACGAGATCGTCGCCGTCCTCATCTCCGACCAGCCCGGCGAGCTGGCCCGTATCTTCGCGGACGCGGGCGCCGCCGGCGTCAACGTCGAGGACGTGCGCATCGAGCACGCCACCGGGCAGCAGGCCGGTTTCGTGCAGCTCATGGTGCAGCCCGCCGCGGCGCCGAAGCTGGCGGCGGCGCTGCGCGAGCGCGGCTGGGCGATGCGGCAGTAGGCGGCAGCCAGGCGACGGGGAAGGCGGCAGTAAGCGGCGCTTTCCGGAGCCAGTAACCTTGTACGGGGCGTGTCCGCGCCCCGTACGCATGCCCCCGTGCACTGAGAAAGGTGTCCGTCACCCATGGAAACCCCGGCAGCCGTGATCGTCGCCATCGACGGACCCTCCGGCACGGGCAAGTCGAGCACCTCGAAGGCCGTCGCCGCGCAGCTCGGCCTGAGCTACCTGGACACCGGCGCCCAGTACCGGGCGATCACCTGGTGGATGGTGCACAACGGCATCGACCTGACCGACCAGTCCGCGATCGCCGCGGTCGCCGACAAGGCCGAGATCGTGTCCGGCACGGACCCGTCCGCGCCCACCATCACGGTGGACGGCACGGACGTCGCGGGCCCGATCCGCACCACCGACGTCACCTCCAAGGTCAGCGCCGTCAGCGCCGTGCCCGAGGTGCGTGCCCGGATCACCGAGCTGCAGCGCAGCACCGCCGCCGCGGCCGCCGCGGACGGCCGGGGCATCGTCGTCGAGGGCCGGGACATCGGCACGACCGTGCTGCCCGACGCCGACCTGAAGATCTTCCTCACGGCGTCGCCCGAGGCCCGCGCCGCCCGCCGCTCCGGCGAGCTGAAGGGCGCCGACGTCAAGGCGACGCAGGAGGCCCTGATCAAGCGCGACCAGGCCGACTCCAGCCGCAAGACGTCGCCGCTGGCCAAGGCCGACGACGCCGTCGAGGTCGACACCACCGAGCTCACCCTCCAGCAGGTCATCGAGTGCGTCGTCACCCTCGTCGAGGAGAAGCGGATCTCCGCGTGAGTCCTGTGTCCGCTTCCGAACGAGGGGCCGAGGTGGGCCGGCGCATCGGCGTCGGCCTGATGTACGGACTGTGGAAGCCGCGTGTCCTCGGGTCGTGGCGGGTGCCCGCCACCGGCCCGGTGATCCTCGCGGTCAACCACTCCCACAACATCGACGGCCCGATGGTCATGGGCGTCGCGCCGCGACCGGCGCACTTCCTGATCAAGCAGGAGGCGTTCGTCGGGCCGCTCGGTCCCTTCCTGGAGGGGATCGGCCAGGTGAAGGTCGACCGCTCCGGCGCGGACCGGACGGCCATCACCCGGGCGCTCGGCGTGCTCGCCGACGGCGGCGTGCTCGGCATCTTCCCCGAGGGCACCCGCGGCGACGGCGACTTCGCGTCGCTGCGCGCCGGACTGTCGTACTTCGCCGTGCGCAGCGGGGCGCCGATCGTGCCGGTCGCCGTGCTGGGAAGCACGGAGCGGCGCGGACGGTTGATAAAGGGGCTGCCGCCGCTCAGGAGCCGGGTCGACGTCGTCTTCGGCGACCCCTTCGAGGCGGGCGACGGCAGCGGACGGCGTACGCGCAAGGCCCTCGACGAGGCGACCGTGCGCATCCAGGAGCGGCTCACCGCCCACCTGGCCGACGCCAGGCGCCTGACCCGGCGCTGAGCGAGACTTTCAGTAGTGGACCGCGGTCCGCCGCGATCCACCGATCACCACGAATGAACGACGAGGTACGGACTTCATGAACGACCAGATCCAGCCCGAGGGCTCGGCGGAGCACGAGCACGGGGCGCTTGGCGACGCCGAGTACGCGGAGTTCATGGAGCTCGCCGCCGAAGAGGGCTTCGACGTCGAGGACGTCGAGGGCGCCATCGAGGAGGCGGGCCACGGCCCGCTGCCCGTCCTCGCCGTCGTCGGCCGCCCGAACGTCGGCAAGTCGACGCTCGTGAACCGCATCATCGGCCGCCGCGAGGCCGTCGTCGAGGACAAGCCCGGCGTCACCCGCGACCGTGTCACCTACGAGGCCGAGTGGGCGGGCCGCCGCTTCAAGGTCGTCGACACCGGCGGCTGGGAGCAGGACGTGCTCGGCATCGACGCGTCGGTGGCCGCGCAGGCCGAGTACGCGATCGAGACGGCCGACGCCGTCGTCTTCGTCGTCGACTCCACGGTCGGCGTCACCGACACCGACGAGGCCGTCGTCCGGCTGCTCCGCAAGGCCAAGAAGCCCGTCGTGCTCTGCGCCAACAAGGTCGACGGACCGTCCGGCGAGGCCGACGCCACCGCCCTGTGGTCCCTCGGCATCGGCGAGCCGCACCCGGTCTCCTCGCTGCACGGCCGCGGCACCGGCGACATGCTGGACGCCGTCCTGGAGGCGCTGCCCGAGGCGCCCGCCCAGACCTTCGGCACGGCCGTCGGCGGCCCGCGCCGCATCGCCCTGATCGGCCGCCCGAACGTCGGCAAGTCCTCGCTGCTCAACAAGGTGGCCAACGAGGACCGCGTCGTCGTCAACGAGCTGGCGGGCACCACTCGTGACCCGGTCGACGAGCTCATCGAACTCGGCGGTGTCACCTGGAAGTTCGTCGACACGGCGGGCATCCGCAAGCGCGTCCACCTGCAGCAGGGCGCCGACTACTACGCCTCGCTGCGCACCGCCGCCGCCGTCGAGAAGGCGGAGGTCGCGGTCATCCTGATCGACGCCTCCGAGTCGATCTCCATCCAGGACCAGCGCATCGTGACGATGGCGGTCGAGGCGGGCCGTGCGATCGTCGTCGCCTTCAACAAGTGGGACACCCTCGACGAGGAGCGCCGCTACTACCTGGAGCGCGAGATCGAGACCGAGCTCGGTCAGATCGCGTGGGCGCCCCGGGTGAACGTGTCGGCGCGTACCGGCCGCCACATGGAGAAGCTGGTTCCGGCCATCGAGACCGCCCTGGACGGCTGGGAGACGCGTGTCCCGACCGGTCGGCTGAACGCCTTCCTCGGTGAGCTCGTCGCCGCCCACCCGCACCCGGTGCGCGGCGGCAAGCAGCCCCGCATCCTGTTCGGCACGCAGGCCGGCACCAAGCCGCCGCGGTTCGTGCTGTTCGCCTCCGGCTTCATCGAGGCGGGCTACCGGCGGTTCGTGGAGCGGCGTCTGCGCGAGGAGTTCGGGTTCGAGGGGACGCCGATCCACATGTCCGTGCGGGTGCGCGAGAAGCGCGGCAAGAAGAAGTAGTAGTTCGCCGTACGGGGCGTCGCGGGCTCAGTGCTCGCGACGCGGAGCGGGCGGCAGCGCGGCCGGGAGGTGACCTCCCTGGCCGTGCTGCCGCCCGTTCGTCTGTGGGTGCCAGGCGTGGTGGTGCTGGACCGCCGGGTAGTGCGGGGTGTGGTGCCGCGTCGCGTAGGGACCCGTGCCGAACGCCGTGAACCCGAGATCCTCCTCGCCACTGCGGTCGCCGGGCAGGGCCCGGAAGGACCGGCGGTACTCCGCGTACAGCGCGTCGTAGATCGGAGTGGCCGAGTGGCTGCTCGGCTGGTCCTCCGCGGGACGCATCGACGGGATGTGGCTCTGGTACGGCTGACGCCGCCCGGACGAGGATGAGGTGGGGTCGTATGGGTGCACGTCTGTGCCAACGACCCGGACCCCCGACGGATGCGCCCTTGGCCTCGGCTTGTGCGGGGCGTCAGGAGTGTGACCGGCGCGTTCGTGGGGGTCCGGGGGTCTGCCAGGGGTCTGCCGAGGGGCCGGCTCAGGTGCCGGCGAGCGGCATCGCGGCGGCCACCAGGCGCCCGTTCGCCGCGGCCTTGTCGAGGGCGTCGCGGAGCAGATCCTCACGGGGCTGACGGCCGACCGAGCCGACCGGGGCCGCGAAGACGAGCACGGTGTGCGTCTTGTTGGCCGCGGCCCGCCAGCCCTCCGTCACGAGGAGCGGCTGGTGCGCCTGCCACCAGGCGACCTGGGCGGAGGGGCCGCCGGTGCCGGGCTGCAGGACCGCGTGCAGCTGGCCCATGGCGAGCAGCACGGACCAGCCGGGCAGGGCGCGCGGCGCCTCCGTCAGCTCGGTGAGCGGCATGAAGCCCTGCTCGATCAGGAGCGGCAGGAAGTCGTCGCCGCCCGATTCGGCGCCGGGCCGGGAGATGGGGCCGGTCGGCTCCACGACGAGCGCGGGGTGCAGCTCGCCCGCGATCAGCACCAGGCCGCTGGTCACGCCGAGCACGGCCTGGGCGGGGGCGGCCTCGGGCGCCGCGCCGGCGCCCTCGTCGGGGGCGCCGGTCATGGACCGTACGGCGCCCTGCAGTTGGTCCTCGGCGACCTGGACGACCTGCGAGGGCAGGCAGGCGGCGTGGGCGAAGGCGAGGACGGCGGTCTCGTCGCCGACGAACAGGACCGTGCTGGTGCGTTCCTGCTCCGAGTCGCCCGGAGTGCGGCAGGACGTGCAGTCGTAGCCGCCTGGGGCGTTGTCTCCGGCGAGCAGCCGGTCGGCTTCGTCGTCGCCGATCTCGGCGCGTACGTCGTCACTGACGTCGAGCAAGCGCGGCACGGGGGCTCCTCAGGATCGGTCGGGGGGTGGTTCTCGCGGATGCGTATGAAGGGACAACGGGTGATCTGTGGCCGGAGTCACGCCCGGAACCGAACGGAATCCACCCATCCGATGCAGACCGTGAGAGCGCGCCCGGAATCTGTCACTCCACGACAACTTGTAGGTGTTCCAAGGAAGTTGAGTGAGTGAAGTGGGTCACAGATCATCGAAGTGACAGGTCGACAAATCATGAAATCAGCTCATGAAGTGGGTGGCCTGAACTCGTCGCTACTTCCAGTAACGGCGAACTGGCCTGGAGTGACAAGGAGTTGGTTGATGCCCACCCCGTGCGCTGCCTAGATTCCACCGCCGTCTGCAACGAGCAGTCCACGAGAGGGATTCTCATGTCCGTGCCGATACGTACGGCTCGAACGACAGCGGTGTTAGCCGGGGCGGCTCTGCTCGCCCCCCTCGGTCTCCTCGCCCTCCCGGCCGCCGCTCACGCGGCGGGCGGCGGCGTCTGGGACCGCATCGCTCGCTGCGAGAGCGGTGGCAACTGGCACATCAACACCGGCAACGGCTACTACGGAGGACTCCAGTTCTCCGCGGGAACCTGGCGCGCGTACGGCGGAGGGGCCTACGCCGCGACGGCCGACCGGGCCACGAAGTCCCAGCAGATCGCCGTCGCCACCAAGGTGCAGCGCGCACAGGGCTGGGGCGCCTGGCCGACCTGCTCGGTCCGGGCGGGCGCGTACGGCAGCGCGCCGGCCGCCGCCGCGGCTCCCCGGAAGGCGGCGCCCAGGGCCGTCGCCCCGAAGCGCACGTCGGGGCACACCGACCGCGGATCGGCCCGGCGCGGCGGCTACGTCGTGCGCAGCGGCGACACCCTCGGCCGGATCGCGTCCGCCCACGGCGTCGGCTGGCAGCGCCTGTACGCCGTCAACAAGGCGGTCATCGGCGGCGATCCGGACCTGATCTTCCCGGGCCAGCGCCTGATGCTCCGCTAGCGGCCGGCGGCGATCGCGGTCCTCCCCGGGTGCGCCGACCGGGTGGGGCCGCGGGCGGCGCGGCGCGGCACCGGAGCGGTGCCCGCGGCGGCTGCCTAGCGTGACGCGATGCATCAGACGTCTGCGCTCCCGAAGCCGCCGCCGGCCGCACGGCGCTGGGTGACGGTCCTGGTGGGCGCGCTGCTCGCCCTGGCCCTCGCACCGCTCCCCGCGTCCGCCGGGCCGGGCCCGGCGGGCACCGCCCGCAAACCGTACGACTGCGCGCGCGACCAGTGGCCGTGGTCCTGCCTCGCCGAGTGCGAGAGCAACGGGCACTGGAACGCGAACACCGGCAACTCCTACTACGGCGGACTGCAGTTCTGGCAGGCCACCTGGGAGGAGCACGGCGGCCTCGCCTACGCGCCGCGCGCCGACCTCGCCACCCGCGCCGAACAGATCAAGGTCGCCGAGGAGGTGCTGCGCCGCCAGGGGTGGCGCGCCTGGCCCGCCTGCTCCAAGCGGTACCGGCTCGACGGCCGCGTCCACGTGGTGCAGCGCGGCGAGACGCTCACCTCGATCGCCCGCAGGTTCGGGATCAGAGGCGGCTGGCAGGCCCTCTACAAGGCCAACCGGGACATGGTCGGGCCGCATCCCGACCGGCTCAACGCCGGCACGATGCTGACCCTCCCGGCCCGCTGAGCTCGCCCGCCTCACCGCTGAACACGACGGCCCCGCGCCCGAGT
>NZ_JAMOLN010000112.1 GCF_024448165.1 Streptomyces longispororuber
CACAAGAGGTCGTGCGTCGCGATCTTTTTCTCCCTGGCAATGCCGGGCAAATGGGCATCGCTGATTGGCTGCAAGTGATGGCCCCTGATCGATTGTTCTAGGAAGGTGTGCTGGTCAGGGGCTATGCAGTGCAAGGAAACGTGCATGCGTCCGGCATTGCGGCGGTACGATGGCGGCGCGTCGCCAGTTGTACGAATGTTCAGTCACGGGGCGGACCGGGCTGGCTCAGGAGATCGGAGCATCGTGTCCACACGACCCGCAGGTCACAAGGCCATCATCGAGGCCGCCCGCGAGGAGTTCTCCGAGCAGGGGTACGGGGCGACGTCGATCCGGAACATCGCCAAGCGGGCCGGCGTCAGCCTCTCCGCGCTGTACTACTACTACAAGGGCAAGCAGGAGCTGCTCGTCGCCATCCTCGACGACGGCCTCGACGCCTACTTCGGCGCCTGCGACACCGCACTGCAGGCGGCGGGCGACGATCCGGCCGAGCGGCTGGAGGCCCTGGTCACCGCCACGGTCCGGTTCCGCATCGAGCACCCCGTCAAGAGCAGCATCGTGCTCACCGAGGGGCGCAGTCTTGAGCCCGAGCACCTCGCCCGCTACCGCAAGAACGAGGAGCGCGGCACCCGGCAGTTCCGCGAGGTGATCGAGCGGGGGCTGGCCGACGGCGTGTTCCTGACGCCCTACCCCGACGACGCGCGGCGCACGGTCATCGCCATGTGCAACGCCATCGCGCAGTGGTACCGCCCCGACGGCGAGGTCACCCCCGACGAGCTCGTCGAGCGGTACGTGTCGCTGGCGCTGACCGTGGTGGAGTACCGGCCGCGGTCGGTGCGCAGGGCCGCGCGGGGCTGACGGGCGGACCTCCGGGACCTCGGCCTCGGAGCATTCTCCAAAAAACAGTCAGCGCTGTCCGTAAAGGGTTGAGAAAACAGTCAGCACTGTATGTTTAACGGGTCGGCGCAGACGCCGACGGTTCGAACACCCCGGAGTCGGGGCGCACAGTCGAGGAGATGCCATGTCCGCAGGGGATGCCGCGTCCACGGGACTCGTGGAGCACACCCACCTCTTCGTCGGCGGCCGCTGGGAGGACCCGGCGGGCACGGACGTCATCGAGGTCGTCTCGCCGCACGACGGACAACTCGTCGGCCGCGTGCCGCACGCCTCCACCGAGGACGTGGACCGTGCCGTGGCCGCCGCCCGCGAGGCGTTCGACCACGGCCCCTGGCCGCGCATGGCCGTCGAGGAGCGCCTTGAGGTCATCGGGCGGATCACGAAGCTGATGGGCTCGCGGGCCCAGGAGTTCGCGGAGATCATCACCCGGCAGAACGGCTCCCCGATCTCCTGGTCCGTCACCAACCAGGTGATGGGTGCCATCGGGCACTTCGCCGTCACCGCGCAGATCGCCGCCGCCTTCCCCTTCGAGGAGGAGAGGGCGGGCATGCGCGGCGGCCCGCTGGTCGTGCGCCGCGAGCCGGTCGGTGTCGTCGCCGCGATCGTGCCGTGGAACGTGCCCCAGTTCACCGCCGCGTCCAAGCTCGCCCCCGCGCTCGCCGCCGGCTGCACCGTCGTGCTCAAGCCCTCGCCCGAAACCCCGCTGGACGCCTGCCTGTTCGCCGAGGTGGCCGCCGAGGCCGGGCTGCCCGAGGGCGTGCTCAGCGTGCTGCCCGCCGACCGCGAGGTCAGTGAGTACCTGGTCGGCCACCCCGGCATCGACAAGGTCGCCTTCACCGGCTCCGTCGGCGCGGGCAGGCGCGTGATGGAGGTCGCCGCCCGCAACCTCACCCGCGTCACCCTCGAACTCGGCGGCAAGTCCGCCGCGATCGTGCTGCCCGACGCCGCCACCGAGGACGTCGTGCGCACCGTCCTGACCGGCTCGTACCTCAACAACGGCCAGGCCTGCGTCGCCCTCACCCGTGTCCTCCTGCCGCGCGGGCGCTACGACGAACTCGCCGCGCGCATCGTCGAGGCGGTCGCCGCGCTCAAGGTCGGCGACCCCACGGACCCGGACACCCAGGTCGGCCCGCTCGTCTCCAGGCGCCAGCAGGCCCGCAACCTCGACTACATCCGCATCGGCCGGGAGGAAGGCGCCACGCTGCTGCTCGGCGGCGGGGTGCCGAAGGGCCTGGAGGACGGCGCGTACGTCGAGCCGACGCTCTTCGGCGACGTCACCAACTCCATGCGGATCGCCCGCGAGGAGATCTTCGGCCCGGTCGTCTGCCTGCTGCCGTACGACACCGAGGACGAGGCCGTCGCCCTCGCGAACGACTCCGACTTCGGCCTGTCCGGCGCCGTCGTCACCGCAGACGTCGAGCACGGTCTGGAGATCGCCCGCCGCATCCGCACCGGCACCTTCACCGTCAACGGATTCACCATCGACCTCACCGCGCCGTTCGGCGGCTACAAGAACTCCGGCATCGGCCGCGAGTTCGGTGCCGCGGGGCTCACCGCGTACCTGGAGCAGAAGGCCATCGCCCTGCCCGCCGCCTGACCCGCGGTCCACTCCGTACGTCGCCACCGAGCCCGTCGCCCCGCGCACCCCGCGCGGCGACCGAGCCGGCCGGCGCTCAGGATCCCGACCGGTCGCCGTACCCCCGACGGCGATCGGTCGGGTGCCAACCTCCCGCCGTCACCCCTCCATCGGCGTGCTCCGCGCCGCCACGGACCTTCTATCAGGAGTCACCATGCTCGCCGCCCTGATGACCGAACTCGGTCAGGACAAGCTCGAGATCCGCGACGACGTCGAGACCATCGGCTTCGGCCCCGGCAAGGTCCGCGTCGCCATCAAGGCCACCGGCCTGTGCCAGTCCGACCTCTCCGGGATGAAGGGCGTCATCCCCAACGCCACCCCGATGGTCCTCGGCCACGAGGGCGCGGGCGAGGTCCTTGAGGTCGGCGAGGGCGTCACCCACGTCAAGCCCGGCGACCGCGTCATCGTCAACTGGCGTCCCGCCTGCGGACAGTGCGAGCACTGCCACCGTGGCGAGTCCAACCTCTGCATGGCCGGCGTCGCCGCCGTCGGCATCCCCGCCTTCCGCTCCCGCGGCACCGACTTCTACCGGTTCATGGGCGCAGGCACCTTCGCCGAAGAGGTCGTCCTGGAAGCCGGGTTCGCCGCCCCGTTCCCCGACGACGTCTCCTACGAGGCCGCCGCGCTCATCGGCTGCGGTGTCACCACGGGCCTGGGCGCCGCCATCAACTCCTGTGACGTGAAGCCCGGCGAGACCGTCGCCGTGATCGGCTGCGGCGGCGTCGGGATCAGCGCCGTCATGGGTGCGGAGGCGGCCGGCGCGGCGCACGTCGTCGCCATCGACCCGGTCGCGGGCCGCCGTCGCTGGGCCCTCGAATTCGGTGCCACCGCGGCCGTCGCCCCGGACGAACTGGCCGACGCCGTAAGGGACGTCACCGGTGGCCTCGGCTTCGACCACGTCATCGAGGCGGTCGGCCGCCCGGCCACCGTCCGCTCCGCCTACGAGGCGGCCCGGCGCGGCGGCACCGTCTGCCTCGTCGGCGTCGGCGGCGCCCAGGACATGATGCCGGTCAACCTGCTCGAACTGTTCGCGAGCGCCAAGCGCATCGTGCCGTCCATCTACGGCGGCGACGACGTCACCCGCACCTACGGCCGCATCATCAATCTGATCCGCTCAGGACGCATCGACCTGGAATCCCTGGTGACGCACCGCCTGCCCCTCGCCGACGTCAACCAGGCCATCGACCTGATGCGCAGCGGCGAGTCCCTGCGCGTCATGCTCACCCACGACTGACCGCTCGACACCTGCTACGGCGCACCCCGGGGGTGCGCCGTAGGATTTCCGCATGTCAGAGCAGACCGAGCCCCGTCGCCGGCGCGTCCAGCAGCGCGCCCTCGACACCCGCGACCTCCTTCTCGACACCACCGTGCGGGTGCTCGCGGAGCAGGGCTACGCCCAGTTCTCCACGCTCGCCGTCGGCGAGGCGGCCGGGGTGACGCGGGGCCGGCTCGTCCACCACTTCCCGACGAAACTCGCTCTGGTCGAGGCCGCCCTCCAGCACCTGGTCGCTCGCTACCGCGAACGCGTCCCCCTGCGACTCGGGCTGATCACCGAGGGACCCGCCGAGGGACGCATCGCCCGCGCCCTCGACACCCTGTGGAGCCTGAAGCGCAGCCGCGAGTACACCGCCTGCCTGGAACTCATCGCGGGCGCCCGCGGCGACGACGAACTCCGCGACGCCCTCAGGGAGTTCGAGCGCGACCTCAACGCCGCCCTCGACGACGCCGTGCACGGCCTGGTCGGTGCGACCGCCGACCGGCCCGGCTTCGACGCCGCCCTGATGACCACCATCAGCGCCATGCGCGGCCTGCTCCTCACCGCCCGTGCCCTCGGCCTGAGCGAGGGCGACCTCGAAGGGGAGTGGTCCCGGATGCGGGAGCGGCTCGTCCTGATCTTCGAGGAGTACGACCCGGCGGGCGTGTAGCCGGACGGAAGCGGGTCAGGCAGGCGCGGCCCGCGCCGATCGCGTACGCGGTGACGGTCAGGGCGTGACGATCGGGAAGGCGCGGTCGGGGCGGGTGACGTAGGAGAAGAGGCGTGTCAGAAGGGCCGGGTCGCCCTCCGTGCCCACGTCGTCCAGGCCCCTGCCCGCGAGGACTCCCAGGAGTTGCGGCTTGGTGAGTGTCAGGGTGAGGCCCGCAGGGGTCGTCGGTGTCCGGTCCGCGGGGGCCCGGCGGTGGGTGAGGGCGCCGTTGCTGAGGATCAGGCGGTAGCGGTGCCCCTCGTCGGTGAGCACCAGGTCCACGGTGAGCGCGTCCGCCCAGGCGCGCGGTCCGTCGAGGGTGACGGCGACCGAGTCCAGCAGCATTCCGGTCGTGAGCGACATGGCCATCTCGGGGTTGGTCATGTCGACCGCATGGTTGGCCGGGCCGTCGCGCAGTTCCAGGGCGCCGGTGAGGTAGAAGTTGCGCCAGGTGCCGTTCTCCGCGCCCTGGCCCAGGCGGGTGTAGACGTCGGCGAGGGCGAGCTTGGCGTCCTTGTCGTCCGGGTCGCTGAAGACCAGGTGGTTCAGGAGCGTGGCGGCGAACCGCAGATCACCCTCGTCGGCGTAGGCGCGGGCCTTGGCCAGCGTCTGTTCCGGTCCGCCCGCGACCTCGACGTAGCGGCGGGCGACCTCGGCGGGCGGCTGCTCCCACAGGTGGGCCGGGTTGCCGTCGAACCAGCCGAGGTAGCGCTGGTAGACGGCCTTGACGTTGTGGCTGAGGGAGCCGTAGTAGCCGCGGGCGTGCCACGACTGCTCCAGGGCCGGCGGGAGCTGGATGGTCTCGGCGATCTCCGGTCCCGTGAGCCCCTGGTTGAGCAGGCGCAACGTCTGGTCGTGCAGGTAGGCGTACAGGTCGCGCTGGGCGCCGAGGAACGCGGCGACGTTCTCCTCGCCCCAGGTGGGCCAGTGGTGGGAGGCGAACGCGACGTCGTACTGCCCCTCGAAGAGGGTGAGGGCCTCGTCGAGGTAGCGGGCCCAGATCCGGGCGTCGCGGACCAGGGCGCCCCGCAGGGTCAGCACGTTGTGCATGTTGTGCGTGGCGTTCTCGGCCAGGCACAGCGCCCGCAGGTCGGGGAAGAGGAAGTTCATCTCGGCCGGGGCCTCGGTGCCCGGCGTGAGCTGGAAGACGATCCGCACGCCGTCGACGGTCTCCTCCTGCCCGGTGCGGGTGATGTCGACCGTCGGCGCGATCAGCGAGATGGTGCCCTCGGAGGTGGCGATGCCCAGACCGGTGCTGACCTGTCCCTCGGGGGACTTGGCCAGGTTGGCGCCGTACATGTAGACGGCCCTGCGCACCATGGCGTTGCCGGCGTAGACGTTCTCACTCACCGCGTGTTCGAGGAAGCCTTCCGGAGCGAGGATCGGCACGCCCTGCTCGGTGCCGTGCGGCAGTACCCCGCGCACGCCGCCGAAGTGGTCGCCGTGGGAGTGGGTGTAGATGACGCCGGTCACGGGCCGGTCGCCCCGGTGCCTGCGGTACAGGGCGAGGGCGGCTGCCGCGGTCTCCGTGGAGATGAGGGGGTCGATGACGACGACGCCCCGCTCGCCCTCGACGAGGGTCATGTTGGAGATGTCGAGACCGCGCACCTGGTAGATGCGCTCGCCGACCTCGAACAGGCCCTGCTTCGCGCACAGTTGGGCCTGCCGCCACAGGCTGGGGTTCACGGTGGAGGGGCAGTCCGCGTTCAGGTAGTCGTAGGCGTCGATGTCCCAGACGACCTTGCCCTGGTCGTCCTTGACGACACCGGGGATGAGGCGGTCGATGAAGCCCCGCTCGGCGTTGTCGAAGTCGGCACGGTCGGCGAAGGACGGGTAGGTGGTCATCTTCACTCCGTTCGAGCCGGACCCGTGCGGTGTCATGGGCCCGTGAGCCGTGAGAGGGCTGGCACCGAGCCTAGGAGGGGATATTCCGGGCCGCACGTCGAGGCGGAGGTGACTGTTCCGTCGTAGGGTTCTGATGATTTGTCCCGTTACGGGATGTCAGTGAGCCGGCCCGGGCAGGGCGAGCGACGGGCCTCGAGGCGAAGGGGGCGACGGATGGCGGAACGCCGACGCGGCGGGCCGAGGGCATGGCTGCGCGGACTCGGCCGCCCGCGCCCGGCGGACGCGGCCAGCGGTGCGGTGACCGGTCTCTTCTCCATCCCCGAAGGCATGGCGTACGCCGCCATCGCCGGGTTCAACCCGGTCGCCGGACTGTACGCGGGCGTCGTCCCCGCGATCGTCGGCTCGCTGACCTCCCGTACCGTCCTGATGGTCACGACGCTCACCAGCGCCATCGCCCTCACCTCGCAGAGCGTGCTGTCGGACGCCGGTCTTGACCCGAAGGACGCGGGGAACGTGGCCGTCCTGACGGTCATGGTCGGCGTCGTCATGCTGCTGATGGGCGTGCTCCGGCTCGGCGTCGTGATGAGCTTCGTGTCGAACGCCGTGATGACCGGCTTCGCCACCGGCATCGCCCTCCAGATCATCGTCGGCGTCCTCAAGGACGCCACCGGCTATGCACCGCGGGGCGACAACAAGCTCTACCAACTGGGCGACTGGCTCGCGCACATCGGATCCTGGCAGGGCGCCGCGACCCTCGTCGCCGTGATCACCGTCGTGGTCTGGGCGGCGACCCGGGCCGTGCGCCGCCTGGAGTCGGTGGCGCTGCTCGTGGCGATGGTCGTGGTCAGCGTCGGCGTGGGCATCGCGGGCACCGACGTGGAACTGGTCCGGGACATCGCCCACATCCCCGGCGCCCTTCCGTTGTTCTCGGCGCCCGACCTGTCCGCGGTGCCGCACCTGATCGGCGGCGCGTTCTCCGTCGCGCTCGTCGGACTCGCCCAGGCCGCCGGCATCGCACCGTCCATGCCCAACCCCGACGGCAGCCGCTCCGACGTCGACGCCGACTTCCGCTCCCAGGGGTACGCCAACGTCCTCGGCGGCCTCTTCCAGGCGCTGCCCAGCGGCGGTTCGATGTCGCGGACGGGCGTCGCGGTGAGCGCCGGCGCCCGCACCCGCTGGGCGGGCGTGATCTCCGGCGTCTTCCTCGCCGTCGTCGTCCTGCTGTGCGGCTCGCTCGCCGAGCGCATCCCCATGCCCGTCATCGGCGGCCTGATCCTGGTGGTCGGCGGCGAACTGATCTGGGGCAAGCGCCGCGACATCGCCCTCGTCCTGCGGACCTCGCGGCTGTCGTCGGCGGCGATGCTCCTCACGTTCCTCGCCACGACGGGACTGCCCCTCCAGCAGGCGATCGTCATCGGAGCGGTGCTCTCCCTGCTCCTGTACTGCGTCCAGTCCGCCCGGCAGGCCAAGCTCGTCGTACTGAGTCCGACGGCGACCGGCGGCTGGCGCACGGGGGACGTGCCGAAGGTGCTGCCGCCGGGCGAGGTCACCGTCCTCGACTACGCGGGCACCTCGTTCTTCGCCGAACTCCCGCGGATCGAGGCCGGGTTGCCGAGCGTGGCGGGTGCGCGGGACGCGGTGCTCGTGCTCGTCGTCCGGACCCTTCCCGACGTCCCGTCATCGGCCGTGATCAAGCTTCTCGACCGCTACGCCCGCGCGCTGGAGAAGGAGGGCGGCCGCCTGGTCCTGGCGGGCGCGCAGCCCGCGTTCGTCGAGGTCGTACGGGCGACGGGCCTGGGCCACCGGCTCGGCGAGGGCGGCGTCGTACCGGCGAGTCCCGAGGTGCTGGGTCCGCTGGAGAGCGCCGTGGCGGAGGGCGAGAGGTGGATCGCCGCTCGGCGGGCGGGAGGTTGACGGGGCGTCGTCGCCGCAGGTCTGAGGCGGGCCGGTTGCCGTTGGTGTTGCCGTTGATCGGCGTGGGCCGCCATGAGCGCCGACGCCCCCGTGAGGATCACCCCGCGGCCGGCCCGTCGTTCACCGGCCCGTTCTGCTCCGGCCCGTTCTGCTCCGGACCGTCCTGTTCCGGACCGTCGTGTTCCGGACCGTCCTGCTCCGGACCGTCGTGTTCCGGACCGTCGTTCACCGACCCATCGTGCTCCGGCTCATCGCCCTCCTCCGCCCCGATCAGCTCCTGCTCGCACCAGATGGTCTTCCCGCGGCGCCCGAACCGTGTGCCCCAGCGCTCGGCGAGCTGGGCGATGATGCACAGGCCGCGTCCGCCCTCGTCGTGCTCCTGGGCGTGGCGCAGGTGCGGGGCGGTGCTGCTGCCGTCGGAGACCTCGCAGCCGAGGACGCGGTCGCGGATCATCCGGAGCCGGATGGGCGGGGTGCCGTAGCGGATGGCGTTGGTGACCAGTTCGCTGACGACGAGTTCCGTGGCGAAGGCGAGGTCGTCGAGGCCCCAGGCCGCCAGCTGGCGTTCGGCGAGGCGGCGCGCGGCGGGGACCACGGCCGGGTCGTCGGGCAGCGTCCATTCCGCGATGTCGTGATCGTCGAGCCCGCAGGTACGGGCGAGCAGCAGGACCGCGTCGTCCTCGCCCTGCCCGCGCATCAGGGCGTACACGGCGTCGTCCGACAGCTGCTGGAGCGTGCGCCCGGGATGCCGCAGCACGCGTCGGAGGGTCTGCGCGGCCGCCGCGGGGCCGCCCGGTGCGGCGGCGAGTCCGTCGGTGAAGAGAGCGAGGAGGGCGCCGTCGGGAAGAACGGCGCTCGCGGACTCGTAGTCGGCGGAACCGGTGCCGAGCAGGGGGCCGACCGGGACGTCGAAGGGGACGGGCTCCCCGTCCGGCGTGACGGCCACCGGCAGCGGGTGCCCGGCGTCGGCGGCGGTGCAGGTGCGGGTCACCGGGTCGAAGACGGCGTACAGGCAGGAGGCGGTCACCGGTTCACCGGGTTCGTGGGGCAGCGCGGCGGCGACCTCGTCCAGGGAGGCCAGCAGCTCCTCCGGCGCGAGGTCGCGTACCGCCAGCGCCATCAGGGCCGTCCGGAGCTGCCCCATGGCGGCGGCGGCCTCGATGCCGCTGCCGGTGACGTCGCCGACAGTGAGCGCGACGCGGGCTCCGGAGAGCGGGATGACGTCGTACCAGTCGCCGCCCGCGCCCACGGTTCCCGGCAGGTGGAGCGGCATCGTCTCCACCGCCGTCAGGGCGGGCGGGGTGCGGGGCAGCAGGTGCCGCTGCAAGGTGGTGGCGATCGTGCGCTCACGGGCGTAGCTGCGGCAGTTGTCGATGCTCAGCGCCGTGCGCTGCGCGAGCTGCACGGCCAGGGCGAGATCCTCGTCGTCGTACGGCTCGGGATTGCGGTGCCGGTAGTGGCCGACGACTCCGAGGACGGTGCCGCGCACCGTCAGCGGCGTGACGACGAGGGAGTGGACGCCGCTGACGGGCAGGGTGCGAGCGCCTGCCGCGTCGTCGGACAGCCACGGTTCGTCGCCCGCGAGGTGGGCGACGAGGCGCGGCCGGGCGTCGAGCAGGCTCTGCGTGAAGGGCGTCGGGAACGCGAAGGAGCTGAGGCCGCCCGGCTCGACGGGGCCCGCCGCCCCGGTGACCGAGCGGAAGGCGACACGGCGCAGCGGCGCGTCGACGCGTACGGGCCCGCTGCCAGGACCGGCGCCCCGCATGGCGTCGTCGAGGACGTCGACCGTCACGGTGTCGGCGAACCGGCTCACCACCACGTCGCCCAGGGCCTCCGCGGTCGCCCGCACGTCCAGGCTGGTGCCGATCGACCGGTGGGCGTCGTGCAGGATGTCGAGCCGGCCGGTGGCCCGCCGGGTCGCGGTGACGTTCTGTACGACGGCCACGCCCCGCACGCGGCCGTCGGCGAGGCGGATCCGGAACAGTGACAACGACACCGTCATCTCGTGCCCGGGATCGTTCGGGGAGCGCCCGCGGACCAGGTGGTCGCGCACGTCCGTGGCTCCCGCCAGGACCTGCCGGGCGAGTGCGGCGAGTTCGGGGTCGTCGAAGCCCTCGGCGAACTCGCCGAGCCGGCGGCCCAGCACCGCCTCGGGGCGCAGCCCCCGTACATCGCGCGCCGCGGCGTTGTAGCGCACCACCCGCAGGTCCTCGTCGAAGACGTAGAGCCCCCAGGGCGCCTGGGTGAACAGGACGTCCAGCACAGCGGCGTCGAGCTCGCTGCTGTCAGGTCCGGGCACGGCGGCACCTCGGGGCGGTCGGCGGATCGGCGCGGAGGTCGGGCGATGGGTGGACGGTGGCCAGGTGGACAGTGGCCCGCAGGGTGGGGCCCGCCCACGTGACCAGCATGCGGCAGACGCGGCGGGCCTGCAGCTCGGGCCCGTCCGGTTCGGGTTCGGCCGGTCGGGCCCGGTCGGTTCAGGGTGTGACGACGGGGAAGTCGGGGTTGAAGTCGTCGAGGAGACCGCCGAGCGTGTCGAGCAGTGTCGCGTCGCCGTCGAGCGTGATCTTCCCGGCCTGTGCGAGCTGAGCCGCCGAGGCGGGCTTGAGGAGGGTCCCGACGAGCGCCGCCTTCGGCCCGCTCACCGTGAGCGGTGCGTCGGGGGAGGTGCCGCGGCGGGCGTTCAGGACGCCGCGGCGCACCCACATCGTCCAGTTCTCGTCGGCGGCGGACGGTGCGTCGGTGAAGCGGAAGTCGATCCGCAGGTCGGCGTGGGCCGCCCGGTCGCCGATCAGATGGACCGCCGCGTAGTCGAAGAGGATGCCGATCGGCATGGCGAGGATCGAGTCGGGGCTGGCCGTGGTGAAGGTGGCGGCCTGGACGCCGTCGCGCAGCTCCTTCGCGGCGGTGAGGAAGATGCCCCGCCACTGCGGGCCCTCGGCCTGGTAGCCCATCTGCTCGTAGGCGTCGGCCTGCAGTGCACGGGCCGCGGAGTTCTCCGGCTCCGCGAACACGAGCGCGTGCAGGATCTGCGCCGCCCACCGGTAGTCGCCCTCGTCGATGGCGCGACGCCCCTCCGCGAGGATCCGGTCGGCCCCCACCAGGGCGACGAGACGGCGGGCCGTCTCGACCGGCGGATGCGGGTGCAGCGAGACGGGGTCGCCGTCCCACATGCCGAGCTCCTTGGTGAACACGGCCCGGACGTCGTGGTGGAACGTGCCGTGGTAGCCGCGGTTGAACCACTTGCGGCCCAACTCCTCGGGCAGTTCCAGGACTTCGGCCGCCTCCAGCGGCGTGTACCCCTTGTTGGCCAGGCGCAGCGCCTGGTCGTGGATGAACTTGTACGTGTCGCGCTGCGACTCCAGGAACGACGTCACCTCGCCGTTGCCCCACACCGGCCAGGTGTGCGGCCCGTAGTGCACCTCCGCGTCGTCGCCCCACCGCTGGAGCGTCTCGTCGAGGTAGCGGGCGAAGTTGCGGGCGTCGCGGGTGCGGGCACCGCGCAGCGTCTGGATGTTGTGCAGCGTGTGGTTGGCGTTCTCCGCGCAGGTGAGCGCCTTCAGCTGCGGAATCCAGATGTGCATCTCCTCGGGCGCCTCGGTGTCCGGCGCGTACAGGAACTCGAACTCCAGGCCGGCCAGGTCCCGCTTCGTGCCCGTCTCCGTGATCGGGTCCGTCGGAGACAGGTACGAGATGGTCACGCCCGGTACCGAGCAGATGCCGATGCCACAGGTGACGCACCCGGTGTCGGACAGGTCGAGGAGACTGCCGAAGGCGTACGAGGCGCGACGCGACATGGCGTTGCCCGCGATGACGTTCTCGCCGATGGCGTGCTTGTCGAAGGACGCGACGGTGCCCGGCGCGATGATCGGTATCCGCCCCGAAGCCACGTCCTCGGCGCTCACCACGCCTGTGACCCCGCCGTAGTGGTCGATGTGGGTGTGGGTGTAGATCACCGCGGCGACCGGCTTGTCGGTGACGTGCTCGCGGATCATGGCCATGCTCTGCGTGGCCGCTTCGACCGAGGCCATGCAGTCGACGACGACCAGGCCGGTGTCGCCCTCGATCACCGTGAGGTTCGCGATGTCGTTGTTGCGTACCTGATAGACGCCGTCGACGACCTGGTACAGGCCGCCCCGCCTGATCAGCTGCGACTGCCGCCACAGACTCGGGTTCACGGTGTCGGGCGCGCTCACGTCGTCGCCGATGTAGTCGAACCGGCTCGCGTCGAAGATGACCCGGCCGTCGGCCGCGTACAGCTTGTCGGGGAACGGGGCGACGAAGCCGCGGTCCGCGTCCGTGAAGTCCTGGCGGTCGTCCATCGCGTACCGGGACGCCGCCTCCTTGTTGACGCGGGCGGTGACGTCGGTGGCCGGCTTCGGGGCGTGGGTCACGGCATGCTCCATCCCTGGACGCGTAACGACTGCACAAATACGCTAATTCCGCCTCGAAAGGTGCGCCAATCGGTCGCGTGGGTCAGCCTGGAGTGCGGGCCGGACCGCACCGCGCCCGCGGACACACCCGCCGACCAGGGAGTGGACGATGAGCCGCGCGCGACCCGGACTGCTCACCTTCCTCGGCGGCGTCGGCACGGTCACCGGCAGCAAGTACCTCGTCGAGAGCGACCACAGTCGCATCCTGATCGACTGCGGCCTCTTCCAGGGCGTCCGCGAACTGCGCCGCCGCAACTGGCGGTCCCTGCCCGCCGACACCGCGGCCGCCCGCGCCGTCGTCCTCACCCACGCCCACCTCGACCACTGCGGTTACCTCCCGCGGCTGGTGAAGGAGGGTTTCGCGGGCCGCGTCGTGTGCACGGCGGACACGGCCGCGCTGGCCGAGATCGTGCTGCGCGACAGCGCCCGCCTCCAGGTCGAGCAGGCCGAGCACGCCAACCGCAGGGGCTGGTCGCGCCACCGTCCCGCCCTCCCGCTGTACGACGAGAACGACGTGGAGCGGGCCCTGCGCCTGTTCCGGCCCGTCCCGCTCGACACGGACACCCCCCTCGCCGACGGCACCACGCTGCGCCTGCACCACGCGGGCCACATCCTCGGCTCCGCCTGGGCGCACCTCACGCTGGAGAGCGGCCACACCCTGGCCGTCAGCGGCGATCTCGGCCGCCCGGGACACCCGCTGCTGCGCCCGCCCGACCCCTTCACCGGCGCCGACGTGCTGCTGATGGAGTCCACGTACGGCGACCGGGCGCACGAGGACGCGGCCGACGCGCGGGACCGCTTCGGGGAGGTCCTCACCGAGACGTTCCGGCGCGGCGGCACGGTGGTCGTCCCCGCCTTCGCCATCGACCGCACCGAGGTCGTCCTGAGCGAACTCGCCGCACTGCGCCGCACCGGCGTCCTGCCGGCCGGGGTACCGGTCTTCGTCGACAGCCCGATGGCGCTGAGAGCGCTGGACGTCTACCAGCGGGCCGTGACCCGCGAAGACCCTCAACTCCTGCCCGGCGCGGGGGAGTCGGCACTCGACACGGAGGGGTTCACGCCGGCCAGGACCGTGGCCGACTCCATCGCCGTCAACGACGTCGTCGGCCCGGCCGTCATCGTCTCCTCCTCCGGGATGGCCACCGGCGGCCGCGTCCTGCACCACCTGCGACGTCTGCTTCCCGAGCCCCGCAACACCGTCGTCCTGGTCGGCTACGCGGCCCAGGGCACCCGCGCCCGCGACCTGATCGAGGGCGCGAGCACGCTGAAGATGTTCGGCGAGTACGTCGCGGTGCGGGCGCAGGTCGCGCACGTGCCGTTCTTCTCGGCCCACGCCGACGCGGACCAGATCGTGGACTGGCTGCGGGACGCCCCGGCTCCCCGCACGACGTACCTGGTGCACGGGGAGCAGGGCGCGGCCGAGTCCCTGCGCGACCGCATCGCGGCGGAACTCGGCTGGCACGCCGTGGTGCCCAGGTCGGGCGAGCACGTACTGGTCAGGTGACGGACACGGGCTACCCCGGGGCCACCTTCAAGATCTACGGTGACGGAGTCCGCTCCGCCGCCACGCCCCCGATCCCTGGAGACGCCGACGTGTCCACCGCACGGACCGCACCCCGCACCCCCGTCCCCGGCGTCGCGCAGGACGACGCCACCCGCATCGCCTCGGCCGAGGTGCTCGTCGCCTCTCCCGGCCGCAACTTCGTGACGCTGCGCCTGCGTACCGAGGACGGCGTCGAAGGACTCGGCGACGCGACGGTCAACGGACGCGAACTGGCCGTCGCCGCCTACCTGGACGACCACGTGGCGCCCCTGCTGGTCGGGCGCGACGCCCACGCGATCGAGGACACCTGGCAGTACCTGTACCGGGGCGCCTACTGGCGTCGCGGTCCCATCACCATGGCGGCGATCGCGGCCGTCGACACGGCGCTGTGGGACATCAAGGCCAAGCTCGCGGGCATGCCCCTGTACCAGTTGCTCGGCGGTCGCAGCCGCCGCGGATGCCTGGCCTACGGACATGCGAGCGGCGCCGACACGGAGGAGCTGTTCGACTCGATACGCGCCCACCTCGACGAGGGCTACCGGGCCGTGCGCATCCAGAGCGGCATCCCGGGTCTGGGCTCCGTCTACGGCGTCGCCTCCAGTGCGAACGCCGCGGTGGGCGACGCCGGGGCCACCTCCCGCTACGACCACGAACCGGCCCGCCGGGCCCACCGTCCGGTGGAGGAGGAGTGGGACACCCGCGCCTATCTGCGGCACGCCCCGAAGGTGTTCGAGGCCGTCCGCTCCGAGTTCGGCCCCGAGCTGCCCCTCCTGCACGACGCCCACCACCGTCTGACGCCCATTCAGGCCGCGCGGCTCGGCAAGGACCTGGAGCCCTACGACCTGTTCTGGCTGGAGGACGTCACCCCCGCCGAGAACACCGCGATGCTGCGCCGCGTCCGCGAGCACACGACGACGCCCCTCGCGATCGGGGAGGTCTTCAACACGATCTGGGACTACCGCGAGCTGTTCGAGGAGCAGCTCATCGACTACGTCCGCTCGCCCGTCACGCACGCCGGAGGCATCACCGCGCTGCGCCGGATCCTCGACTACGCGGCTGTCTACCAGATCAAGTCCGGTGTCCACGGCCCGACGGACATCTCCCCGGTCGGTCTCGCGGCCGCCCTGCACCTGGGCGTGGCCATTCCGAACTTCGGCATCCAGGAGTACATGAAGCACGCGCGTGCCACCGACGAGGTATTCCGTCCGGGCTACCGCTTCGCGGACGGACTGCTCGTCCCGGGAGAGGAGCCCGGCCTCGGCGTCGGCTATGACGACGAGGTGGCGCGGGCGCATCCCTACACCCCCGCCTACCTGCCGGTGAACCGGCTTCAGCTGGACGGGTCGATGCACGACTGGTGACCGGCCGCGGGGCCGGTCGTGAGGCCGGTCGTGGTGCACAATGCGGCGATGGACCTGGCGAAGATGGAACTCGCACTGCAGAGGTATCAGGACTCCGTCGCGGCGGTGGACGCGGCCCGCGCGGACCTGGAGGCGGAGGCGGCCGCCGCCCTGCGCTCAGGCGACGCGACGCCCGAGGACTGGGCGGACGTGGGGCGGCTGACGGGCTGGAGCGAGCAGGAGCTGCGGCGCCTGATCGCCGCGGCGGACACGATCGACCTGCGATAGGCCGGTTCGCGCCGGAGGAGCACCTTTCCGAACTCTTGACCTGGATGGTCCAGACCAATAGTTTCGCGTGCACGCAAGTCCGTTGTTCCGTAGGCCACTTGCTTCCCGCCTCACAGGAATGAGCCCCGCCATGCGTTCACGCCTGCGCCGAAGACTTCTGTCCCGGGCGGCCGTCGCCGTCACGTCGCTGTCCCTCCTCGGCGCCTTCGCGCCGGCCGCTTCCGCCCACGGCGGCCACCACGACACCCCGCGCCGGGTCGGGTACTTCACCCAATGGGGTGTCTACGGCCGGGACTTCCAGGTCCAGGACCTGGAGCGCAGCGGCGCCGCCGCCCGGCTCAGCCACATCAACTACGCCTTCGGCAACATCGGCACCGACGGCAGGTGCCTGATGGGCAACGTCCCGGGCGAGTCCGACCCCTGGGCCGACTACCAGCGGCCGCTCGACGCCGAGAACTCGGTGGACGGCGTCGCGGACACCGACACCCAGCCCCTCGCGGGCAACTTCAACCAGCTGCGCGAGCTCAAGGCCGCGCACCCCGGCCTCAAGGTGATGATCTCCCTCGGTGGCTGGTCCTGGTCCACCAACTTCTCGGACTCGGTCCGAACTCCCGCCGCCCGCAAGGCACTTGTCTCCTCCTGCATCGACCTCTACATCAAGGGCAACCTGCCGCAGGACGGCGCGCGCGGCGGCCAGGGGGCCGCGGCCGGCGTCTTCGACGGCATCGACCTGGACTGGGAGTGGCCCGGCTCCGAGGGCGACACCGACACCGTGTACCGCCCGGAGGACAAGCAGAACTTCACCGCGCTGGTCGCGGAGTTCCGCCACCAGCTCGACGCCTACGGCCGCACGAAGCGCAAGGCCTACGAGCTCTCCGCGTTCGTCCCGACGGCCCCCGCGAAGATCGACGCCGGGTTCGAGGTCCGCAAGATCATGAAGGACTTCGACTTCGTCAACCTCCAAGGCTACGACTTCCACGTCAGCGGTGAGAAGACGACGGCCCAGCAGTCCGCGCTGTACGCCCGCGACGACTTCAGCGTCGACGGCACGGTGGACGCGTGGCTGCGGCGCGGCGCCCCGGCCCGCAAGCTCGTCGTCGGGATGCCGTTCTACGGGCAGGGCTGGACCGGCGTCAGCGGGGGCGGCGACGGCCTGGGGCAGCCCGCGACCGGCCCCGCCCCGGCGAAGTGGGCCAACGGCTACGCGGACTACGAGGAGTTGAAGGCGCTGGCCGACGCGGGGACGTACCGGCTCCACCGCGACCGTCGCGGCGGCCACGCCTGGCTCTTCGACGGCACGACCCTGTGGACGTACGACGATCCGCAGGTCCTCGCCCGGAAGTCCGCGTACGTACGGGCGAAGGGTCTGGGCGGCGCGATGTTCTGGTCCCTGGACGGGGACACCCCCGACGGGGAGCTGGTGCGGACGGTGGACCGCGCCCTCGGGCAGCGCTGAGCCGGGCACCACGGGCAGACGTGCGGGGCGGCCCCTGACCGGGCCGCCCCGCACGGGCGCGTCAGCGCACCGGGGCCGGGATCACGGGAACGACGTGATCTTGGACGGGACGGTGTCGGTGCCCGAGGTCGGGGCGCCGGTGTCGTTCACGACGTGGGCGTACTGCCCCTTGCCGCCGAGCGAGATGACCTGGATGTCGTGCAGCTTGATGCCCGACTTCACCGGGACCTGGAAGCCGTGCTGCTGCACGATGCTCGGATCGGACGTGAAGTTGCAGTAACTGCCCAGGCCCCACGCCTCGTGGGTGGTCACACTGTCGGCGACCTTGTAGGCGGCGTAGCCGACGATGCCGTCGTGCGTCACGGCCGCCGCGTTGGGCACGTCGTACGCCTTCTCGTTCTGGAAGAAGATCGTGCGGCCGCGCTCACCGTTCCAGAGCACGTCGTACTTGTTGAAGTGCTCCACGAACAGGCCGGTGGCGAGGACGTCGTCACCGTTCACGACGAGCCCGTAGTCGGCGCGGTTGGTCTCCCAGCCGACGCCGTCGCCGTGGTCGGCCCGCCAGATCCACGTATGGTCGACGATCACGTCGTCGCTGTTGACGACCACGGAGTTGGTGGCGAGGCCGGGGCCCGCGCCGCCGATCCGGACGAACACGTCCTGCATGGAGGTCGGGTTCGCGGCGTGGTCGGCGCTCGCACCGGCCCCGCCGATCTGCAGCAGCGTGTCGGACTTCTTCGAACCCGCGTCGATGAGGAAGCCGGCCAGCTTCACCCCGTCGACGTCGGCGACGTGCATCGCGTCCACGCCGTTGTCCGGGACGATCGTGGCGAGACCGAGCCCGAGCACCACCGTGTCGGCGCGGTTGACATTGATGGTCCGGTCGAGGTGGTAGACGCCGGGCGTGAACAGCAGGTTCAGGCCCTGGGAGAGCGCCTGGTTGATGGTGGCGGCGGTCGCCCCCGGCTTGACGACGTAGAACTGGCTCAGCGGGAGCGAGGTTCCCGCGTTCGCCGGCCAGGACACGCCGCGCGCGTTGGTGCGCTTGGCCGGGACGAACACCTTGTAGTCGTTGCCGTCCAGGTAGAGGAACGGCTTCTCGCGGGAGACCGGGGTGGTGTCGAGCGTGGTGTACGGGCCGGTGTCGAAGTTGGTCGCCGGGGCGCCCTGCACACCGGAGAACGTCATGTTCCACACGCCGTTGGTCCAGCCGCCGACCGAGCTGTCGCGGGTGTACCACTGCTGCTGCGAGTACGGGCCGACCGTGCCGTCGATCTTCGAGTCGGCGATGTACCCGCCGGATGCCCAACCGTAGCCGTTCGGCGCGAGGTTGAGGCCGCCGGTGACGTGGATGCGGCGGAACGGCGCGGCCTGCGCGACGGCCCAGCGGTCGGTGCCGTTCACCGGGTTGAGGGAGAGGTTCTCGGCGGAGCGCCAGAAGTTCTGCGTGGCGTTGCCGTTGAACCAGCCCGCGTCGACCGTGACGTCACCGTTGATCTTCGTGTCGTCGGGGTTGATCCCGAGACCGGAGATCGAGGTGTAGAAGCCGAGTTGGGCGTTGATGTTGTTGTACGTGCCCGGCTTCAGCAGGAACTGGTAGCGCTGCGAGCCGAACTGGTTCGACTCCTGCTGGGCGAAGACCTGGTCGAACTTGCCCTGCAGATTCGCCGTGTTCGGGTCGACGACGATGACGTTCGGGCCGAGGTCGCCGCCGCCCTCGACGGGCGGGGTGGTGGAGCCCGACCCGGTGTGCACCGCGACCTCCCACAGCGAGTAGCCGTAGCCGGTGGCGCGGGTGGTCCCGTGGACGCGCAGATAGCGGCCCGAGCCGCTGACGTCGTACGAGGCCTGGCCGCCGGTGGCGCCGGTGACGTCCTTCAGGGTCGTCCAGCTCTGGCCGTCCGCGGAGGCCTGGATCGTGAAGGCCTTGGCGTACGCGGCCTCCCAGTTGAGGTCCACCTTGCAGATGGTCTGCGACGAACCGAGGTCGACCTGGACCCACTGCGGGTCGGACGCGGCGCTGGACCAGCGGGTGCCGGTGTCGCCGTCGAAGGCGGCCGAGGCCGGGGTGCCGGCGTTCTCCGTGGAGGACGCGGTCGCCGGGCGGCCCTTGGCGGCGTTCGCGGTCGAGCAGTCGTCGGCGGGCGGCGTGCTCCCGGAGCTGCCGAACACCTGGAACTCCCAGAGGGAGTAGCCGTACGGGGTGGCGCGGGTGACGCCGGTCATGCGGACGTACCGGCCCTGGCCGGAGACGTCGAGGGTGTCGGTGCCGCCGTCGGAGCCGGTCACCGACTTCAGGTCGGACCAGGTGCTTCCGTTGTCGGAGACCTGGATCCTGTAGTCCTTCGCGTAGGCGGCCTCCCAGTTGAGGACGACCTTGCTGAGCGTCGCCGACGCGCCGAGGTCGACCTGGAGCCACTGGTTGTCGGTGGCGGCGGACGACCAGCGGGTGCCGGTGTCGCCGTCGACGGCGTAGGCCGCGGGCGTTCCGCCGTTCTCGGTGGAGGAGGCGGTGGCGGTTCTGCCCTGGGAGAGCGGCGTCTCGGCGGCGGCTGCCGTCGAGGTCTGGGCGGGGATGGTCAGCAGCGCCGCCGCCGTGGCGAGCGCGATCCCCACGGATCTGAGTCTCATGCGTGTCACTCCGTGCGGGGTGAGGGCGAAGGCGGCCCCGAGATGCCCTGAGGAAGCCCCGAGGCAGCCTTCACCAAGTGAGCGCACGTCTGGACCGACGGGCGCTGTGGAGCGCACCCCTGCCATGCGCGGAAGGGGTGAACGGCTAAGTGATACGGCTTAGTTCGAGCTTTGATTTAAGGGTCGAGGCAACTGTTCGGCAAGACCTCGGGAGCGACTTCTTTTCACACCTCGAACGTAAGGATCACCCCAACTCCAGCGTCCGGCCCGCTCACCAGCCCAGATCCCACGACCAGGCATCGGTGTTCACTCGCGTGTTGTCAGAAAGTGGAGGCGAGTCGCCGGCGCCCGAGCGTGATTCCCGGAGCCGCAGCCGGCCGGGACGGCGCAATCGCCCCTGCCCGCGCGGTCGGCGGAGTGCCATGCTGGCAACCTGCGCGTGGCACATGCGCGGTGAACGGCACGGTTGCCTGCACCTGTGTTCCGGGAGGCACGGTCATGTCGTCGCAGATCCTCCTGGGCTCTCGGCCCACGTACCGGCGGCGCCGCCGCGTCGTCGCGATCGTCGCCGCCCTGGCGATCTCGCTGCCGGCGGCCGGCTGTTCCGACGGGGGAGCCCGGGCGGACAGCGACGACACCTTCGTGTACCTGTCCAGCAGGGGGCTGGTGACCGAGTGGGACCCGGCGCGCTCCTACTCCGACGAAGTGGTGGCGCTGTCGAACACGTACGAGACTCTCACCCGGTACAACGCCGGGTCCGGCAAGACCGAGGGGGTGCTCGCGACCCGGTGGACGTCGTCAAAGGACCGCCGGACCTGGACGTTCACCCTGCGGGACAACGTACGGTTCCACTCCGGACGCCCGCTGACCGCGCAGGCGGTGAAGGCGTCCATCGACCGCACCATGAGACTGAAGGCCAGCGCCTCGTACGTGTGGGACCCGGTGCGGAGCATCACCCCGATCGGCAAGCGGAAGGTCCGCTTCGAGCTGTCCCGCCCGGCACAGCTGGACATCATCGCCTCCGCCACGTACGCGGCCTGGATCTACGAGGTCTCCGACGCCAAGGACTACTACAAGGCCAACGCCCGCGGCACCGGCCCGTACATGGTCACCTCGTGGAACCCGAGCAGCGAGAACGAAGTGCAGCTGACCGCCTTCAAGGACTACTGGGGCGGCTGGCGCACGAACCAGTACAAGAACGTGGTGTTCCAGGCGGTGCCCCAGGCGTCCACGGAGGCACAGCTCATGCGCTCGGGTGAGGGGACCTACACCGGTGGGATGCCGCCGCAACTCCTGGACACGCTGCGCGGCCGGCCGGACCTCCGCGTGTACGAACGGCCTTCGTGGCAGACCCTGATCGGCCTGATGAACACGCAGAAGAAGCCGTTGGACGACATCCGGGTGCGCCAGGCGGTCGCGAACGCGCTCGACTACCAGGAGCTCGTCAAAGCGAGCAGGGGCGCCCTCGTCGCCTCCGACGGCGTCATCCCCAAGGGCATGTTCGGACACACCACCACACTGGACCTGCCGGGTGACCAGGACCGCGCCCGGAAGCTGCTCAAGGAGGCCGGGTACGGCCCGGGCAGCGGCCGGACCATCACGCTGGAGATGACCTACCCCGCGGGCGAGGACACCGTCCGCACCCTCGGCGACCTGATGAAGGCACAGCTGCGCCCGTTCGGCATCGACCTGAAGGTCGAGGGCCTGGCCTGGGCGTCGGCGCAGTGGCCGCGCGCCAAGAAGAAGAACGTGAACGAGCGACAGGACATCTTCGTCATGTGGTGGTGGCCGGACGACCCCGAACCGTTGTCGTACTTCCGCAACGTGTTCCGCACGGAGAAGGAGATCTCCTACAACCTCGCCTACTACTCCAACCCCGAGCTCGACCGGCTCATCGACTCGGTCGGCGCGCTCACCGCGACGGACCCGGACGACGCCGTGCGGACCTACCGCACGATGCAGGAGATCATCATCAGGGACGCGCCGCAGCTCTTCCTCGGCACCAACACCTACCAGCGGGTTCTGGCCGGCGACGTCAAGGGCTTCGTCGACAACCCGGCGTACGCGAACGTCGTGTTCGTCCACGACCTCACCCACCACTGAACGGGGGCGGACATGAAGCGCGCCCGCAGCGGCCGCGGTCGGCCGATGATCCGCTACGCGGCGCGCCGTTCGGTGCTCTCGGCCCTGGTCGCCTTCGGGGTGGTGGTGCTGACGTACCTGATCGCGCGGGTGGTGCCCAGCGACCCCGCGGGTGTCTGGGCGGGGCCACGGGCATCGGCCGTGGAACGGGCGAGGGTCCGCGCCGAGCTGGGTCTCGACCGTCCCGTCGCCGAGCAGATCGTCTCGTACCTGACCGGGGTGTCGCGCGGCGACTGGGGCCTTTCGGTCCTCACCCACCGTCCCGTCCTCACCGATCTGCTCACGCGGCTGCCCAACACGCTGCAGCTGGTGCTCGCCGGAATGGTCATCGGGCTCGCCGTCGGCATCCCCGCGGGCCTGTTCGCCGCCCGATGGCACGGAGGGACCGTCGACCGGCTGGTGCGGTCCGGCGCGCTGCTGAGCGCCGCGATCCCCACGTTCTGGCTGGCGCTGCTCCTGCAGACGCTCATCGCGAGCCGGCTCGATCTGCTGCCGATCGCGGGCAGTTACGACCGTGCCGTGATGGGCGCGCATCCGGTGACCACGGTCACCGGCCTGCCCCTGCTCGACGCCGTACTCACCGGGAACGGGGTGGCGGCGACCGATCTCCTCGACCACCTGTTGCTGCCGGCACTCGTGGTGGCCTCCTATCCCGCGGCCGTCCTCGCGCGCATGGTCCGGGCGAGCATCCTGGACGCCGTCGGCGAACCGCACATCCAGATGGTGCGCGCGCTCGGCTTCCCCGAGCGGGTCGTCCTCGGCCGCTTCGCCCTGCGGCTCGCCTGGAACCCGGTGCTCCAGCTCACCGCGCTGATCTTCGGGTACTCGCTGGTCAACACCTTCCTCGTGGAGGCGGTGTTCGACTATCCGGGGCTCGGCCGGTACGCGGCCGACGCGGTGCAGTCCCTGGACGTACCGGCCGTCGTCGGGGTGACGCTCCTGGTCGCCCTGCTCTACCTTGCCGCGAACCTGGCCGTCGACCTGGCACAGGCCGCCCTCGACCCGCGCGTCGCGCTGCGGTGAGCCGACGGTGAGGGCGCGCGGTGCCCGCGGCGGCCGGACGGCGCTGGTCCTCGCCCTCGGGGGAGCAGGCGCCATCGTGCTCGTCGCCCTGCTCGCACCGGTCCTCGCCCCGTACCCGGAGGACGCGACCGGTGCCGCCGAGACCGCTCAGCTTCTGCGCCCGCCCTCCGCAGCCCACTGGTTCGGCACCGACGAACTGGGTCGTGACGTGTTCTCCCGCGTGCTGTACGGCGCGCGCATCGGCCCCGTCGTCGCGGTGGCCGTGGTGACGGTCTCGCTGGTGGTGGGCACCGTGATCGGGGTGGTGGCCGGCTACTTCGGCGGCTGGATCGACGAACTCCTCATGCGCCTCACCGATGTCTTCCTGGCCGTGCCCGCTCTGCTGCTCGCACTGGCCCTGGCCACGGTCCTTGCGCCCGGTCCGGTGGGACTGACCGTCGCGCTGACGGTGACGTGGTGGCCGTGGTACGCCCGGCTGGTGCGGGGCGAGACGGCGTCGGTCGTCGGCCGCCCGTACATCGAGGCGTGCCGGGCCCTCGGTCTCGGCCACCGCCGCACTCTCGTCCGCCACGTCCTGCCCAACGCCTCGACGCCCCTGCTGGTCCAGGCCTCGACCGACGTCGGCGGGGTGCTGCTCGTCGCCTCCGGACTGTCCTTCCTGGGCCTCGGCCCGCAGCCGCCGACCCCCGACTGGGGCCTGATGGTGGAGCAGTCGCAGAACTACTTCACCACCCACTGGTGGCTCGGCACCTTCCCCGGAGCCGCCATC
This sequence comes from Streptomyces longispororuber, assembly GCF_024448165.1. Classification (GTDB taxonomy): domain Bacteria; phylum Actinomycetota; class Actinomycetes; order Streptomycetales; family Streptomycetaceae; genus Streptomyces; species Streptomyces longispororuber_A. The sequence continues at coordinate 23,879 of NZ_JAMOLN010000112.1, forward strand.
ATGCTCGTCGCGGGCGTGTGCTTCCTCCTCGGTGATGTAGTGCGCGACCGCTTCGACCCCCGCCATGTCCCGCGCCCCACTCAGCGGGCCTGACCGATGGTCTCCGCCCGTGACGCCGCTTGGCTGCAACTGCGCGACGTACGCGTCCGGTTCGGGTCCTCCGACGCCGAGCCCGTCGTCCGCGTCGATGAACTGCCGCTGGACGAGCGTGAGTTCTTGGGGCTGGCGGGGGAAAGCGGCGCGGGCAAGACCACGGTCGGGCTGACCGTCCTGGGACTGACGCGGCGCGCGGGCGCCCACGTCCGCGGCAGCATCCGGCTGGCAGGCGAGGAACTGCTGTCGATGCCCGAGCGGCGATTGCGGCGGTTGCGTGGCTCCACGATGACCCTGATCCCGCAGAATCCGGCCACCGCGTTCAACCCCGTACTGCCCGTGGGCGTGACGGTGCTGCGTACGCTGCGACTGCACGGATGCAGCCGCGCCGAGGCCCGCGGCCGCGCCGCGGCCGGACTGGAACGCGTCGGTCTGTCCGCCGCACACCTCGACCGCCACCCGCACCAGCTCTCCGGCGGACAGCTCCAGCGCGTGGCGATCGCCCTGGCGTCGGCCCTCAGGACACGACTGCTCATCGCGGACGAGCCGACCAGCGCGCTGGACGTGACGGCCCAGGCGCAGATCTGCACCCTCCTGACGCAGCTGCGCGCGGAACACGGCACGGCCGTACTGTTCATCAGCCACGACCTCGCGCTGCTGGCCGGACTGTGCGACCGGATCGCCGTACTCCACCGGGGGCGGGTGATCGAGGACCGGCCCGCCACCGAGCTGGTCACCGCCCCACACGCCGACCGCACCCGGCAACTGCTGGCGGCCGCACCACGGCTGCGTGGACTTCCGGTGCCAGGGCCACGCGACCGACGCGGCGAAGAACCCGGCGACGAGAACCGCGAGGCGCGCGACGACGGATACGACGAGGAGGCCGCCGATGGTGCTTCAGGCCCGTGACCTGACCGTCGTGTACGGCGACACGACCGTGGTGGACCGGGTGAACCTCACCCTGCCCGAAGGCCCCCTCGGCCTGGGACTGATAGGCGAGAGCGGATCGGGCAAGACGACGGTGGCCCGGTGCCTGCTGGGCCTGGTGGCACCGGCCGGCGGCACGGTGACCTTCAACGGCGTCGACCTCACCGCGATGCGCCGACCGCGTCCGTACCGCCGTGCCGTACAGATCGTCGTGCAGGACACCGAGGGCGCGCTCGACCCGCGGATGCGGGTCGGCAGGGCGATCGGCGAAGTGCTCCGGGCACACCGGATGGTGGCGCGCGGCGTCGAACGGCACCGCGTCACCGAACTGCTCACCGACGTGGGACTGACCGCCGAGCACGCCGCACGCTACCCGCACCAGCTCTCCGGCGGTCAGCGCCAGCGCGCGGCGATCGCCCGCGCACTGGCCGTACGGCCGCGCTTCCTGATCCTGGACGAACCGACCAGCGCACTGGACACCACCGTCCAGGCCCGCATCCTCGACCTGCTCCGCCGGCTGCGCACCGAACACCGGCTCTCCTGCCTGCTGATCTCACACGACCTCGCGGTGGTGGAGCAACTCTGCCCGCGCGTGATCGTCATGCACCACGGACGCGTGGTGGAGGAGGGGGACCTCACCGACGTCCTCCACCACCCCCGGCACCCCGCCACCCGCACCCTGCGCGACGCCGTCCCGCGCCTCACGTCCTCGCCTCCGCCGTAGGTCGTTCAACGCACTCGACCCCGGGGTTTCAGCGGAACAGGCGGCAGCTCAGGCGCATCCAGCCGCCCTCCGTCGTACCCCTTCACCTCCCCGAACCGCGACCCGAGCATCCAGTCCTCCCGAGCCTGCGTGATCTCGTCCTGGTTGCGGCCGATGAAGTTCCACCACATGACGAGCTCCTCCTCGAACGGCTCGCCGCCGAGCAGCATCAGCCCCGCGTCCGACTCCGCCCGCACGGGCAGTTCGGTGCGGCCGCAGCCGAGGTAGAGCATGGAGCCGGGCAGCAGCGGGACGCCGTCGACGTGCGCCTCGCCGGACATCGACAGGACGGCGTACTCGAAGTCGCGTTCCAGCGGGACCCGGACGTCCGCTCCGCGGGAGAGGGCCAGGTCCGTGCCGACGAGGGGGGAGTACGTCGTGCCGGGGGACGTCGCCCCGTCCAGCGTGCCGAGGACCACGGTGGCCGTGAGACCGGGCGCCGTCACCGTGGGCAGCGCGTCGTGGTGCTCGAAGTGCGGGTCCGTGTGCCGGTGGGCGTCGGGGAGCGCCACCCACAACTGCGCGCCGTGCAGGAAGCGGGCGTGCGGCCGCGGGCTCTCCTCCGAATGGGAGATCGCGCGGCCCGACGTCATCAGGCCGAGCTCGCGCGGCCGGATCGTCTGCAGGCTGCCGGTGCTGTCGCGGTGCAGGACCTCCCCGTCGTGCAGCCAGCTCACCGTCTGCAGCCCCATGTGCGGGTGCGGCGGCACCTGCATGCCCGGCTCGTCCGCGATGTCGTCCGGACCGTAGTGGTCGACGAACGCCCACGCGCCCACCATGCGGCGGCCCAGGTTGGGCAGCAGTCTGCGCACCTCCGTGGACTCGCCGAGCTTCACCCGGCGCGGGCTGAGGAGTTCGCGGACCGGGTCCGCGACGACGAAACCCCGCCCGCCGCACACGGAGGGAACCGCCTCGCGATCAAGATTGCTCATGTCGGACAACCTAGCCCCGTGGCCGTCCGCCGTCAGTCCCACGACGGGAAGTCGCTCCGTCGGACGGCGCGTGCGCCGTCGCGTCCGCCGCCCGTACGGGTCACCCCAGCAGGCAGTGGCCCGCCCGGGCCACTGGAATGGACGAGTGCCCCATCTGACCGCGGTGCCCGGCGCCCCGCCGCCGGACGACTGCCTCGCCCGCAACGACTGGATCTGCGGCGAGTATCTGAGCACGCGCCGGCACATCCTGGTCGACGCCGTGGTGCAGCACCTGCAGATCACCCTGGTCGCGGTCGCCATCGCGCTGGTCATCGCCGTGCCGCTGGCCGTCGTCGCCCGCCGCTGGGGGTGGGCCGCCGGGCCGGTGCTCGCCCTGACGACCGTGCTGTACACGATCCCGTCGCTGGCCATGTTCTCGCTGCTGCTGCCCGCGTACGGACTGTCCGCCACCCTCGTCGTGGCCGGCCTCGTGCTGTACTCGCTGACCCTGCTCGTACGGAACATCCTGGCCGGGCTGCGGGCCGTTCCCGAGGAGACCCGGCAGGCCGCCCGGGGGATGGGCTACGGGCCCGTCCGACTGCTGCTCACCGTCGAACTGCCGCTCGCCCTGCCCGCCGCCATGGCCGGGCTGCGCATCGCCACGGTGTCCGCCGTGTCCCTGGTGACCGTCGGGGCGATCGTCGGGTACGGCGGCCTGGGCAACCTCATCTACTCCGGCATGAACACGTACTTCAAGGCCCAGGTGCTCACCGCCTCCGTGCTCTGCGTCGTCATCGCGATCGCCGCCGACCTGCTGCTCCTGGGCGCCGGACGGCTGCTGACCCCCTGGACGAGAGCGAGCCGCGGATGAAGACCCTCACCGACGCCTGGGACTGGCTCACCGACTCCGCGCACTGGGCCGGCGACGACGGCATCTGGCACCGCCTCACCCAGCACCTGGTGCTCACGGTCGTCTGCCTCGTCATCAGCTGTCTGATCGCACTGCCTGTCGCCCTCGTCCTCGGCCACCTCGGCAAGGGCGGGGCGCTCGCCGTCAACATCTCCAACGTCGGCCGGGCCGTGCCCACCTTCGCCGTCCTCGTCCTGCTGCTGCTCACACCGCTCGGGCAGTACGGCGAAGGCCCCACCGTCGTCGCCCTCGTGCTGTTCGCCGTGCCACCGCTGCTCACCAACGCGTACGTCGGCATGCGCGGCGTCGACCGCGAAGTGGTGCGTGCCGCGCGCGGGATGGGGATGACCGGGCGGCAGATGCTGCTGCGCGTGGAGGCGCCGCTCGCGCTGCCGATGATCCTCACCGGTGTCCGGATCGCCGCCGTGCAGCTCGTCGCCACCGCCACCATCGCCGCGCTGGCGGGCGGCGGCGGGCTCGGGCGGATCATCACCGCCGGGTTCAATCTCGCCAGTACGCCGCAGGTCGTCGCGGGCGCCGTGCTCGTCGCCGTGTTCGCCCTCGTCGTGGAGGGGCTCTTCGAGATCGCCGAGCGGCTCGCCCCGGCCTGGGCGCGGGGGAGGGCAGGCGGATGAGGAGCCTCGTGCGCAGGGCCGGTGCCCTGGTGGGCGGAGTGCTGCTCGCCGTGGGATGCACCGGAGGGCCGTCGCTGGAGAACCAGGGCGAGGTGACCGCGCCGCCCGGCGACAGCAAGCACCTGGTCATCGGATCGGCCGGATTCACCGAGAGCGATCTGCTCGCCACCATGTACGCGCTGCTCCTGAAGGACGCCGGGTACGGCACCCAGATCCTGTCCGTCGCCAACCGCGAACTGTACGAACCCGCCCTGGAGTCCGGGCAGATCGACGTCGTCCCCGAGTACGCCGCGACCTTCGCCGACTGGCTGAACGCCAAGACCAACGGGGCCGACGCCGCCCCCGTCGGCTCGCCCGACCTCGACGCCACCATGAAGGCCTTGCGGGACCTCGCCCGGCCCCGCGGCCTGGTCGTCCTCGACGCCGGCCGGGCCGTCGACCAGAACGCCTTCGCCGTCGCCGGCACGTACGCGACGGAGCACCGGCTCAAGACGCTCAGCGACCTCGGCGCCTCCGGCCTGAAGGTGCGGCTCGCCGCGGGCGACGAATGCGTCCAGCGGCCCTACTGCGAACCGGGCCTGAAGAAGGTCTACGGCATCGACATCACGGGCGTCGACCCCAAGGGCGTCGGCACCACGCAGTCCAAGAAGGCGGTGCAGAACGGCCAGGACCAGATGGTGCTCACCACGACCACCGACGCGACGCTCGCCGACTTCGGGCTGGTCCTCCTCGCTGACGACAAGCACCTGCAGAACGCCGACTACATCGTGCCCGTCGTCAACCGCTCGCGGGCAGGCAGCGACCGCGTCGCCACCGCCCTTGGCGCCCTCAACTCCGTGCTCACCACCGCGGACCTCGCCTCCCTCAACCAGCAGGTCGACAGCTGGCGGCGGCTGCCCGAGGACGTGGCGCGCAGCTATCTGGAGGACAAGGGACTGCTGAAGTAGTCCGGTCCGCAGGATCAGGAAGGTCCGGACGGTGCGGGCTGGGTACACGACCGCGTATGACTCGAGCCGTCGTCGTCGGCGCGGGCGTGCTCGGCGCCTGCGTCGCCCACCACCTCGCCCTCGCGGGCGTCCACGTCGTCGTCCTGGAGGAGGCCCGGCCCGCCGCGGGCACGTCAGGGGCCACGTTCTCCGCCGACGTCACCCACCTGAAGACCCCGTACGCCTACTACCGGTTGAACCGGCAGGGATCGGACGGACACGTCCGCCTCGCCGACGAACTCGACGGCGCGCCGTGGCGGCACCCCGTACCGCTCGTCCAGTGGGCGGCGGACGACGCGGCCCGCCGGGCGCTGCGCGACAAGGCGTCACGGGCCAGGGGCTGGGGCCACGCCTGCCGGCTCGCCCCGCCGTCCGTGCTGCGCGACCTCGCACCCGCCGTCGACCCGGACGCCTGCGCCGCCGACGAGGTCGTGGTGCACGAGAACACCGCCTGGTTCGACGTGCCCCGCCTCGTCGACGCCCTGCTCGCCTCGGCCCTGCGGCACGGCGCCGAAGCCCATGACGGCACGCCGGTCACCGGACTGCTGCGCGCGGGCGGGCGGGTCACCGGGGCCGTGGCGGGGGAGCGGCGCTGGCCCGCCGACGTCGTCGTCAACTGCGCGGGGCCCGCGGCGGCGCGCGTCGCCGGGTTCGCGGGGGTGCGCCTGCCCGTGCGGCGGGTGCCCGGGCTCGTGGCGGAGTGCGGCCCGCTGGCCGGCGGCCCGCTCACCGCGATCGTCGCGGCCCCCGGGATCGACCTGCGGCCCACAGCGGACGGCGGGGTGCTCGCCCTGTCGTGGGAGGTCGACGCGCGGCTCGGCGGCATCGTCGGCGGCGGCGTCGACGGGCTGCCGCGCGAACTGCACCGCCGCGCCCGCACGGTGGTCCCCGCACTGCGGTCGGCCGCCGTCGCCGACGCCCGGGTCGGGGTGCGGCCCGTGCCGCTCGACGGCCTGCCGCTGGTCGGAGCGGTGCCGCGGGCGCCCGGCCTCTACCACCTGGTCTCGCACAGCGCGGTGACGCTGGCCCCGGTCCTCGGCCGGCTCGCCGCCCGGGAGATCGCCACCGGACGGCCGGTGCCGGAACTCGCCGCGTACCGCCCGGACCGGCCCGTCCCCGGCGACGTACAGGACGAGAACCTGCGCGCGATGGACCGGCACCGGCCCGCGTCGGCGCCGGACTCTCGACCTGAGGTCTAGGGTGAGGGTTCGGTGATCCGGGCGGCGGCGCTCAGGCGTCCGCGACCGAGTCGAACTCGACCTCGTCGCGCCCCACGCCCTGGGCGTCCGCGTCCACGGAGCGGCGCAGCGCCTCGTGCAGCTTCGCCGGGGTCAGCACACCGAGGAACCGCGAACCGTCGAGGACCGCCACCCAGCCCGCGTCGTGCTGCAGCATCACGCCGAACGCCTGCTTGAGCGGCGCGCCCACCGGCACCCACGCGTTCATCCGGTGCGCCAGGTCACCGACGCGGCCGTCCGCACCGGCCAGGGACACGTCGTCGATGCCGACCCAGCCGTGCAGGTCCCCCTGCTCGTCCAGGACCACCGCCCAGCGGGCCGCCTCGTCGCGCATCCGGGCCGCGGCCTGCGTCGCCGGTTCGTCCAGCCGGGCCACCGACGGCTGCTCCAGGTCGTCCGGCTCGATCTCGGTCACCGACAGCCGCTTCAGACCCCGGTCCGCGCCGACGAACTCGGCGACGTACGGCGTCGCGGGCGTGCCGAGGACCGCGCCCGGGGTGTCGAACTGCTCGATGCGGCCCTGCCCGTACACCGCGATGCGGTCGCCGAGCCGCACCGCCTCCTCGATGTCGTGCGTGACCAGGAGGACCGTCTTGCGGACCGCGGCCTGCATCCGCAGGAACTCGTCCTGCAACTGCTCGCGCACCACCGGGTCGACCGCGCCGAACGGCTCGTCCATCAGGAGCACCGGCGGATCGGCCGCCAGCGCGCGGGCGACCCCCACGCGCTGGCGCTGGCCGCCCGACAGCTGTTCCGGATAGCGGCCGCCGTACGTCTTCGGGTCGAGGCCCACCAGGTCGAGCAGCTCGGCGGCGCGCGCCCGCGCCTTCGCCTTCTTCCAGCCGATGAGCGCGGGCACCGTCGCCGTGTTGTCGAGGATCGTGCGGTGCGGGAAGAGGCCGACCTGCTGGATGACGTAGCCGATCCGGCGCCGCAGTTTGACCGGGTCGATCGTGGCGATGTCCTCGTCCGCCACGAAGATCCGGCCGGACGTCGGCTCGATCAGCCGGTTGACCATCATCATCGTCGTGGTCTTGCCGCAGCCGGACGGCCCGACGAGCGTGACCAGTTCGCCCTCGTTCACCTCGAACGAGAGGTCGTCCACCGCCGTCGTGCCGTCCGCGTACCGCTTGGTGACCTGATCGAACCGGATCATGCCCTCAACGTAACCGCGTGTCTCACTCCCCGCTCACCAGCACCACCTCCAGGGTGCGCGGACCGTGCACCCCCTCGACCCGGTCCAGCTCGATGTCGCTGGTCGCGGACGGGCCCGAGATCCACGTCAACGGACGTGCCGGATCGAGCCGTCCGAGGGCCTGCGGGACCGAGGACACGACCTGGTCGGGGACGCGCACCACGCAGACGTGGTGGTCCGGGACGAGCGTGATGCGGCGGCGCCCCTGGTCGGGGGAGCCGTCCAGGACGATGGTGCCGGTCTCGGCGACCGCCACCGCGCAGGCGGTGACGACGCTGTCGACCCCGTCGAGTTCGGCGGGGGTGGTGGCCGCCTCGTCGGCGACCCGGGTCGCGTCGGTCGCCGACAGCCAGTCCGCCGGCAGCCCGGGCGGTGTCACCACCGAGCGCGAGCCGTGCGCGGCGAGGAGCCCGGCGACCGTGTCCGCCAGCTCCCCGGCCGTGCACCGGTGCACGATCGCCCGGTAGTCCGCCAGGTTCTCGGCGAGCAGTTCCACCGTCTGCCCGGTCGTCCGGGAGCCGTGCTCGCGCAGATAGCCGCGGTCGACGTCCGTGCCGTACGACTCCGGTGCGCCGACCGGACCGCCGAGCGCGCGCCGCACCCGGCCCAGGATCACGTCCCTGCTGCTCACTTGCCGCCGTCCTTTCCGGCCTTGCCGCCGCCTGTCCGCTGCCACCAGTCGCGGAAGGACTCCGCCGGCACAGTCGGCAGGTCCCGGGTCGCCGTCCACGCCCTGCCGGGGCCCGGCACCGTGCGCGGATGGAAGCGGCGGGTGCGCGAGGCCAGCCGCTGGCCGGCGCCGAGGGCCGCCGGGTGGGTGAACGCCCAGCGGGCCGCGCGCATCGCGGCCCGCTCCGCCGCGTGGCCCTTCGCCGGCTTGAGGGTGACCTTCGCGCCGCGCCGGGTCACCTCGCCGCCCTGGACGACCCGTTCGCGCAGGTGCACCAGGACCTCGGGGATGTCGATGGCGACCGGGCACACCTCGTAGCAGGCGCCGCAGAGCGACGACGCGTAGGGCAGCGAGGCGTCGATCTCGCTGGCGGTGCCGCGGAGCTGGGGGCTGAGGATGGCGCCGATCGGGCCCGGGTACACCGAGCCGTACGCGTGGCCGCCCGCCCGCTCGTACACCGGGCAGACGTTGAGGCAGGCCGAGCAGCGGATGCAGCGCAGCGCCTGCCGGCCGACCTCGTCGGCGAGGGTGTCGGTGCGGCCGTTGTCGATCAGGACCAGGTGGAAGGTCTGCGGGCCGTCGCCGTCGGTGGTGCCGGTCCAGGTCGACGTGTACGGGTTCATGCGCTCGGCGGTGGAGGAGCGGGGGAGCGTCTGGAGGAACACCTCCAGGTCCTGCCACGTCGGCACGGTCTTCTCGATGCCGACGACCGAGATGAGCGTCTCGGGCAGGGTCAGGCACATCCGGCCGTTGCCCTCGGACTCCACCACGACGAGCGTGCCGGTCTCGGCGACCATGAAGTTCGCGCCCGAGATGCCGACCTTCGCGCGCAGGAACTTCTCGCGCAGGTGGAGGCGGGCGGCCTCGGCGAGCTCGGCCGGGGTGTCGGTCAGGCCGTCGGGGGCGGCCCGGCCCCAGCTGCCCATCTCCTTGGCGAAGATGTCGCGGATCTCGCCGCGGTTGCGGTGGATGGCGGGGACCAGGATGTGCGAGGGGCGGTCGTCGCCGAGCTGCACGATGAGTTCGGCGAGGTCGGTCTCGTAGGCGCGGATGCCCTCGGCCTCCAGGTGCTCGTTGAGGCCGATCTCCTGCGTGGCCATCGACTTGACCTTGACGACCTCCGTCTCGCCGGTCTCCCGGACGAGGCGGGTGACGATGCGGTTGGCCTCGTCGGCGTCGGCGGCCCAGTGCACGGTGCCGCCCGCGGCCGTGACCGACTCCTCCAACCGGACGAGGTAGTGCTCCAGATGACGGAGCGTGTGGTCCTTGATCTGCTTGCCGGCCTCGCGCAGCTGCGCCCAGTCGTCGAGTTCGGCGACGGCGCGCGCCCGCTTGTCGCGGATGGTGTGCGTGGCGTGCTTC
>NZ_JAMOLN010000113.1 GCF_024448165.1 Streptomyces longispororuber
CTACGTCGACTGCCAGGCCCCGCCCACCGGCCCCCAGAAGGGCACCCTCAAGGCGCCCTGGCGGAGTCTGTCCGCCGTGAACGGGCAGCGCCTGCACCCCGGCGACGCCGTCCGGCTGAAGCGGGGCACCCGCTGCACCGGCACCCTCGCCCCGAACGGCGCCGGCGCACCCGGCCGGCCGGTCACCGTCGGCGGGTACGGCGACCCGGGCGCCGCCAAGCCCGTCGTCGACGGCAACGGCGCCGTCGACACCGTGCTGCTGCGCAACACCCAGTGGATCGAGGTGGACGGCCTCGACATCACCAACGCCGCGAACCCGGGCACCAAGCGGCGCGGCGTCCGCGTCGTGCTCGACGACTACGGGACGGGCACCCACTACCGCCTCACGAACCTCACGATCCACGACGTGCTCGGCGACGACACCAAGGACGCCGACGGCTCGGAGGGCATCCTGTTCGCCGCGACCGGAGCGTCCTTGCCCACCCGCTTCGACGACGTGCGCGTCGAGGGCAACACCCTCGACCACATCGACCGCGGCGGGATCCGGGTGGCCTCGACCTGGAAGAACCGTCCCGCGGTGAGCAGTTACGACCCGGCCGGACCCGCCTGGACGCCGTCCACGAACGTCGTCGTACGGAACAACACGCTCTCCGACCTCGGCGGCGACGGCATCGTCATGACCGTCACCGAGGGCGCGCTCGTCGAGCACAACACGCTGCGCGGCTTCCAGCGCCGCTCCGCCGGATACAACGCGGGCATGTGGCCCTACAACGCGGACGGCACCGTCTTCCAGTACAACGACACCTCCGGCGGCGAGACGACCCGCGACGGCATGGCGTACGACGTCGACGAGGGCACCTTCGGCACCGTCTTCCAGTACAACTACAGCCACGACAACGCGGGCGGCTTCTTCCTCGTCTGCACCGCCGACGGCACCCTCTCCGACGCCGTCATCCGCTTCAACGTCAGCCAGAACGACCGCTTCCGGGGCATCGAGACCTGCAAGGGCTCCTTCTCCGACGTGCGGTTCCTGCACAACACCGTCTACGTCGGGGACGGCGTCAGCCAGACCGTCGTGAACGAGAACACGACCGCGCGGCACGAGATCGAGTTCGTCGACAACGTGGTGCGCAAGACCGGTGCGGGAACGGCCTCGTTCGTGCTGCGCTCCGGCGGCGTCTCGCTGTCCCACAACGCGCTGTCCGGCGTCACCGCCGTGCCCGACAACCCCGGTGGCACCGGCGCCGACCCGCTGCTCGCCGCACCCGGCACCGCCACCGGCATCGCCGACGCGGCCGCCGCCTACGCCCTGCGCCCGGGATCGCCCGCCGCCGGCGCCGCCCTGCCGCACCCGGACGCGGGGGAGCGGGACTTCGCCGGGCATCCGCTCGTCCCCGGCGGACCGGCCGACATCGGTGCGCTGAACGGCGGCTGAGCCGTCAGGCGCGGGCCCGGTCCGGCTGCCGGATGCTGTCCCAGGGAGCCGCGTTCCAGGGGCTCTTCCGGTCGGCCGGGTCGAGCAGCGCCCTGAGGTGCGCGTCCGCGACGGGCTGCGGCGCGGGGAGCGAACCGTCCGCCCTGCGCCGTAGGTCCTCGCGCCAGATCTGCCGGCCCAGCAGATAGTGATCGGCGTACTCCTGCCAGGAGTTGTACGTCCCCGCGACCTGCGGCACCACGTTCTTCAGCAGGTTCCACGCATCGGCCTCGGTGAGCATCCCGCACGCGAAGCCGCGCCGCGTGATGTCCACGTACAGGGCGATGTCCCAGGCCAGCGGCTCGACCCCGAGCCGGGCCCGGGCCCCCGCCCGGTACCCGGAACGGGCCAGCCCGCCGAGCCGGCCGAGCAGTTCCTCGCGCGTCCCGATCTCCCACTGCTCCGCCAGCCACCGCCGCGCCTTGTCGCCGTCGAGGCGGGTGAACGGGTAGAGCGTGGTCCGCGCGGCGTCCCGGTCCCGGCTGACGGGTGCGGCGAGGGAGACCATCCACAGCTGGTGGAGCGTGAGCGGGGTGGGGTAGGCGCGCGTCGCCCTGCGCCTGCGTATGAAGGGAGCCATGGGGGCGGAGCGTACCCACCGCCCCGTGCGAAGGCCCGTGCGAAGGCCCGCGCGAAGGTCAGAGCCCCCGCGCGCGTTCCCCGGCCACCGCCGGTGCCGTGGAGTGCGGCAGCAGGTCCAGCGGGTCGTCGGGCAGCCGCACCTCGACCTCGGTGTCCTCCAGGAAGCGGTACGGGCGGTGCGCGAGCAGACCGCCGAGGTAGCGGCGGATCCGGGACATCTCGGCGCGCACCGTCACCGTGCGCCCGGGGTCGCCGAACAGGTCCTCGGCCAGTCCCGACGCGCTGCGCCCGCCGGGGTACAGGGTCAGCAGGAAGAGCAACTCGGCGTGGCGCGGGCTCAGTTCGTGGGTCCACTCGGCCGCGGCGCCCGACACCTCGAGGACCGGGCGGCGGGCCCGGCCGAGGTCCAGGACGATCCGGGTCACGGCCAGCGGCTGCGGGGCGCCGTCCACCAGGACCAGCCAGCCGCCGGGCAGCGCCGTCATCGTGCACGCGCCGAGCGAGGGTATCCACACGCAGCCCTCCGCGACGGACCTGGGCAGCGCCACCCGATCCGGCAGCGGCATCCCGGTGACCGCCGCGGGCCAGCCGTGCGCGTCCACGGCCAGGGCCCGGCCGCCGATCCGGGCGAGGACCGGCGCGGCCACCGCCCGCAGCCGCTCCAGGCTGCCCACGTGCTGCTCGCGCAGCCGCGCCTCGGCGAGCTGCGCCACCGACGTCACCCACGACAGCGTCGCCGGATGCATCGTCTCCAGCGGCCCGCTCACGTCCACGACCCCGAGCAGCCGCCCGTCGCGCGGATCGGTCACGGGCGCCCCCGTGCACGTCCACGGGTGGTGCGACTCCACGAAGTGCTCGGCGGAGAACACCTGGACCGGACGGCGCGTCACCAGCGGCGTGCCGATCCCGTTCGTGCCGACGACGTGCTCGGCCCAGTGCGCGCCCACCTCGAAGCCGAGCCGGTCGCCCCGGCGCAGCACCGCGGGATGCCCCTCGCGCCACAGGATCCGGCCGTCCGCGTCGCTGACCACCATGATGTGCTGCGCGGCCTCGGCCACCGCCCCGAGCGCCTCGCGCAGCACCGGCAGGACCGGCAGCAGCGGCGACGTACGGCGCCGCTCCTCCACCTCGTCGACGCTCAGCAGACCCAGGCGGACGTCCCGTTCCGGATCGACGCCGTCGCGCAGCATCCGGCCCCACGACTCGCCGATCACCGGCCGTGGCCTGACCCGGGGCCGGTGCCCGGAGAGCGTCGCGTCCCGTACCCCCTTGAGGAGGCGGGACGCGAGCGCCACGTCCATCGCGGACAGTCGCGCCAGGTCGATCGTCGAGTCCGTGTTCATGCCTGAATCCTCGGTATGCGGGGAGTTACGCCTATCGTGCACCTCCGAGCCACGGCAAGAGTGGGCCTTATGAAGGAAGGTTGCAACCCTCTGCAACCCTGGCGAACAACCGTGCGGCGTTTGAAACTGGGACCAACGCCGCCGCTGCGGCGTTCGAGCTCCTGACGGGGCCTGAATGCGGGGATGGTGCCGTGTCGGCGCAGCACCATCCCCGCGACCAGAAGGCCCGCTCAGGACACCGGACGGGCCCGCTCCACGATCTCCTCGAGACCCAGCGTGTGCGGCAGCGTGCCGAACGCCGCACCGCGGTCCCCGCCGAGCCGCGAGGCGCAGAACGCGTCCGCCACCTCCGCCGGCGCACTGCGCACCAGCAGCGAACCCTGCAGCACCAGCGCGATCCGCTCCGCGACCCGCCGGGCCCGCGCCTCGATGCCGTCCAGATCACCGAGTTCGGTCAGCAGGTCCTTCACGGCCGCGTCGAGCCGGTGATCGGCGCCCCGCGTCCGGCCCACCTCCATCAGGAACGCGTTGAGCGCCGCGGGCTCCCGCTGCAACGCCCGCAGCACGTCGAGCGCCTGCACGTTCCCCGCGCCCTCCCAGATCGAGTTGAGCGGCGACTCGCGCAGCAGCCGCGGCATCCCCGACTCCTCCACGTACCCGTTGCCCCCGAGACACTCCAGGGCCTCGGCCACCACGGGCGTACAGCGCTTCGTCACCCAGTACTTGGCGGCCGGGACCGCCAGCCGCAGGAACGCCTCCTCACCGGCGTCGTACGCGGCCGCGAGCCGCAGCGCGAGCGTCGTCGCGGCCTCCGACTCCAGGGCCAGATCGGCCAGCACGTTCCGCATCAGCGGCTTGTCGGCCAGCCGGCCGCCGAACGCCTCGCGGTACGTGCAGTGGTGGATCGCCTGTGCCACCGCCTGCCGCATGAGCGCCGCCGAGCCGAGCACGCAGTCGAGCCGGGTCGCCGCGACCATCTCGATGATGGTGCGCACCCCGCGCCCCTCGTCCCCGACCCGCCGCGCCCACGTCCCCGCGAACTCCACCTCGCCCGACGCGTTCGACCGGTTCCCCAGCTTGTCCTTGAGGCGCTGGATCGCGAACGGGTTGCGCGCCCCGTCCGCCAGGACCCGCGGCACGAGGAAGCAGGTGAGCCCCTCCGGTGCCTGCGCGAGGACCAGGAAACCGTCCGACATCGGCGCGCTGCAGAACCACTTGTGGCCGGTCAGCTCGTACGCGCCGGGCTCCGCGAGGGCCACCGCACGCGTCGTGTTCGCGCGTACGTCGCTGCCGCCCTGCTTCTCCGTCATCCCCATGCCGAACAGCGCCCCGGCCTTGTGGGCGGCGGGACGCAGACCGGCGTCGTAGACCGTCGACGTCAGCAGCGGCTCCCAGACCTCGGCGAGATCCGGCTGCGCGCGCAGCGCGGGCACCGCCGCATGCGTCATCGACAGCGGACACAGATGGCCCGCCTCCACCTGCGACCACACCAGGAACGCGGCGGCGCGCCGCAGATGGCCGGCCGGGCGCCCCCACGCGGCCGTGAGCCCCGAGGTGACGCCCTTGCCGAGCAGCCGGTGCCAGGCCGGATGGAACTCGACCTCGTCGATCCGGTTGCCGTACCGGTCGTGCGTGCGCAGGGCCGGCGGGTGCTCGTTCGCGAGCCGCCCCCACTCCTGTGCCTGCCCGGAGCCGGCGGTGCGGCCGAGCAGCGAGAGCTCCGCGTGGACCTCGTCCAGGAGCGCGGGCTCCAGATGCCGCTCGACCCCCTCCGTCAGCGCCCGGTCGGCGGCGAAGACGTCGTACTCCGCCAGCGGCGGCGGCTGATTGGTCACGGTGTGCGTACGGCCTGACATGTCGTCGAACCTACCCGCGCGCAAGCGCGCTCATCGGCCCAGGTGCACCAACTCCGGCACTGGTTCCGCCCGGACGGCGTCCGGCGGCCAGCCCTCGCGGTACACGGTGTCGAGATAGCGCTCACCCAGGTCGGGCGCGATGGCCACCGCGGTGAGCCCCCTCCTCCCGTGCCGCTCCAGCCACTGGCTCGCACCGCTGATCACGGTGCCGGTCGAGCCGCCGAACAGGAAGCCGCGGGCCGCGAGGCGGCGGCAGACCTGGACGGCGTCCTTCTCCTCGACGCGGACCACGTCGTCCACGTACGACGGATCGAGCAGCGGCGGCGGCACGCTCGTGCCGAGCCCGGGGATCACCCGGCGGCCCGGTGCCCCGCCGAAGCTCACCGAGCCGACACTGTCCACGGCCACGATGCGCACCCGGCGCCGCCACTGCCAGAACCAGCGCGCGCACCCCATCAGGGTGCCCGTCGTCCCGGCCCCGACGAACAGCACGTCGAGCCGCGGGAAGTGGTGGGCGATGGCCGGCGCCGTGGTGCGGTAGTGCGCCCGCCAGTTCCCCTGGTTGCTGTGCTGGTCGAGCCAGACGTAGCGGTCGTCGGACGCGCACAGCGCGCGCACGTACTTCAGCCGTGCGCCCAGCAGTCCGCTCCGTGGATCCGGTTCCCTGACCACGTGCACCTGGCTGCCGAGCGCCTCCATGAGGCGGATCGTCGGCTGGTTGCAGCGCGCGTCGGTCACGCACAGGAACCGGTGGCCCCGGTGCGCGGCGATCATGCTCAGCGCTACGCCCAGGTTCCCCGACGACGACTCGATCAGAATGGAGCCCGGTCGCAGCAGCCCCTCGCGTTCGGCGGCGTCCACCATCTCGGTGGCCGCCTTGAGTTTGATCGATCCGGCGAAGTTGAAGCCTTCGCACTTCAAGTAGACCGGCAGACCGATGGTGGTCCGCAGATCGACATAGAGCTCCTCCTCGTTGAACCTCGCCGGATCGGATATGACAGGCATGATGGCCCCCCTCCTCGTGTCCCCCTCACGTGCCCCACGTGCCCGCCGGTGCTAGCCGTACCGGCTGAGCTCGTGGAAGAACCCGTCGACGACGCGCAGTTCACCCCGTCGCGCCACCTCGTCGTGCACGAACCGGCCGACGGCCAGGTCGAGTACCCCGAGACCGAACGGTGAGAACACCACGGTCCGGTCGGCCGGGACGGTGGTCCTCCCGGTCAGTACGTCGTCGAGCGTGCCGTCGATGAACTCCCGCGTACCGGTGAGCTGTTCGGCCAGGTGCGGCGAGGTGTCCGCCTTGAGACAGTGCTCGACGTCGTCGACGACATTGGCCGACGCGAGCAGGATCTCGGGCGCGAGGTCGCGCAGTGAGACGTGCAGCACCAGGGGGTGGTGGCCGAACCAGGCCGGGTCGTGCACGTGCGGTTTCGCCGCGACCGTCGCGAACACGATCAGGTCGCTGGCTTGGACGAGGCGTTCGGCGGACTCGTGCAGCGTGATCCGCCCCTTGACGGCCGACCGTTCGAGGTAGCCGCGGAAGCCGGTCGCACTGTCGGCCGACAGGTCGTGCACCCCGATCTCGTCGAACTCCCAGCCGGTGGCGGCGAGATGGGTGTGGATGTGGCGGGCGATCAGCCCGGTGCCGACGAAGCCGACCCGGGTGGGCCGCGGCCGGCCGCGGCTGAGCCGGTCGGCCGCCAGCGCCGCGGACGACGCGGTGCGGGTGGCGCTGATCAGCGAACTCTCCAGGCAGGCGTACGGATACCCGGTGTCGGGGTCATTGAGGATCAGCACGGCCGACGCCCGGGGCAGCCCCGACACGGTGTTCTCCGGGAAGCTGGAGATCCACTTCAGGCCGTCGACGCGCAGCGGCCCGCCGAGCGACGCGGGCAGCGCGATGATCCGGGCGGTGGGCCGGTCGGGGAAACGCAGGAAGTACGACGGCGGGTTCACGCTGTCGCCCGCGCCGTGCAGCCGGTAGACGGCCTCGATCAGTTCGGCGGTCTCCCGCTCCCGCCCGGCCAGGGCCTGGTGGACCTGGCTGCCGGGGATCACGGAGAAGGCGGGTGCGAAGCCGGTCATCCGATGCCCACCCCGGCCGTCGGGGCACAGTCGGCGAGCCGCGCCGGGTCGGCGAGCGCGGCGAGGATCTCGCGCGGCCCGTCGAACGGCTCGCGGCTGTGCGCGGTGCGCAGGTTGTCGACGAGCAGCAGGTCGCCGGAGCGCCACGGCTCGCGTACGGTGCGCGCCGCGTACACCTCGTTGATGGTGGCCACGACGTCCTCGCCGATCGGGTCGCCGTTGCCGAAGCGGGTGGTGAAGGGCAGCGCGTCGGGTCCGTAGACGTCGATCAGGTACTCGCGCACCTCGGGCTCCATCGTCCACTCGCTCAGGAACGCGATCTGGTTGAACCAGAGGCGACGGCCGTCCACCGGGTGGTGGAGCAGGGCACTGCGGTGCTGGCGGGTGTGCAGGGAGCCGTCGGACCGCCACTCGGCGTCGATGGCGTGGGCGCGGCAGTACCGCTCGACGGTGGCCCGGTCGTCGGTGCCGAACGCCTCGGCGACCGACGCCCCGATGTCCTCGTGGTAGGTCCGGACGAGCTGCCAGCCCTCCTGCTCGAACCGCTTGGTCAGGGCGGCCGGCAGGGCGTCGAGCACGGCGGCGGCGTCGGCCGTGCCGGTGGCGCCGCCGGACGCGGGCGCCTCCAGGCAGGCGAACAGCATCAGGCCGGGGAACTCCAGGGCGTAGCTCATCTCGTGGTGCATGCACATCTGCTGGTTCGGCGGCCACTTGGTGGAGGAGTACACGCCGTCCGCGTAGCTGCGCCGGGGCGCGAACGGTTCGCGTTCGGGCATCAGCGCGTCGCTGAGCCGGCGGAAGACGGCCCCGGCCGCGCCGGGGCCGTCCAGGCCGAGACCGCGGACCAGGAGGCAGCCGTGCTCGGCGACGGCGGCCCGCAGCGCCGCACGCTGCCGGGCCGCCCAGGCGTCGGGATCGCCCCCGGCGTCGGCGCGCAGCAGCGGGGGACGGCCGGGGGACAGTTCGATCGGGCCGATCGGGTCGGAGAGCGGCATCCGGGCGGCTCCTTTCAGGCCCTGGGGCCCAGTAGGCGCGCCAGGTCCGCGAGGACCGGGCGGCGGGTGACGTCCTTGAGGGTGATCGCCCGGTCGAGGGCGACCACCAGCTTCACCGCGGAGAGCGAGGTGCCGCCGAGGTCGAAGAAGTGGTCGTGGCGGCCGATGCGTTCGGCGGGGACGCCGAGCACGTCGGCCCAGGCGGCGGCGAGCCGCCGCTCGACGGGAGTGCGTGGCGCGTCCGTGGGCCGCGCCAGCTGTTCCGCGAGGGCGACCAGCGCCCTGCGGTCGGTCTTGCCGTTGCCGGTCAGCGGCAGCCGGTCCCGCCAGTGCACGACGGCCGGCACCATGTACGCGGGCAGCGACACCGCCAACTGCCCCTGCACGTCAACCGGTTCGGGCCCGGTGCAGAAGGCGGCGAGCTGGCTGCCGCGCACGACGACGACGGCGCCGTCGCGGACCCCGGCGACCCCGAGCAGCGCGTTCTCGACCTCGCCGAGCTCGACGCGGAAGCCGCGGATCTTCACCTGGCTGTCCCGGCGGCCGAGGAACTCCAGCTTCCCGTCGGGGCGCCAGCGTCCGTGGTCGCCGCTGCGGTAGAGCCGCTCGCCCGGCCGGTACGGGTCCGCGAGGAACGCCGCCTTCGTGCGCTCCGGATCGTTGACGTAGCCGCGTCCGACGCACACCCCGGAGAACACGATCTCGCCGGGGGCGCCCAGCGGCACCGGCACGAGGTCCTCGTCGACGACGTAGACCCGGACGTTGCCGACCGGCCGGCCCAGCGGGACCCGGTCGCCGTCCGGCGGCCGGTCCATGACTTCGTGGTTGGTGTCGTCGGAGGTCTCGGTCAGGCCGTACGCGTTGACGAGCCGGACCCCGGGCCGCACCGCGAACCAGCGCCGCACGAGCTCGGCCTTCACCGCCTCGCCGGTCACCGACACGCAGCGCAGATCGGGCAGTTCACGGGGCCGTGCCGCCAGTTCGGCGAGCACGGCCTCCAGGTACGACGGCACGACCTGCAGCACATTGACCCGGCCACGCTCCACCGCGTCCACGAAGCGCGGCACGTCCAGGATCGTCTCCTGCGCCACGAGCAGCGTCCGGCCGCCCACGACGAGCGCGGACAGCAACTGCCACAGGGAGATGTCGAAGCACTGCGGCGCGGTCTGTGCGACCACCTGTCCGGCACCGATGCCCAGGTCGTCGAGCTTGGCGAGCACGTGGTTGAGGAACCCGGCGTGCTCGCACATCGCCCCCTTGGGCTCACCCGTGGAGCCGGACGTGAAGTAGATGTACGCCAGCCGGTCCGCCGCGACGCGGACGCCGAGCGCACCGTCCGGGTGCCCCTCGGAGCAGGCGTCCGCCACGGAGAAGGTGCCGCCCTCGTCGGCGACGACCAGGTCGCAGCCCGCGCGGGACAGCATCGCCGCGACCCGGCCGGCCGGGAAGTGCGGTTCGACGGGCAGGTACACCCCGCCCGCCTTGAGCACCCCGAGGACGGCGGCCGCCCACGCGGGGGTGCGTTCCATCTTCACCGCGACGACCCCTTCGGGCCGCAGCCCGCGGGCGAGCAGCGCCCGGCCCACCTGGTTGGCCCGCGCGTCCAGTTCCGCGTACGTCCACCGCACCCCGTCGTCGGTGGCGACGGCCACCGCGTCGGGCTGCGCGGCCACGCGCTCCTCGATCAGCTCGTGCACCCTGCGGTCCGGGAGCGTGCGGGGCGGTCCCGCCAACTCCTCCAACTGGTAGTGGAGTTCTGCCTCGGACAGCAGGCTGCGGCGGCGCGGCGCGGCCAGCGCGGCGAGGTGGTACCCGGCGATCCTGGCCGCCGCCGCGCGGTCGAGGACGTCGGTGCGGTAGCGCAGTCGCAGCATGCCGTCCGTGGCGCTCACGGCGAGCGCGGCCGGGTCGGGCTCGGCGGACAGCGCCGCCAGCACCCGGGCGTGTGCGGTCTCCAGCGCCGTGTCCGAGGCCGACAGGCCGTCCGGGAGCGGTACTTCGTAGTCGGCGACGCCCGCGACGGGCGCGGTCGTCCACTGCGGGATCGTGGTCATGCCCCTACCTCCCCGCCGCCGGGTTGCCGCCCCACACGGCACCGGGCGGCACCTGCTCGCCCTTCATCAGGAACGAGTCGGGCGCGAGCACGGCGCCGTCGCCCAGCGTGACCCCGTAGTGCACGAGTGCCCCGGTGCCCAGCGTGCAGCCCGCGCCGATCGTGATGTGGTCGGACTTGAAGGTGCCGTCCTCCTGCGAGTGGGCCTGCACCTTCGTGTGGGCGGCCAGCGTGGCGTCGTCGCCGATCGTCACGAGGGTGCGCTCGGTGATGGAGGCGCCGTCGTCGAAGACCCGGCGGCCGATCCGCACCCCCAGCAGCCGCCATGCCAGGTTCTTGAACGGGGTCCCGTTGAACACCACCAGGTGGTTGTCGGAGACCTTCCACAGGCGCTCGTGCCACCGGAAGTACGGATCGTAGATCGAGCACAACTGCGGTTGCAGCGGCCGGAAGCGGCAGATCAGCCGCTCCAGCAGGATGTAGTAGCCGGTGGTGAAGGCGAGGCCGAGCATCAGGGATGCGCCGACCAGGATCCCGCCGGCCACCTCGTACAGGTCGAACATGGCGAAGGCGATGACCGTCAGCGCGAACCAGTGCAGCCAGCGCAGGAACAGGTGCAGCCCCATCGAGCGCAGGTTGTAACGGTTCTTCGCGGAAAGGCTGCGGCGCAGCTCGTCGCCCTCGCGCAGATGGTCGAAGCGGCTGTCGCGCTCCACCGAGCGCGGTATCTCGAAAGCGGGTGAGCCGAGCAGCCCCACGCCCTCGCGGACCTCGCCGTCGAGCGGGATCAGCACCTTCGTCGCGAGCAGGCAGTTGTCGCCGGTGCGGGCGCCGACGGGATAGGCGATGTGGTTGCCGACGAAGTTGTGCGCCCCGATGGACGTCTGGGAGACCCGGAACGACGTGGCCGAGAACTCCGCGTTCATGACCGACAGACCGTCGGCGACCATCGTGCCGCTCCCCACCTTGGTCAGGTACGGAGTCTCGTGCTGCACCTCCGTGCCGAAGTTGGAGCCGGTCTGCTCGACGTGCGAGAGGTCGTAGCCGATGGACCGCAGATAGCCCACGATGTACGAGCTGTCGCCGCACAGCCACTTGAAGAACTTGAGGTTGGTCATCCGGGCGATCGTGCGCTGCACCGAGTAGTGGAAGCCGTAGAGCGGATACGTCCGGCCCGGGCGCAGCAGTGGGCGCAGTGCGCGCGGCAGCAGCGACACGGTGGCGAAGCCGACGACGAGGAACGCCAGGAATCCGGCGATCGACAGACCGAGGGCCTCGGCGTAGAACGCCGCCGAGGTCAGGTCCTGGGTGTCGGGCGCCAGCAGCACGTCGAGCGCGGGCATTTCGGTCAGCAGCAGGTAGGTGCCACCGACCGTGAGCGGCATGATCACGAGGAGCGCCTGGAGCAGGCCGGTCAGTGCGAACGTGACCCGGCGCAGGGCGGAGCAGTTCGCCGGGGACACGCGGACGTAGTCGATGTCCGCGGGCTGGGCGGGCGAGCCGTGCCACCGCTCACCCGCGGGCACCGAGGCGCCGTCGTACAGGGCGGAGGCGTGGCCCAGTTGGGTGCCGTCGCCCATCGACGTGCCGATCTCCAGAACGCTGTTCTCGCCCACGAAGACGTCCCGGCCGATGGTGACCGGGCCGGTCTGGATCCGGCCCGCGTGCGCCCGGTAGCAGAGGAAATGGGCATCCTTGCGGATCACCGTGCCGGCGCCGATCGTCAGCAGGTCGGTGCAGACGGGCACCGCGCGGGACAGGATCGTCACGCCGGGGCCGATCCGGGCGCCGAGCAGCCGCAGGTACAGCACATACAGCGGGCTGCCGACGAACAGCACCATCGGATTGGCGTGCAGCAGGACCTTCACCGTCCAGAAGCGGACGTACGCGAGGCCCCACAGCGGGAACTCGGTCGGCCGCCACCGGCCGACCAGCAGCCACTTCGCCGCGATCGGCAGCAGGCACGCGCCGAGGAACAGGGCGCCGCCGAAGACCACGGAGCGCCCGTAGATCCCGACGACGCCGGACCCCGCCGACACCCACGCGTAGCCGCGGGCGGTGACGAGCCCGGCGAGCGCGCAGTACCCGGCGAAGACCAGGAACTGCAGCGCCCCGCACAGAACGTAGCGGGGCGTGCTGCCGGGGGGCGGCGGGGTCTGCGCCGCCGGGGCCGCCGGGGCGGCGGCCGGTGCCTCCTCAAGGGCAGCCGCCAGGCTGCGGATCGTCGGGTGCCCGTAGACGTCTCGCATCGAGACGGCCGGCAGGTCCGCGCGCTTGCGGACCCGGGCGCAGAAGTGCGCCATCACCAGCGAGTTGGCGCAGAGGTCGTCGAAGAAATGGCTGTCTGGCGGAACGTGTTCCACTTCGACGACACCGGCCAGGACTTCGGCAAGCACGCGTTCGGTGCCGTTCGCCACTTGAACTCCTTGATATCCCCCGAGTCGTGTGCGCCAGAGAAGTCCTCAATGTGCGCAACGAATACGATCCGGATTCTTTCCGGAGATTCATGAACGCTTCAAGTGGCTTCCGGGCATTGGCGATTTCCGACTCCTCGCGGCTGACGCGGGCATGACGGCAATTCCGGTGCCGCGCGCGCCCCGTCGGGGAACTCACCGAAAGGGCGGCGTAATTGCCGGTGGTGATTCCATTTACGGTTCACACATCATCCGGCCAGCGCGGGCATGACAGACGAACGGGCCGAATCGCCCGGCGGGTTACCCGGGTGTGTCCGCCGCGGGCACCGCCGCCGCAGGTCGGCGCCGCACCGGGGGATGGGTCCGGCCTCGAACGACGGATACCTTTAGGTCGTGCAGCCAGCAAGTGAATCCCCCGAACCACCGTCGTCCGGTCGTCTCCACCGGGCACGGGTGCTCTACCAGAACGTCTCCAAGCGCAGGACCGCCTGGCTGCTGCTCAAGGACACCGTCAACTCGTGCATGGAGTACCGCATCCTGGGCCTCGCGGCCGAGGCGGCGTTCTTCACCCTGCTGTCGGTCCCGCCGCTGCTGCTCTCCCTGGTGGGACTGCTCGCCTACGTGGACACGTGGACGGGCGCCGACACCATCGCGGGCGTGCGCGACAACATCCTGGAGGCGTCCCGCACGGTCCTCACCGACCAGGGCGTGAAGGAGATCGCGGAACCGATCCTCGACGACGTCATCAAGGGCGGCCGCCCCGACGTCATCTCCATCGGATTCCTGATCTCGCTCTGGTCGGGATCGCGGGCGGTGTCGACGTTCGTGGACACCGTGACCGTCATGTACGGCCTGGACGGCGTGCGCGGCATCGTCAAGACGCGGCTGCTCGCCTTCCTGCTGTTCCTCGTCGGACTCGTGGTGGGCTCGGTGGCGCTGCCGCTGATGATCGCGGGCCCGGACGCGGTGATCGCCCTGGTCCCCTGGTCGGAGACCGTCGTACAGATCCTGTACTGGCCGGTGGTGCTCGTGCTGTCCGTCGCGTTCCTGACGACGCTGTACCACGTGTCCGTCCCCGTGCGCTCGCCGTGGATCGAGGACGTGCCGGGCGCGCTGGTCGCCCTCGCCATGTGGATCCCCGGCAGCTTCCTGCTCCGCCTCTACATCACCAACACCATCGAGGGGCCGACCATCTACGGCTCCCTCGCCGCGCCCGTCGCCGTGCTGCTGTGGATCGGCGTCTCCGCGTTCGCGGTGCTGGTCGGGGCCGCCGTGAACGCGGCGATCGACCGGGTCTGGCCGTCGGTCGCCACGGCCGCGGCCCGCGCAGCGAACGAGCGGGTGCGCACGGCCGCCGCCGCGCAGTACGTCGCCCGGGCCGCCGCGCGCGACACCTCGCAGGCCGACGAGGACCCCGACGACCCCGACATGCCGTCCGAGTTCCCCGAGCGCTGGTCCAGGTTCCTGCCCCCGGAGGACGTCACGTCCCGGCTGCGCACCCATGCCCGCAAGGGCGGCGACGCGCCCCCGGGCGGCTCCGACGAGACGGACGCGTGAACGAGCTGTGAAAGGAGGGGGCCGAAACCTTTCGGCCCCCTCCGCATCATTTCCACGTACCGGCCGCCGCCGCCTCCGCAGCAAATGACGTGAACGGCCGCGGCGCACGCCCCAGAACCCTTTCCACATCCCCCGTGAGCGAGGCGTTGCGCCCGTCGAGCAGCGTGCCGAACAATTCCATCAGAAATCCCACCTCCTCCTGCGGCACCCCGAATTCGAGAAGTGCCCCTCCGTAATCCCGTACCGGCACCGCCACATACCGCTTCGGCGTCCCGGCCGCCGCCGCGACCGCCGTGAGGGCCTCGCCCCACGTGAGCAGCTCGGGCCCGGTCAGATCCAGCACCTCACCCGCGTACCGCCCGGTCGGCTCGCGCAGCACCCGCACCGCCACCTCCGCGATGTCCCGCGCGTCGAGGAACGGCTCGCGCAGCCCGTCCGGCGCCGCGAACGCCAGCTCCGGGCCGCGCACCTGGTCCAGCAGCGGGCCCTCGCTGAAGTTCTGGTGGAACCAGGCGCACCGCAGGACGGTCCAGTCCGCGCCCGACGCGCGCAGCGCCTCCTCCGCGGGCAGCGCCTGGTCCTCGCCGCGGGCCGAGAGCAGCACCAGGCGGCGCACGCCGAGCTCCACCGCCCGGCGGGCCAGGGCGCCCACCGCCGGTGCCGCGTCCGGCGCCCCGATGTCCGAGGGGTACGCGAGGTACGCCCCGTCGGCGCCGCGCAGCGCCGCGTCCCACGTGCCCGGGTCCGCCCAGTCGAACCGGACCGCCCCGGACCGGGAGGCCGCCCGGACCGTCAGGCCCGCCGCCCCGGCCGCCTCGGCGACCCGGCGCCCCGTCCGCCCGGTCGCACCGGTCACCAGCACGGTCGTCGTGTCCTGCGTCGCGTTCTGCGTCTGCTGAGTGGTGTTCTTCGTTTCCGTCATGCCTCCACTCAACTGCCGCACGGCGCACGGAAACATCGCCGAGCCGCTCACCGCCATAAGCGTCCGTCTACGCTGCCGCCATGGACGTACTCGGAGGGCTCCTCGAAGGACCGCGGGCACGCGGCGCCTTCATGATCCGGGCCTGCTTCGACCTGCCGTGGTCCGTGCGGATCGCCGACGAGGCACCGGTCACCGTGATGATCATGGTGAAGGGTGACGCGTGGCTCCTGCCGGAGGGCGGTGACCGCACCCCGCGCCACATCCGGCCCGGCGACATCGCCATCGCCCGCGGCCCCGACGCGTACGTCTGCTGCGACGACCCGGCCACCGCGCCCCGCGCCGAGATCGGCCCCGGCCAGGTGTGCCGCCCGCTCGGCCCCGCGCACGTCGGCCGCTACAAGGACCTCGGGGTGCGCAACTGGGGCGAGACGCCGGACGGACCGGCACAGATGCTCATCGGCACCTACCAGATGCGCGGCGAGATCAGCGCGCGGCTGCTCGACGCGCTGCCGCCGCTGCTCGTGCTGCCGACCGAGGTGTGGGACTGCCCGCTGACCCCGCTGGTCGCCGAGGAGATCGTGAAGGACGAGCCGGGTCAGGAGGTCGTCCTCGACCGCCTCCTCGACCTGCTGCTCATCGCCTCCCTGCGGGCCTGGTTCTCCCGGCCCGAGGCGGACGCGCCCGCCTGGTACCGGGCGATGGGCGACCCGGTCGTCGGCAGCGCGCTGCGGCTCATCCAGGACGACCCCGCCCACCCGTGGAGCGTCACCGAGCTGGCCGGCCGGGCGGGGGTCTCCCGGGCCGCGCTCGCCCGCCGCTTCACCGACCTGGTCGGCGAGCCCCCGATGACGTACCTCACCGGCTGGCGGCTCGCCCTCGCCGCCGACCTGCTGCGCGACAGCGAGCAGACCGTCGCGTCGATCGCCCGCCGGATCGGCTACGGCAGCGCCTTCGCCCTCTCCAGCGCCTTCAAGCGGGTCTACGGGGTCAGCCCCCAGGAACACCGCACGCGCGCGGCGTAGCGTGGGAGGGGTGAGCGACGTGTACGAGGAGCGGGCCGCCCGGGTGCCGGGCGCGGTCGTGTGGACGCGTACCGTCACGGCGGGCACGGCCCCCGCGGCGCCGGTGCTGCCCGACGGCTGCATGGACCTGATCTGGTGCGAGGGCCGCCTCTTCGTCGCCGGGCCCGACACCCGCGCCCACGCCACGGGACCCGGCGACGGCCGCCGCTACGCGGGCATCCGCTTCGCCCCCGGCGCCGCGCCCGCCTACCTCGGCGTCCCCGCCCACGAACTGCGCGACCGGCGCACCGAGTTGAGCGATCTGTTCGGCGGCGCGGTCGCGCGCAGGCTGGCCGAGCGCGTCGACCGGGCCGCGGACCCCGTGGCGGCGCTGGAGGCGGTCGCCGTCCGGCTGGCCCGGGCCGGCGAACCGCCCGACCCGCTGCTCACCCACGTCGTGCGGGCCCTGGACGCGGGCCGCAGCGTCACCGAGACGGCCGCCGAGACGGGCCTGGGCACCCGCCGCCTGCACCGGCGTTCGCTGGCCGCGTTCGGCTACGGGCCCAAGACGCTGGCCCGCGTCCTGCGCCTCCAGCGGGCCCTGGCGCTGGCCCGCGCCGGCGTCCCCTTCGCCGAGACCGCCGCCCGCGCCGGATACACCGACCAGGCCCATCTCTCGCGCGACGTCAGGGAGTTGACGGGGGAGACGCTCCGCCGCCTGGTCTGAGCCCGCGGCGCCCATGGCGTTCGCAGCGCCCGCAGTGTTGCGATCACATGGCGGGACCCGCCGGAACCTGGCGTCGAAGCGCTTCGACGTCCAGAGTGGCGGCCATGAACCCGCTCACGTCCCGCCGCGCCTTCGGCGGCGCCCTTCTCGCGGGCGCCGCCGCCGCACTGCTCCCGGCCACCGCCTCCGCCACGGCCACCGCCCCTGCCACGCACCACGGCCCCCGCGGCCGCCTGCTCGCTGCCGACGACTTCCGTCACGGACTGGCCCGCTGGGCCGTCGAACTGGAACAGGGCGGCAGCGTCACCGCGCGCCGCGGCGTCCTCGACGTGAACGTCCCGGCGGGCGCCACCGTCTGGTTCCGACAGCGCCTCACCGGCCCCTACGTCCTGTCGTACACGGCGACACCGGTCGCGGCGGGCGGCGCCTGGGACCGGGTCTCCGACCTCAACAACTTCTGGAACGCGACGGACGTCCGCTCACCGGACGACCTCTTCGTCACCCCGCGCGGCGGCGCCCTCGCCGAGTACGACTACCTCAAGGCGTACTACGTCGGCTTCGGCGCCAACACCAACACGACGACCCGGCTGCGCCGCTACGTCGGCGAACCCGGCAACCGCCCGCTGATCCACGACTACACCGAGCCGCTGCTCACCGCCAACGAACCGAACCGGGTCCGCATCGTCTCCGACGGCTCCACGGTCCGCTGGTGGAACAACGGCCGCCTCGTCCTCGACCACACGGACCCGGACCCGTACACGAGCGGCCACTTCGCCTTCCGCACCACGTGGAGCCACTTCAGGATCACGGACTTCGAGGTGCGCCGCCCCCCGCACAGGTACTAGGTCAGGGGCGCGAAGAGGTCCGCCTGGTTGCCGTCCGGGTCGTGCACGACCGCGTACCGCTGCCCCCAGACGGCGTCCCACGGCTTGACCTCGCCGTGGTGCCCGGCGGCGGTCAGCTCCTCGTACTTCGCGTCGACCCCGGCCGCGTCGCCGCAGTGGAAGGCGAGCGCGATCCGGCCGCGGCCGACGCCGTCGGAGGCTTCGACGGGATCGAACATCAGCCGGATCCC
This sequence comes from Streptomyces longispororuber, assembly GCF_024448165.1. Taxonomy (GTDB): domain Bacteria; phylum Actinomycetota; class Actinomycetes; order Streptomycetales; family Streptomycetaceae; genus Streptomyces; species Streptomyces longispororuber_A. The sequence continues at coordinate 18,085 of NZ_JAMOLN010000113.1, forward strand.
GCCGGGCAACTCCGCTTCCACGTGCGGGAGTTGCTCGGCGCCGTCGGGGAAGGTGAGGCCGAGGCGCCGGTAGAAGGCCAGCGAGGCGGCCAGGTCGGTGGTGGCGACGCCGATGGCGTCGAGACGGACACTGATCTCGTTCATGTCCTCACCGTAGGCGCGCCGCAGCTCACCGGTCTTGTACGAAACGGACGCCCCTCGTCTCCTTGCGCGGCGCAGACGGCGGTCGTACACGGGAGGTATGACCCCCGCCGAGACGCTCGTAGCAGCCGCACCGCCGCCGGCGAACCCGGTCACGCTGGAGGCGACGTACGACCCCGCGCCGTCCCGCTGGCTGTGGCTCGTGAAGTGGCTGCTGGCCCTGCCCCACTACCTGGTCCTCGCCGTCCTCTTCGTCGCCTTCGTCGTCGTCACCGTGATCGCCTGGTTCGCGATCCTGATCACCGCGCGCTACCCGAGGGCCCTGTTCGGCTTCAACGTCGGTGTGCTGCGCTGGAGTTGGCGGGTCTCCTACTACGCGTACGGCACCCTCGGCACGGACCGCTACCCGCCCTTCAGCCTCGCCGTGGTCCCCGACTACCCGGCCCACCTGGACGTCGCGTACCCCGAGCGCCTGTCGCGCGGCCTCATCTTCGTCAAGGGCTGGCTGCTGATCCTGCCGCAGTGGCTGCTCGTCTCGCTGCTGGTCGGCGGCAGCACGTCCACGGGCGGCGTCGCCGCGCTCCTCACCCTCTACGCGGGCGTCGCGCTGCTCTTCACCGGGATCTACCCGCGCGGCATGTACGACCTGAACCTCGGCGCCCACCGCTGGGCGGCGCGGGTCGTGGCGTACGGGGCGCTGATGACGGACGTGTACCCGCCGTTCCGGCTCGACCAGGGGGAGCGCGAGCCGCAGTAGGGTCCGCGCATGGTCGACATCCTCCTGTACACGCGCACGGCCGACTACCGCCACGACTCCATCCCGCACGCCGTCGCCACCCTGTCCGCCGTCCCCGGGTTCGCGGTGCGGCACACCGAGGACCCGGACGCGTTCGCGACGGCCGTCGGCCGGCGGCCGGACGCGGTCGTCTTCCTCTCGACCAGCGGCGACGTCCTCACCCCCGCAGGGCGGGAGCGGCTCGCGGCGTACGTCGACGGCGGCGGCGGCTTCGCCGGTGTGCACGCGGCGGCCTGCACCGAGTACGGCTGGCCGTACTACGGGGAGCTGCTCGCGGCCCGCTTCGACCGGCACCCCGCCTACCAGCCGGGCCGCCTCACCGTCACCGACCACGACCACCCTGCGACCCGGCACCTCGGTGGCGCCTGGGAGTTCACGGACGAGTGGTACGACTTCCGGTCCGACCCGCGCGCGGGCGACCCGGCCACACGGGTCCTCGCGTGCGCCGACGAGTCCTCGTACGAGGGCGCGGCGACGGGCGGCGGCCACCCGCTGGTGTGGTGCCGCGCGCAGGGTGCGGGCCGGGTCTTCTACACGGCGCTCGGCCACGCCGCGTCCGCCTACGACGACCCGGACTTCCGGGCGCATCTGACGGGTGGCATCCGGTGGGCGGCCGGGGGGACGCCCACCGGGTCCGGTTCCTGACGCGGCTCAGCGGTGGGCGCGCTCGGCGAGCCAGCCCGCCATGGCCCGCACCCCGACGCCGATGGCCCGCTCGTCGGGGGTGAAGTCGCCGTAGTGCGGATAGCTCCGGGTGATCACGCTGCCCGGCGTCCGGACACCGAGGAAGGTGTACGTGCCGGGGATCCGGTCCAGGAACAGCGCGTAGTCCTCCCCGTTGAACGGGAAGGCGGCGTGCGCCGTGGTCACCGCGCCGGCGCCGAGGACCCGGCGCAGCCGCCGCCCGAGCGCGAGGGCGTCCTCCGCTGGACAGACCAGGGCCGGGAACGGGTCCTTCGGGAAGTCCACCACGGCGCCCTCGTACGGTGCGGCCAGCCGCCGGATCGCCGCCCGGACCTCGACGTACCGCTCCTCGGGCCAGCAGCGGTAGGACACGGGCACCGTGACCCCGCCGGTGCCGGGGTCCTGCACGACGCCCGCCCGGACCACGACGAACGAGGCCAGCGGCCCGTGTGCCGTCTGCACGTCCGCGACCATCTTCTCCAGGTCCGCGGGCGTCTGCGGGGGCGCCACCGTGGCGAGCCCCTTGATCCCGTCGGCGAGCCGCCCGGCCGCCGCGAGGGCGTCGGGGCCGGAAACCGTGATCGTGGCGCCGTCCTGGCCGGGCAGCCCGCTGCCGGGCGTCACGGCGAACTGCCCGACCGGGAACGGCCCGCAGTGCAGCGCGTGGATCTCCTCGGGCCCGAACGTCTCCAGGACCCCGTCCGCGAGCATCGCGCGGGCGCCGGCCAGGGCCTCCTCGCCGGGCTGGAACAGGAAGACCACCGTGCCGGCGAGCCGGTGTCTCAGCCGGGCCAGCGCCTGTGCGGCGCCCACGCCCACCGTGGTGTGGACGTCGTGCCCGCAGACGTGCGCCGGCTCGGTGCCGCCGGTGACGATCCCGGCCGGCGGCACGGCGTCCATGTCGGCGCGGTAGGCGACGGTCCGGCCCGGGTGCGCTCCCTTCAGCACGCCGACGACACCGAAACCGCCCACACCGGTCGTCACCGTGAGCCCGGCGGCGCGCAACAGCCGGCTCACCGTCCGGGAGGTGGTCCGCTCGGCGCCGGCGAGTTCGGGATGTGCGTGGAGTGTGCGGCGCAGCGCGATCAGGCCGGGTTCGAGCCGCCGGGTGACGGCGTCGACCTCGGTCTGGCCCACGGGGCCGCGACGGCTGCCGGGGCCGCCGGTGTCCGAGGCGACGGCGGAGCCGGCCGGGGTCAGGGCGGTCAGGCCGGCGGCCGCGGTGCCGCCGAGCAGGGTGCGGCGGTTCAGGGCGCCGGGCTTGTCGGGACGGTTCATGCTTCCCCCCAGGGTCGCGGTGCGGACGGACAGGTGCGAACGACTGTCCGGACCGGCCCACCCTAGATCAGCGACGACGGCGCTGGAGCGGACCAACACCCCCTGTGGGTAAGGGAGATGAGACGGTCAGACGTCCCGTACCGCCGCCGCGATCCGCGCCACCGCCGCCGGTCCCACCCGGCAGCAGCCGCCGATCAGCCGGGCCCCGGCGCGCCGCCAGCCCTCGATCAGCTCCGGCTCGAACGTGGCCCGCCCGGTCCAGGCCCGCGCCCCGGCGTCCCACCGCTCGCCGCTGTTCGGGTAGACCACGACCGGCTTGCCGGTGACCCGGGCCGCGGTCCGAACGGCTGCCTCGACGTCCTGCGGGGCACAGCAGTTGACCCCGACCGCGACGATCTCGTCCACGTCGGCGGCGAGCGCGAACGCCTCCTCCAGGGGCTGTCCGGCGCGGGTGTGCCCGCCCTCGACGCTGTACGACAGCCAGGCCGGCACCCCGAGTCCGCGCACCGCCCGCAGCAGGGCCCTGGCCTCGTCCGCGTCGGGCACGGTCTCCAGGGCCAGGGCGTCGGGTCCGGCCGCCGCGAGCACGTCGAGGCGCGGCCGGTGGAAGGCTTCGAGCTCGGCCACGCTCAGTCCGTAGCGGCCGCGGTACTCGGACCCGTCGGCGAGCATCGCCCCGTAGGGCCCCGCGGACGCGGCCACCCACAGCGGCCGGTCGGCGCCGGCTTCGCGGGCCGCCGTGCGCGCCAACTCGACGCTCAGGGCGATGAGTTCGGCGGCCCGTGGGTGGTCGATGCCGTGCGCCGCGAAACCCTCGAAGGTGGCCTGGTAGCTCGCGGTGATCGCGACGCTCGCCCCCGCCTCGTAGTAGGCCCGGTGCGCCGCGACGACCGCCTCCGGCGCCTCGGCGAGCGCCCGGGCGGACCACAGCGCGTCACCGAGCTCGCACCCGGCGGCCGCCAGCTGGTTCGAGAGGCCGCCGTCGAGGACGGTGACGCCGGGGCCGGCGAGTGCGGAGGAGAACGGGACGGAGGCGCTGCTCATGCCGTCGACGCTAATCGATGCCGCGGTCGGGTGCTGGTCAGGCGCCGGTCAGGCGTCGAAGGCCGTCGCACGGGAGACCTTCTCCCACGCCGCGACCTCTTCGCGCACCGCGTCCAGATGCCCGACCACCGCGTCCACCCCGTCGTCGCCGAGGGGCAGCCGCAGCGGCGTCGCGTCCGAGGCGAGCGCCGCGATGACCGTCGCGGCGGCCTTGGCCGGGTCGCCCGGTTCGGCGGCGGCGCGGGTGTGCTCCTCCATCATGGTGCGGGTCGCGCCGACCGTGGCCGCATAGTCGGAGGAGCCGGAGTGCTCGGGGTTCTCGGGCAGCGGGGCGCTGGCGCTGAGGTTCCCCATGAAGTTCGTACGGAAAGCGCCCGGCTCCACCACCAGGACCTTGATGCCGAGCGGCGCCACCTCGTCCCGCAGCGCCTCCGAGAAGCCTTCGAGGGCGAATTTCGTCCCGCTGTACGCCGAGACCCCCGCGAAGGACATCTGCCCGCCCATGCTGCTCATCTGCACGATCGCCCCGGAGCGCCGCTCGCGCATGTGCGGAAGGACGGCCCTGACCAGCGCCGCGGGACCGAAGAAGTGCAGGTCGAACAGGTCGCGCAGTTCGGCCTCCGTGGTCTCCTCGGCGGCGCCGACGTGCCCGCGCCCCGCGTTGTTCACCAGCACGTCGATCCGCCCGTGCCGCGCCACGACGTCGGCGACGACCGCGGCGGGGGCGGCGGTGTCCGTCACGTCGAGGCGCTGCGCCTCGACGCGGCCCGGGTGCGCCTCGACCAGATCGGCGAGCGCCTCGGGCCGGCGGGCGGTGGCGACCACGACGTCGCCCGCGGCGACGGCCGCCGTCGTGAAGGCGCGCCCGAAGCCGCTGTTCGCCCCGGTGATCAGCCAGACCTTGCTCATCGTGGACCTCAACTCGTCGACATGCGCCGGGACTTGTCCGCCCGGCGATGCCTCCAGGCTTCCGCGTGCGGCCGATTGCGTCCAAGACCCCCTGTCATAGCTGACGGCTATCGGTCGTCCGGCCCGTGTCGCAGCCCTGTTGACCTGGCTGTAACACCCCTCTACCTTCGCCTTGTTCGTAATGACGGCTGCCGTTCGAGATCTCGGATGAACGGATGCGTGAGGGGACGTGCGCGATGGAGCGCCAGGTGTTGGCCAGGGCGGCGGTGCGGCTGCTGCCGTTCCTCGGCCTGCTGTACGTGATCGCCTACATCGACCGGTCGAACGTGGGCTTCGCCAAACTGGAACTCCAGGCCGAACTCGGCGTCGGCGCCACGGCGTTCACCCTCGGCCAGGTCTTCTTCTTCACCGCGTACGCCCTCCTCGAAGTGCCCAGCAACCTGATGCTGCACCGGGTCGGCGCCCACCGCTGGATCGCCCGCATCCTGCTGACCTGGGGACTCGTCACCATCGCCACCACGCTCGTGCAGAGCACCTGGCAGTTCTACGCCGCCCGGTTCGCGCTCGGCGCCGCGGAGGCCGGTTTCTTCCCGGGGGTCCTCTACTACCTGTCGCGCTGGTTCCCCGGGAGCCACCGGGGGCGGGCCATCGGCGCGTTCATGCTCGCCGCACCCGTCTCCTTCATCGTCGGCAACCCGGTCATGGGCGTCCTCATGGACCTCGACGGCGCCTGGGGGCTCGACGGCTGGCAGTGGGTCTTCCTCGCCACCGGCATCCCCGCCGTGCTCGTCGCCCCCCTCGTCCTCAAGCTGCTGCCGGCGGGCCCGGAGAACGCCACGTGGCTGTCCACGGACGAGAAGCAGTGGCTCGCCGCCGCCCTCGACGCCGACCGCGCCGAGGGCGGCGGCGAGGGCGGGGACCAGCCGCACCACACCCTCGCCGTGCTGCGCGACCGGCGCGTCCTGACGGCCGCCGTCTTCTTCCTCGCCTTCCCCCTGTCCACCTACGGACTCTCCTTCTGGCTGCCGACGATCATCGACGGATTCGGTGAACTGACCACCACCCAGGTCGGGTTCGTCTCCGCGATCCCCTACGTGTGCGTCGCCGCCGGCCTCGTCGTCGTGCCCCGGCTCGTGGCCCGCCGCGACACCCCGTACCTGTGGACCGCCGCGATGCTCGCGCTCACCGTCGCCGGGTTCGCCGTCACCGCCCTGGTCGGCTCGCCCGTCATCCAGATGCTCGGCCTGTGCGCCGCCGCCGTCGGCGGCTACGCCGCACAGCCCGCCTTCTGGGCGCTCATCCCGCGCTTCCTCACCGGCGCCGCGGCGGCCGCCGGCATCGCCGCGGTCAACGCCGTCGGCAATCTCGGCGGCGGCTTCGGCCCGCTCGGCATCGCCGCCGTCGTCGACTCCACCGGCTCCGCGCTCACCGGCCTGCTGTTCCTCCTCGCGGTCGCCGTGCTCGGCCTGCTCGCCGTACCGCTGCTGCGCCGCGCCCTGATCTCCGGGACACCGTCCCGGCCCGCCACGGCCGCCGCCACCGCCCACGAAAGGCAGTCCGCATGAGCGCCCCCGACGCCGCCCTCCCGGGCACCGCCCGCGCCGGGACCGACCGCATCAGCCCCGGCCGCAACCCGCTCGTCGAACAGCGTGCCGACCCGCACATCCACCGCCACACCGACGGCTTCTACTACTTCACCGCCACCGTCCCCGAGTACGACCGCATCGTCCTGCGCCGCTCCCGCACCCTGCAGGGCCTCTCCGTCGCCGACGAGTCCGTCGTCTGGCGCAAGCACGACAGCGGGGACATGGGCGCGCACATCTGGGCGCCCGAGCTGCACCACATCGACGGCGCCTGGTACCTCTACTTCGCCGCTGCGCCCGCCGAGAGCGTCTGGGACATCGGGATCTGGGTCCTGGAGAACACCGACGCCGACCCGGTCAGGGGCAGTTGGGCGGAGAAGGGGCGGATCAGGACGGCCTGGGACACCTTCGCACTCGACGCCACCACCTTCACCCACCACGGCGACCGCTACCTCGCGTGGGCGCAGCACGAGCCCGGCACGGACGACAACACCGCGGTCTGGCTCTCGAAGATGGCGAACCCCTGGACCCTGACGGGTCCTCAAGTACGCCTGACCGCACCCGAGTACGACTGGGAACGCATCGGTCACCAGGTCAACGAGGGCCCGGCCGTCATCATCCGCAACGGCCGCGTCTTCCTCACCTACTCGGCCAGCGCCACCGGTCACCACTACTGCCTCGGCCTGCTCACCGCCGACGCCGGCAGTGACCTCATGGACCCGGCGTCCTGGGCCAAGTCCCCGACCCCCGTCTTCACCAGCGACGACACCAACCGCCAGTACGGCCCGGGCCACAACTCCTTCACCGTCGCCGAGGACGGCCGCACCGACGTCCTCGTCTACCACGCGCGCCAGTACGAGGAGATCGACGGCGATCCGCTGGACGATCCCCACCGCCACACCCGCGTCCAGCGGTTCGGCTGGCACCCGGACGGCACCCCGGACTTCGGCGTCCCCGTCGCCGACTCGGGCCCCGGACCCGGGTGCGGCCGCTGAGCCGGGCGGCTCAGGCCAGCAGGTCGATCGCGTCCACCGAGGTGCCCGCGCTCAGATAGGACGTCGTTCCCGAGCCGCTCGCCACGTGGATCCTCAGGGTGTTGTACGTGGCGGGGTCCGTCTGCCAGGCGGATGCGGGGACGGAGTACGTGAAGGTGTGGTTGTTGCCCCGGTACGAACCGTTCGTCAGCGAGCGGGTGTCGGGCTGCGCCGGAGGGGAGGGGACGGCCGACGTCCACGTGTCGTTGACGACGACCTGCGGGCGTCCGTTGGCGTACGCCGTCGTCACGCCGATGCGGAGGGTGTGCGCGGCGGCGGCCTGGGCGGCGGTCAGCCGGAAGTGGACGACGATGCCGCTGTTCACGTCCTTCCAGAGGTAGCAGGGGAAGGCGGACGTCTCCGTCCCGCTGCCGATGACGACATTGCCGGTCCAGGGCGCGGCACGGCTGTCGGACGGGTGCGCGTACGTCATCAGGGCCGCGTTCTTGAACCCGGCAGGTGTGCCGTTCCAGTCGTTGATGCGCCAGATCGCGCTCGCGTTGGACGGATCGCTCGTGGCCGGCACCGCGATCGAGTTCAGCGTCGTGATGGCACCCGCCGCGACCGTCACCGAGCCGGTGTACACGGCGAGTTCACCTTTGAAGACGGTGAGCGCGTACGTCCCCGGCAGCACCTTCGCGATCGAGAAGTAGCCGTCGGAGGCGCGGGCCTGACCCCAGTACTGGGCCGCCGGGCTGGCGAGCCCGACCGTGTACGGGTACGCCGTGTCGCGGCCCGTGATACCCACGCCCGCGACCCGGCCACGGCCGTTCGCCGGGACGTACCCGGAGATGCCGAGCGCGTCCGCCCAGGACGTGTCGATGCTCCCGTGGTACAGCGACGGCGAGGGCGCCCCGCCGTCCGTGAGCGCGATGACGTACGGGCCCTGCAGGCCGAAGCGCTGGGCCTCCGTCTGGTTCTGACCGTAGTGGAGGATCTCGTACAGGCCGCCGCCGTCCGCGCTCTGATGGCGCAGCAGCGAGCGGTAGAACGGGCCGCCGGACGCCTTCTCGTGGTTCGAGCGGACCATCCACAGACCGACGCCGCCCGCCGACCAGCCCACGTAGTCGTAGTCGATGACGCGCAGCTTCGAGAAGTGCTTCGATCTGGACTGACCGTCCGCCTTCGCGAACACGTCGGACGCCTCGATCGTCGTCGGCGCGTACGTGTACGAGTCCGGCTCGTCGTTGAGGAACAGGCCCGCCTTGACGCGCACGATGTACCGCGTGGCGCTCACCGAGGCGTCCGCCTTGTTCGTCCACACGTAGACGTTGTTCTCGCCGCTGCGGGCCGCGTAGTAGAGCTTCAGCGTGCCGTACGTGACGGAGATCAGAATCGTCGAACCCGACTGCGCGACGGTGACCGTGGACGCACCGAGACCCGACTCGACGTGCGAGTTCTTCCCGCCGTAGCCCTGGTACTCGACTCCCTTGTAGACGAGGGACGTCAGGTCGCCGTTGGCCTTGCTGACCTTGAAGACGAGGCTCGCGCCGGTGTCGACGACGTAGTTCGAGCCGTCGTCGCCGTAGCCGAACGCCACCGCGCGCGCCGCCGGGCTGAGCGGGCCCGCCAGGGCCGCCACGGCGGCGGTGGCGGCGGCCCCGGCGAGGACCGCGCGGCGGCGGACGCCCTGCTCGGGCGGGCGGGTCCCGGTGTCGGGCAGGGGAGTGCTGTGCTCGGGCATGGGGGTGCCCTCCTGAGGGTGGGGTGGGAGGTGCGACTGATTCGGCAGCGTGACAGTCGAACGGCGTTCGCGAAAGAGCCCGCAACGAAAGCGACTTGAGAATGTCACTCGAAACTTTGAATCGTTGCAGAAGGACTAGAAAGCGCTTGCCGACTGGGCTATCGTCCTGCGCCGTCGCCCCACAGCTGCCGCCCGCACCCCGCCGAAGGAGCCCCCGCCATGAGACGTGCCGTCGCCGCGGCCCTCACCGTCGCCGCCCTCGCCACCGCAGGTGCGCTGACCCCCGGGTACGCCGCGTCCGGCGCCGACGGTCTCGGTCACTGCACCGGTACCGCGCCCGTGACCTGCCATTTCGACGTCGCTCCAGGGGACTACGACGTACGCGTCGAGTTGGGCGGCAGCGCGGCGGGCAGCACCTCCGTCAGCGGTGAGACGCGACGGGCGCTGCTCGCGGAGACCGCGACGGAGGCCGGGCACACGGTGCGCCGCTCCTTCACCGTCAATGTCCGCACCCCGGAGGGCGAACCGACCGGTGCCGCCGGGAGCGACGGGCTCGATCTCACCTTCGCCGGTTCCGCGCCGCTGCTTGCATCGATTCAGGTGAAGCCGGCGCGGCCGACCGGGCCGCGGATCTTCCTCGTCGGTGACTCCACGGTGTGCGATCAGGCCGCCGAGCCGTACACCGGGTGGGGGCAGGAGCTGCCGCAGTTCCTCAAGCGCGGTGTGGCCGTCGCCAACTACGCCGACTCCGGCGAGAGTTCGGTGACATACCGGGAGAACCCGGCGCTCTTCCCGACCGTTCAGCCGCTCGTCCGCCGCGGTGACCTGGTCCTCATCCAGCTCGCCCACAACGACAAGACGACCGACGGGGCGACGTACCGGGCCAATCTCGCGGCGCTGGTCGACGGGGTGCGGGCGCGGGGCGGCCGGCCGGTCCTGGTCACGCCGATCGTGCGGCGGTGGTTCAACGCGGACGGCACGCTGGACAACGGCACGGCCCTGCTGGTCAACGGGCTGGGGGTGGACCACCCCGCCGTCGTGCGGGAGTTGGCGGCCGCGGAAGGTGTGCCGCTGATCGATCTGACCGCTCTGACGAAGGCACGGGTGGAGGAGCTGGGTCCGGAGGGGTCGAAGGCGCTGTACTTGTACAACGAGAAGCGGGACAACACGCATACATCCGTGCGGGGGGCCGCGGAGTTCGCGGGGATGGTGCGGGACGCTCTGCGCGAGCAGGGGTTGGTGCGGGACGTTCTGTTGCGGTAGGCGGGGTTGCGGGGCTGGGCGCGCAGTTCCCCGCGCCCTTGAGATGCGCACTGCCTGCGCCGTCTCAGGGGCGTCGGCTCGCAGGCCGGCTCAGGACGATGCTGCTCGGGTCAGGGCTGTGACGAGGCGGTGGTTCTCGGGGGCCGCGCCGCCGGGGTAGGCGATGCGGCGGCGGAGGTAGCCGTACGTGAGGCCCGAACCGGGGTCCGCCAGGGCCTCGGAGCCTGCCGCGCCCGAGTGGCCGAACGCGTCCGGGCCGAGCGACGGGTACCGTACGCCCTCCGTCTCGAAGCCGAGCGTGAAGTGGTCCGGCTCGCCCGTCACCGCGTCGGTGCCCGTCCAGTGGCGGCGGGTGAACTCCTCGATCGTCTCCGGCTTGAGGAGCGCCGCCGTCCCGTCGACGCCGCTGAGCGCCGCCGCGTACAGCCGGGCCAGGCCCCGCGCGTTGGCCACCCCGCCGCCCGACGCGGGCCCGAGGGCGCGCACCGTACGGGAGTTGGCGTAGTCGAGGATGTCGAACGACGGGTCGGCGGCCCGGTTGAAGGCCACCGCGAGGAGGCGGCCGGCCGGGGCGGCGTTCGCCGCCAGGAGTGCCTGCTGGGCGGGGGTCGGCGCCATCGGCCGCACCGGCTGGAACCGGGCCTCCTCCGCCTCCGGCAGCCCGAGCCAGAACTCCACGCCGTGCGGGGCCCGGATCCGCTCCTCGTAGACCTCCTGGAGCGTGCGGCCCGTCGCCCGCCGCACCACCTCGCCCGTGAGGGCGCCGATGACCAGGGCGTGATACCCGTACGCGGTCCCCGGCTCCCAGAACGGCCGCTGCCCGGCGAGGCGTTCGGCGACGACCCGGTCGTCGGCCAGCTCGGTCACCGTGAACCCGCCGTCGACCCCGATCAGGCCCGACCGGTGCGCCAGCAGCTCGCGCAGCGTCAGCCGGTCCTTGCCGCCGGTCCCGAACTCCGGCCAGTAGAAGGCCACTTCGCGGTCCAGGTCGAGTACTCCCTCCTGCACCAGCAGTGCCACCACGAGATGCGCGGCGCCCTTGCTGTTGGAGAAGGCGGCGAGGAGCGTCGACCCGTCGATGCCGTCACCGGCCCACAGGTCGACGACGGGCCGTCCGTGGAGGTAGGCGGCGAGCTGCGCGCCCGGCTCGGCCGTCTCCTCGGCGACCACCGCCGCGAACTCCTCGCGGACCCCCTCGAACCCCGCCGCGACGGTGCCCCGCACCTCGATGCCGCTCATCCTGTCGTCCCCCTGTGCGAGTCGGTCCACCGGACACGTACGAGGTGACCGAACCGGGGACGTGCCGGGGGTATTCCCCGCGCCGGTCAGGGCTTGAGCGCCACGGCGCCGTAGATGCTGATGTCCTCGTCCCGTACGTCGCCGATGCCGCACCGCGCCGCCCGCTCCAGGGGGGCGAGGCCCGCCAGGTCCTCCGGTTCCACCGGGGCCGGCGTCCACGGGCCGTCCGGGCGCCAGTGGTGCACCGGGACGACGCCCGGCTCCAGGGGCTCCAGGCCGTTGTCCGTGAAGAACCGCAGCACCTCGGCGCGGCTGCGGAGCGTGAACGGGAGGCCCGTGGCCCGGAGGCCGGGCAGCAGCTTCTCCGGGTGGAGGTCGGCGGTGAGGTGGCTGAGGAACACGGCGCTGCCCGACGGCAGGGCGCCGAGCAGCGTCGCCGCGATCTCGTACGCGGCCGGCGCCTCCACGAAGTGCAGGATCGCCGCGAGACCGAGGCCCACCGGGCGGTCCAGGTCGAGGACGGCGCGGGCGTCCTCGAGGATCGTGTCCGGGTCGCGCAGATCCGCGTCCAGGTAGGCCGTCCGCCCTTCCGGCCCGCCGGCCAGCAGCGCACGGGCGTGGGCGAGGACCACCGGGTCGTGGTCGACGTACACGACCCGGGTGTCCGGGGCGACGCCCTGCGCGATCTCGTGCACGTTGGGGCGGGTGGGCAGCCCGGTGCCGATGTCGAGGAACTGGCGCAGCCCCACGTCCCGCGTCAGGTGCAGCACCGCCCGCCGCATGAAGTCCCGGTTGTGCCGCACGTCGAGGTAGCCGCGCGGATTGCGCTCCAGGCCGCGGGTGGCCGCCGCCCGGTCGACGGGGTAGTGGTTCTTGCCGCCGAGCAGGGCGTCGTAGACCCGGGCGGAGTGCGGGCGCGAACTGTCGATGCGCTCGCGGAGGCGACGGCCGGCCTCGGTGGCGGGGTCGGTGCCGGGTTCGGTGTCCGGGGGCGGTGCGCTGTCGGTCATCGGGAGTTCCTGTCGCGTCGGCGGTGCACGGAGCGTGGCGGAGGAGGGGTGGTGCGCGCGGGGCGCGCGGGGACAGGACGTGCGCGCGCTCACGGTAGCCCGTTGACCTGTGCTCTCAACTCCCGCTGTCCGAAAGCCCGTTGTGCGCTGATGCCGACATCCGTGTCACGCGCTACCGTGGAACGCGTGGACATCCCTCAGGAGAACCGGCTCGCCGCGGCCGTCGTCGTGCTCGGCGGGCGCGTTCTGCTGGTCAGGCGCAGCGAGACCGAGCGTTTCCTGCCCCGGGTGTGGGGTGTGCCCTGCGGCAAGCTGGAGCCGGGGGAGAGTCCCGAGGACGGCGTGCTGCGGGAGCTGAAGGAGGAGACCGGTCTGCTCGGCTCCGTGCTGCGCAAGGTCGGCGAGTCCTTCTTCGTGAGCGAGTACCGGGGCCGCGAGGTCAAGAACCGCCAGGACAACTTCCTGGTGCGCCCGCTGAGTACCGGCATCGTCCTGCCGCACACCGACCAGGCGGCCGAGTGGCTGACCCCCGCCGCCCTGGGCACCGTCGAGATCGACGACTACAACCGGGACATCGTGGCGCAGGCCCTCCCGTACCTCTGAGGACGACCCCGGCCGACAACCCAGGACGTCACGCGGTGACGATCAGATCGGCCAGCGCCTCCAGTTCGCGCACGTACTCCTTCACGCCGAGCGGCGTCTTCGGGACCGCCGGCGCGTGCCGCTCCGCGTCCGCGCCGAGGAACACGTCCGTGTGCCGCCGCCGCTCCGCCCCCGTCTCCAGGAAGAGCGTCACCGTCGGGTACGGCGCCGTGCTCCACGCCCGGTGCAGGGTGTGCGCCGGCAGGGCGTAGCTGCTGCCCGCCGCGTATTCGGCGACCTGCGTCAGCCGCAGCCGGGCCGGGCCCGCCGGTTCGAGCAGCCAGTCCGCGCTCCGCTCGGCCAGCGACTCCTGGTAGCGGGCGGCCGCCTCGCCGCCGGCCGGCGCGTCCGCGTACAGCTCCATGCGCAGTGCGCCGCGCACGATGTGCGAGGCCAGCGGGGAGCGGTGGTTGTGGATGTCCTCGGGGCTGCGCGCGCCCGGATGCCAGACGTGGGCGCGCAGCATGTGCTGCGGACCGTCGTCGATGAGCAGCAGCTTGTCGAAGCCGAGGACGTGCCGGTACGAGAGCCGCGCACAGCCCGCCGGGTCACCGGCGCCCGCCGCGAGATCCCGCACCAGTTCCAACAGCCGCTCAGGAGCGCCCAGTTCGGCGACGACGTCCTGCGCCGCCCGGGCCAGCCCGGCCTCCGTCGCGGTCACGTCGAGGCCGTCGGCGAGCAGCCGCCGCGCCGAGGTCACATGGTGACCGCCCAATGCCAGGACCTCCAGGGACGAGTACTTATGGCTCATACATCCATAGGGCATGGGAGCGCAGCGCGGAAAGACCTTGATAGGTCATCCATATCGGCCGCCGCGGCCCGCCCGCGTCGTCCCTGACCCAGGTCCATATGCCGTCCGTCTGGCCGCGCCACACGGCGGTCGCCGCGCCGGCGAGCAGCTCCCGCCACACGCGCTCGGCGTCGGCGGTGTGCGCGACCTCCCGCGCGCCGGGCGTCAGCAGGGCGCGGATCAGCCAACTGGCCGTGAAGTGGCGGACGTTCAGGACCTCCTCGCGGTCGGGTTCGTCCGTGCGGGGGCGGCGCACCTCCTCCCGCAGGTTCTCCAGGTCCAGGCAGCTGTCGTGCGCCGGGTCCGGGCAGGCGAGCAGCCAGCGGACGCCGCCCTCGCGGGCCGCGCGCGCCGCGTCGCTCTCCTCGCCGAGCACCCGGGCGGTCCGGTCGAGCGCCACCACGGCCTGCGCCGTGTGCAGCGCCGACGGCGGGCCCTGCGGGGCCGCCAGGCGGTAGCCCCAGCGGGGCAGCTCCGCGCGCGCCGGGTCGGGGACGGCGCCCGCGACCAGGGCGTCGCGCAGGGTGCGCAGCCGGTCCCGCTCGCCGGGCACCGCACGCAGCATGCCGCGCAGCACCGTCGTCACGACGTGCGTCAACTCGTAGCCGGTGCGGTCGTGTTCGGGTGTGAAGGCGGCCGCGCACCGATCGGCCTCCGCCGCGATCCGGTCCGGGTCGGCGCCGGCCCTGGCCAGCGCGCCGAGCACCAGCGCGGTCACCTCGGGCCGGGGGTGCGTGCCCTGGGAGCGGGCCGACCAGCCGCCCTCGGGGAGGCGCAACGCCCAGAGTGTGCGCACCAGTTCACCCGTGCTGAGCCGGCCGTCGGAACGGGCCAGGTCGAGCGTCAGGTGCAGGCCGTAGGCGGTGCCGGTCGGGGTCGGCCTGACCCGGCCCGGCTCGCCGAGCGAGTGCGTCCAGCCGACGAGCCGGACCCCGCCGGCCGGGCCGTCGGCGCTGATCAGTTCCTCGGTGAGCGTTCGGTACGTCGCCGCGGTCAGCGCGGTGAGCCGGCCGTGGCCCGTGGAGCCCGCGGCCACCTGCCGGGCCCGCGCCGCCTGCTCGGCCTGGCGTGCGCGGACCAGGGCGGCGGCCAGCCATACCGCGACGCCCGCGCCGAGTCCGCCCGCCGCCGCGATCCCGTACCGCGCGGCGTCCGCGGACAGGCCGTCGGGCAGCAGTCCGTACAGCGTCTGGAAGACCGTGTACGCGGCGGCCGCCGCCCCGAATCCGCCCAGCCAGCCCACCAGGCGCTGG
>NZ_JAMOLN010000114.1 GCF_024448165.1 Streptomyces longispororuber
CCCGGACACGCTGCGTGATCTTGCAAGCTGCGTTGCTAGGTTGATCGAAGCCAGTGCATCCGATAGTCGCACCAGCAATCACGACACGGGGGAAGGTACTCACCCATGGCATGGGACGAGTGGGAACAAGCCAAGGCGAGCGCGGCCGACCGGCAGTCAACCCATATGCAGTTGAACACGGTCGACGGCGGAGGCCTCGATGGAAGCAGCGCGGCGCTGCCCGGCAAGACCGGGGACCTGAAGGTCTCGGACCGCGATCTGGCCAAGATCGGCGGCGAGGCGGGCGAGCTCTACCAACTCCTGTGGGACAAGGCCCGCGTCGCCGACGCCAGCAGCACCAAAGCCGCCGCCGACCTCTCGGGACAGGGCTTCTCCGTCGGCTCGGGGCTCCAGCACGTGGCGAACCGCTGGAGCGAGCAGCTGAACTCCCTGATGGACGCGTGCGCCCACATCTCCAACCACATGCAGACCACGAAGAAGGTCCATGCCGGGGACGAGCACTACATCCAGCGCCAGATGAGCAGCATCGACACCCTGGACCAGGGCTTCGACGAACGCGTCGGCGAAGAGGGCCGCCGCAACCCCGCGTACTACGGCAAACCCAGCGACAAGAAGGACAGCTGATGGACTTCGACGCGCTGTACCACGCCAACTTCAAGCTCCTCGACGACGCCGTCACGGACTGGGGCCACCTCGTCGACAACCTGCTGACCCTCAAGACCAAAGCCGAGGACGGCCTGCACAAGGCCGCCAACAAGGCGGACTGGTCCGGCCTCAACTCCCAGGTGACCAAGCGGTTCATCGGCAAGACCGCCGGCGAGTTCGCGGACGCCCACACGCAGGCCACGACGGTTCACAACATCCTCCGCGACACCCGGGGAGAGCTGAAGAAGTACAAGGGCCAGCTCGAAGAAGCAGTGGAGCGGGGCCGCAAGCAGAACATCACCGTCATCGGCTACGACGGCGGCTTCACGGTCACCTCGAACGTCCCGCCGGAGGGCCGCGCCCACACCGACAAGGACAACCAGCACGACATCACCGCGCTGCGCGACGAGATCGAGAAGATCCTCAAGAACGCGGCCGAGAGCGACAGCTCCGCGAACGAGGTCCTCAAGGCGATCGCCGACCAGAGCGAGATGGGCTTCTCGGACGCGAGCTACAAGGACCGGGACGACGCGGCGGCGGCCCTCAAGGAAGCCGAAGACCTGGCCAAGCTCGCGAAGAAGGACCCCGAGGACCTGACGGCCAAGGACTTCGACCGGATCAATGCCGGACTGCAGAAGTACAAGAACGACGAGCTGTTCTCGGAACGGTTCGCCACCGCTCTGGGGCCGAAGAAGACGTTGGAATTCTGGACCGGAGTCACCAACCCCTACGAGAATCGCGATCTGTACCTGGCCCGGAAGGACCAGCTCGACGACCTTCAGAAGAACCTGAGTCTGACACTTGCGAGCGCCTCTCAGAGCGACTCGGCCGCCATGGCCGACTGGAAGCGCACGATGATCGACTCGGGCGACAAACGGCTGGGCCCCAACGGCAGCGGCCCGATGGGCTTCCAGGTCATGAGCAATCTCATGCGGGCAGGCAACTACGACGACACGTTCATGACCCAGTACGGCGACGCGCTCATGAAGACCGAGCGGCACCTCACCGGCAAGGGCGAGCACGGCAACAACGCCTGGCAGCACATGGGGTCGGACCAGCGCCTCAACTTCATGGGCAAGGACGGCGGCGACAGTGGCGACGATCCGCTGACCGGATACCTCAAGGGCCTCTCCAACAGCCCGGACGCGGCCACCGAGTTCTTCAACCAGGAGTACGTGTCCAAGGAGGACCCGGACAATCCGTTCGAGCATGACACGGACGGCGACGGAAAGATGGGGAAGAAGGAACTCTCCAACTTTCAGTACCTCTTCGAGGAGCGGGACTGGCCGCAGGAGACGAGCCTGGAAGGGGACGAACTTCACACAGGGCAGAACAACTTGGCCCTGGCTCTGGAGGCTGCCACGACTGGGCATCCGGCTGGAGAGTTGCCCACCAAGGACACTCCGGCGCACAACGCAGAACAAAGTAAACTCTTCGAAAGTATCGTC
Source organism: Streptomyces longispororuber (assembly GCF_024448165.1). Lineage (GTDB taxonomy): Bacteria > Actinomycetota > Actinomycetes > Streptomycetales > Streptomycetaceae > Streptomyces > Streptomyces longispororuber_A. The sequence continues at coordinate 2,094 of NZ_JAMOLN010000114.1, forward strand.
GCTTCTGTTTCTGAAGATAACGGGCGCCTCACGGACAGCAGTTACATGTCCGACAGTATGGGCCAGATCGCATCAGAGTACCTTCCTGACATCAGCAGGGCACAGACCGACGTCGATCCTCATCCCGCTCGGAACGACAGGGACGGCCTCGACGCGTGGAAGCGAATCGAAAACCTCTACCCGGTAGCAGGATCCTCTGCGGAAATGAATCATCACGACGTCTCCCGATTCCTTTTCGCTGTAGGCCAGAACCCGGAGGGCTACGCGGCCGTTGAAGTCGGCCAGAAGAGCTACATGGCCAATCTGATGGACTACCACTTGCGCCCGGACCTGCCGGAGAGCCAACGTCCTCACCGCGACCTAGAGTTGACAGTGCGCGCCATTGCCGAGCACTCGGGAGAGGTCTCGGGGTCACTGGCGATGGGAAGGCAGCAGGGCGTCTCGGGACCTGCCGATCTCGAGGACAAGGCTTACGACCATGCAGTGGGCCAATGGAAGGGCGCGATTGCCGGCACCGTTGGAACCGGCATCGGAGTGGGAACCTCATTCATCGCTTCCCCCGCAGTTGGCGCCGGCGTCGGCGGAGCCGCTGGAACTGTAACCAGCGCCATGCTGGAAGAGCTGTTCAAGGACGCAGAGGGATCCGCAAAAGATAACGCCGGACCCAAAATGGGCGAGGATTGGGAAAACGGGCAGAAAAACAACATGACGTACACGAGAAGGGCCGCTTCCGAAGCCGCCCATGCTCACGGCCTCAAGAACCCGGGGGACGCAGCCTCATGGGCAGAGATTGAATCCAGGAAGGGGTTCCTCGCCGGAGGGTCATATATGGAGCGTGTCGCCCCAGAACTCATCACGGACATTTGAGCAGTCTCACATCATACGAGGACCTGAAGTGCGCGCTCGCCAGCTTGTGGTCATGTCATTGGCAGTCACAATGTGCACCCTTGCCAGCTGTTCTGACAATTCGGAACCGGAGCGAAATTATGCCATCCCTAAAGATCTGTGCGGAATCTCCATCGATTCAACTCTTCTGACACCATTCCTCCCGGAAGGGAAGAGTATTGTCATCAGGGAAGAGGATCCGGTTCCCAGTCAGAAGAATTGCCAAGTGAACGTGGATGGGAAAGTCGCCTTCATCGCCAGTCAAGAATGGTGGGAGGACGGCGATACCTTGGCACAGGTAGCCGAAGGGAATCCCAAGCTTGATGGCGCCGAGATCTCCGAGGATGGCCGCCTTATTTACTCGGAAACCGGAGCGGTTAGCTCGGTCGATCCATGCACCAGTCCGGACCATCCCAAGTACAAACTCTTCACGTCGATCAAGGCGTATGCGGACGGACGCGGCAGTCCGGACGCGATGAAACGTCTGGTCTCTGCGTACACGAAGGCTGTGAAGCAGTCCGATACCTGCACTAAGCCTGGGTAGAACTTCGCAATTCGGGCCCACTGGCGCCCACAAAGCATGGAGGTCAGCAGGGAAGACCGGGTTGTGAGGCTCACTCGTCCCAAACTTCTTGTTGCTGCGGGGGTCCTTGCTGACGCTCGCCACCGCGTCGCCAGCACTGGTGCTGTCGGGCGTGTGCAGTGCTCTTTCTCGGCAGAGTCCGAGCGGTCGTTGCGGGTGACGGCCCGAACGACACGCACAGCCACCGACAAGACATTGCTCGCCTCGATTCGGGGCTACGCGCAGGCCGTCGCCGCCACGAAGGCCTGCGCTGGTCTGTGACGACCGCCTAGATCGATTGCGAGGCTCCCCTGCTAGGAACCGCGGTAGGGGTTGCTCTCCGGGCTGCCACCCGGCGTCCCCGGACCGTACGGCTGCTGTCCCGTGAACTGCTGTCCACCGTAAGGCTGTTGCTGCGGAGCGCCGTACGGCCCACCGGGATAGCCCTGCTGCACCGGAGCCCCCGGAGGCGGAGGCGGGACCTGCTGGTCGCCGCGACGGCGCCTGGCCGCCACGAAGGCGACGGCTCCGCCGATCACCACGACTGCCGCGACGCCCACGCCGATCCACAGCCCGGTGTTGCCGCCGTCGTCCTTGGCGGCAGCCGCCGCTTCAGGCTTCTCGTCGCTGCCCGTTGCCTTCGAAGCTTCCGGAGCCGGCGACTTGGCCACCACGGGGAAGTCCGACATCGGGAACTTGTCGGCCGGGCCGGGGTTTCCGGGGTTGGTCAGGGCGATGCGGGGGCGGACGATGCCGTAGCCGATGCTGTCGTTGCGCTTGGCGCCGTCCGTCGGGCCGCCGATGGTGTTCAGGATGACCTTGAGGACCTGGTTGTTGGTCCAGGAGGGGTGCTTGGACCAGATGAGAGCTGCACTCGCGGAGGCCAGTGCGCTGGCGTCACTGGTGCCGTGGCTCTTGCAGTAGCCCGTCTTGCCGCCGCAGGCGTGGACAATGTCCATGCCTGGTGCGGCCACATCCACGTGCGAGGCCTCGTTGGACTCGCTCGTACGCTTGCCGTTCTCGGAGATTGCGCCGACACCCACCACGCCAGGAGTGGCAGCCGGGTAGTTGACGGAGTTGGTCGTACTGCCGTCATTGCCGGTGGCAGCAAAGATCAAAGACCCCTTACCCAAGGCGTACTTGACCGCATCCGCCAACTGATCGGTCAAGGGCTTCTGATCCGGGCTGACCGTCGCTGCACCGTGTGAAACGTTGATGACCTTCGCACCATGGTCCGCTGCGTACCTGATGCCCTGCGCCACCTCGGTGAACACCCACTCCGACGACTCTCCGCGGTTGGCGGCCCTTTCGCCGTTGGAGATCCGGACAGGGAGGATCTTGGCTCTCGGGGCAAGGCCGAAAGCTCCGTTCCCGCCATTGCCCGAACCGGTCCCTGCGATCACTCCGGCGATACCGGTGCCGTGACCGTCGTAGTCCGTGTGCGCATCACCGGTCGCCTTCTTGGCCAGGTCCTTCCCAGGGAGCACCTGACCTTGCAGGTCCGGGTGATCCGCGTTGACTCCGGTATCCACCACGGCCACCGTGATGCCCTTACCGGTGCTGGTCTTCCACATCTGGTCAGCCTTCATGGCGTCCAGATGCCACTGCTGCGAGCGGAAGGAGTCCGCCTGGGCGGGGGCCACCGCCACCGTTCCCACCAACAGCAGGCCTAGCGCTGCCGAGGCTGCCGCGCCGAAGTTTCTGCGGCGGTTGCTGTTGGTGGGGGGCATGGGTTACCTCTCGTCGCTCTTGGTGTCGTCCGTGACAACGGAAGGCACACTACGGCGTGCGTCCGGCTGCCAGGTGTCCTGATCCTCGGTGACGTAGTCGGGGCGGTCGCTGCCCTGCTCGTCGTCACGGCGCGTTCCGGGGCGTGATCCGGCCGGCGCTGCGCCGCCATGACCTGCCGCACCCGAGTTCCGGGAACCTTCGCCGCCGGCTCCCGCCCCGCCCTGAGGACGGACCAGACCCGATCCCCCCTGGCTGAACGCCTTGGTGTTCGCCCTCTGCTGCTGGCTGGGCGAACCTCCGACGACACCCTTGGCGCCCGTGGCTCCGGCCGACAGTCGCCCCGGAGTCGTGCCCCGGGACGAGCCGGAACCGGGGTTGGTCGGCCTGCCGCTGATGCCGCTCTGCGGCTGAGCCGACGGGCCTCGCGTGCCCGTCGTGCCCCGCGTGTTCCCTTCGGCGCCCATGACCGTGCCTCGCGGCATGCCGGTCGTGGACCTGCCTGCTCCCGGTTGCTGGCGCCCACCCGTGACACCGCTCTGAGCGGGTCCACGGCCCTGGACCGAGCCGGTGCTCCGGCCCGCTCCTGTCGCGGACTGACCAGGTCCCGTGGTGTTCGTCGGGCGTCCGTATGCGTTCGAGGCACCGGGACCCGTCGGGCGGCCCGTGACGCCAGGGGCCGTAGGACGGCCGTTCGCTCCCGGCGTTCCAGGACCAGTGGGACGGCCGGTCAGGCCCGGGGCGCCAGGTCCGGTGGGACGACCCGTCAGGCCCGGGGCGCCGGGTGCGGTGGGGCGGCCCGTGATTCCGCGGGCCGTCGGACCGGTGGCCGGGCGGCCGTTCACCGGCGGGACACCGCCGCGAGCAGGCTGATTGGGCGTGCCGGTGATGCCGTAGGCCGGCGGGATCAGCCCGGGGCCGGTCTGGTTCGGAGCGGTCGGGCCAGGGGTTGTCGGAGGGGCGGAACCGGTCGGCTGCTGTGTCATGGGCGGGAGGGTGTCGACCGAGTCGATTCCCATACGCGTGGGCGTCTCCGGAACGGCCGGTGCTGCGGCCCCGGCAGATCCACTGACGCCGGGCGCCACGCCCGCCTCAGCACCCGGACGGGCGGCACCACTCACCGCGGCTCCGTGCGCCGCTGAACCCGTACCTGCGATCGAAGGGGCGCCACCGACGGCGCCTCCCCCTGCACCGCCCCGTCCGGTGCCCAAGTCCTCGCTTCCGTAGAACTTGCTGGCCTCGGGGTCCTGGATCTTCGACGGCATCGGCGGAAACTTCAAAAGCTCCGGCTTCCGCGCCGCCGCCATCTGCGAAGCAGACAACGAATACGCCTGCCCCAGCTTCTCCAACTCATCAGCGGTCTGCTGTCGCACCGCCATGTTCTTCGAGAGGATCGTCTGCGCGTCAGGATCGTTGTGCGCGGACCGCGCCGCGTCGATGTTCGCGTCGACGCCCTTGTCCCGCGGCGCCGAGGTCTTGGCCTTGCCGATCGCCGTGGCCGCCTGGCCGAGCCACTTCGACGTGTCCTGGCTGTAGTCGCCCATCGCCACGGTCACGTTGGCCAGCTTGCCCGCCCACTGGCGGAAGGAGTCGGCGCCGTCGCCCTTCCACTTCACCCACTGAGGACGGACCTTGAGCTCGTCGGCGATGGAGTGGATCTCCTTGGCCGCGGCGGACAGCTTGTCCGCCGCCGCCTGGACCGTGCCGGCGTCCGCCTCGTCGAGCCACGCGAGCATCTGCTCGTGCGTCATGCCGTCGAACGACGTCTTCTTGCCCTGGCCAGCCATTACATGCTCCCGCCGCTGTCGCCGCCACGCTGCTTCTCGGCCTTGCCCGACCCGCCGGGATCCGCGGCCTGCTTCTCCTTCTCCGGCACGTACTCGCCGCCGTAGTGATCCGTGGTCTCCGCATTGATCGCGGCCAACCGCCGCCGCACGTCGTCGTCGACGTTGTCGTAACCCTTGTGCGACGCCAGCACCGCGATGCCCATCGCCTCTATCGAGTCCGAGAGGAGGCTCGAGAGGTTCTCCAGGTCGGCGATCACCGTGTCGTACTGGGTGAACATGCTGTCGGCCTCGTGCCAGCCCTTGTGGCCGCCGCCGAACTTCGTGCGGCCCAGCGGCTCGTGGCCGACCTTCTTCGGGCCCGCCGGTGATTCCCTCAGGTCCTTGATCAGCTGGTCGACCCGCTGCTGGAACTTGGTGAACGACTCCAGCTCGGTGACGACGTCACCGACCGCGTCCTTCGCCGCCTCGACGACGCCGAACGCCCAGCCGCCCAGGCCACCGCCACCCTTGTCGTCCGCCATCGCGTCCGCCCTCCCCGTTCCCCCGTGAAGTCCCTTGGATCCCCGTGCCCCGTACGGTCACTGCCGAAGCCAAAGTCAGAAGTCTGGGCACAACTCTAGCCAGGCGCACTGACAGTTCACAGTCGCCTCAGGGCAGAGGCAACACACATCACGTCACAGAACGCCACGGCGCGTAACAGTTCGAAACCGAGGCGGTGCGGTCAACAGGCCGTGGGATTCAGCCAGTTGCCTCGGCGGCTGCGGCGGGCACGGGCAGCGGTTCCGTCACGACCGCCGCCTGCGGGCGGATCGGGAGGCGGTTCACCGGGCGGCCCGTCGCCGCGCGGACCGCCGAGGCGACCGCAGCGGGGGACGCGACCACCGGCACCGCGCTGGCGGCCTTCGCGCCGAACGGGGCGACCACGTCCCGCTCCTCGACCAGCTTCACGATGCGGATGTCCGGCGCGTCGAGGGACGTGGGCAGCGCATAGCCGGTCAGGTCGGGGCGCCGGACGACGCCCTTCGGGGTCCGGAGGTTCTCCGTGAGCGCCGCGCCCACGCCCTGCGTGACCCCGGCCTCGATGCGGGCCGCGAGCTGGCCCGGGTTGAGGACCCGGCCGACGTCCTGCGCCACCGCCAGTTCCACCACCCGTACGGAGCCGATCTCGATGTCGACGTCGACGACCGCGCGGATCGCGCAGAACGCGAGGCCCACGAAGGCGTCGCCCTGGCCGGTCGCGTCCAGCGGCTCGGTGGGGTGGGGGCGGCACTGCGCCGTCGCCCACAACTCCTTGCCCTCCATGGCCTCTTCGACCGTCGTGGACAGGACCCCGTCGTACGACGTGATCTTGCCGTCCGCGATCTGGAGGAGCTCCGTGGACATGCCGAACTTGTGGGCCAGCGGCTGGAGCAGCTGCGTGCGGACCATCTTCGCCGCGCGTTCCACCGCACCGCCCGACACCCATGTGTGTCGGCCGCGGCAGCCCGGGCCCGCCGGCGGCTGGTCCGTGTCGACCGGCGCCACGTGCACCTCGTCGATGCCGAGCGTGTCCTGGACGATCTGGCGGGCGAGGGTGGTGAAGCCCTGGCCCGTCTCGACCGCCGCGCAGATGACCGTGGCGACGCCGTCCAGGACCTTGACGGTGGCCGTCGACACCTCGTCCGCGCCCTCCGCGCCGAGCATGTGGACCATGCCGATGCCGTAGCCGACGCCCCGCCTGACCGCCCCGGGCTCACCGGCCCCCTCCGGTCCGCCCGGCAGCAGCCAGTCCTCCTCGGGCGTGTCCTTCGGAAGGGCGGGCAGCGGGAAGTCCCGCACCGCGGAGAGGAGTTCGGCGACCGGCGCGGGGCACGTCACCGTCTGGCCCGTCGGCAGGACGTCGCCCGTCGCAAGGACGTTGCGCATGCGCAGCTCGGCCGGGTCGATGCCCAGCTTCTTCGCGAGCTTGTCCATCTGGGCCTCGTAGGCGGCGCAGACCTGGAGCGCGCCCTCGCCCCGTACGTGACCGGAGGGCGGGTTGTTCGTGCGGACCGCCCAGCCTTCGATCAGGGCGTGCGGCACCACGTACGGGCCGCAGGCGAAGGCCACGGCCGCCGCCAGCGCGTCCGACGAGGTGTCCGCGTAGGCGCCCGCGTCGAGCAGGATCTGCGCCTCGACCTTCACCAGCCTGCCGTCCGCGTCCGCGTGGTGGCGGTAGCGGAGCAGCGTGGGGTGGCGGTGCGGGTGGCCCAGGAAGGATTCCTCGCGGGTCGCCGTCAGCTTGACCGGGCAGCCGGTCTTCAGCGCCAGCAGCCCCAGCGGGAGGTGGAAGCTCGGGTCCTCCCGGTCGGCCGTCGCGCCCGCCACGCCCGTGACGACGACCTTCACGCGCTCCGGCTCCAGGCCGTAGCGGGAGGCCGCCAGATCGCGGTCGCCGTGCGGGTCCGTGGACGCGATGTAGAGCTCCACGCCGCCGTCGGGGCGGGGTACGGCGAGGCCGGCCTCGGCGCCGATCGGCGCCGGGTCCTGGCGGCCGATGCGGTACTGGCCCTCGACGATCACCTCGCCCGTCGCCTCCGCGTCGCCGTGGCGCAGCGGGATGTGGCGGACCAGGTTGCCGTCGGGGTGCAGGGGTTCGGCGGCGAAGGACTGCTCGGGGTCGGTGACCGGGTCGAGCACCTCGTACTCGACGATGATCGCCGCGGCGGCCATCCGGGCCGTGTCCGGGTGGTCGGCCGCGACCGCCGCGAGGGCCTCGCCGTGGTGGCGTACGACCTCGGAGGCGAAGACCGGGCGGTCCGCCGTGCGGTGGCCGGGGAGCGGGCCGCCGGCGACATCCTCGTGCGTGACCACCGCGTGGACGCCGGGCATCTCGCGCGCGTGGGTGGTGTCGATGGAGACCACGCGTGCGTGCGCGTGCGGGGAGCGCAGGATCGCCGCCCAGAGCAGGCCCTCGGCCCACAGGTCGGAGGCGTACGGGAAGGTGCCCTCCGTCTTGGCGCGGGCCTCCGCCGAGGGGAGCGTGGTGCCCAGTCCGTGCGGGAGGCCTTCCGCCTCTGGGGCCACGGGGACCTCGGTCGTCTCGTTGGTCACGCCTGGCCTCCGTCCTTGAAGTCCCCGTACGTACCGTGCGGACCGTGCGACCCGTGAGCGTCGTGGTCGCCGCGATCCCCGTAGGTTCCCTGACCGCCGTGATCGCCGTGATCGCCGTGGAAGTCCTGGATGCCCTCGCTGGGCGCCGGGCCCGCCTGGTGCGGGATGCGGGGTTCCTCCGCGCCGGGGCCGGGCGGTGGTTCGGCGGCCGCCGCCTCCGCGGACGTCTGCCGCTCGACCGTCACCTGCCGGACCGCGTCCAGGACGCCCCGGTACCCGGAGCAGCGGCACAGATTGCCGCACAGCGCCTGGCGAGCCTCCAGGTCGGTCGGGTTCGGGTTGCCCTCGAGCAGGTCGTGGACCGTCATCGCCATGCCGGGAACGCAGAAGCCGCACTGGACGGCCCCGCAGGCGGCCAGCGCCCGCTGCACGTCGGAGGGCTGCCCGTCGGCGGCCAGACCCTCGACGGTGCGGACCTCGCTGCCGGCCGCGGTCGCCGCGGGCACCAGGCAGGAGGCGACGAGGCGGCCGTCCACCTGGACGTTGCACGCTCCGCACTCGCCCTGCGAGCAGCCGTCCTTGGCACCCGCCAGGCCGAGGCGCTCGCGCAGCACGTACAGGAGCGACTCGCCGATCCAGGCGTCCGTGACGGGGCGGTCGGCGCCGTTGACCCGCAGGACGTAGCTGACCAGGGGGTGGTCGTCGTGGAGCGGGAGGCGGGCCGGGGCGTCGTCCGTCTCCGTGTCGTCCGCCGTCTCGCCGTCCGCGTCCAGGTCGGAAACAGCCGTCCCCGGCTCCGACCCCGCCTCCACATCCGTGTCCGAAGGCGCATCCGCGTCCGCCTCTACCGGCTCCTCGGCCCGTACGGCCTCCGGTTCCAGCTCGGCCTCGACCTCAGGAACCTCGGCAACCACCGGTTCCGGTTCCGGTTCCGGTTCCGCTTCGGGCTCAGGACCGGCCGGCTGGGCCCACGCCTCACTCGCCCACGGCGCGGCCGCGCCGCCCGGCAGCGTGGCGGGCGGCGGCGTGCGGTCGCCCCACTGCGAGGCGAGCGCCGAGGTCGTGAACTCGCCCGACTCGTCCGGCAGTTCACCGCCCGCGAGCGGGATCGACCACTGGCCGGTGCTGCCCTGCGCGGGCGCCCCGTACTGCTGCTGGTTCGCGTCGGGCCAGCTGACGCCCGCGCCACCCGCAGCACCGCCCGAAGGGTCACCGGAAGCACCGCCCGAAGGGGCACCGGCGGGATCCGAAGACTCCCCGGCCCCCGTCAGCTCCTGCGGCAGCACCCACACCCCGGTCGCCGCCGGGTCGGTCGCGGCGGCACCCGTGGCCGGGCTCACCGTTATCTGCGGCGGCACGTAGCCGTGGCCGGGTGCGGCGAGCGGCGCCTCGTCGGGGAAGCCGTCGGGCGGCAGCTGTACGAACGCGGTCGCGTCGGAGTCGTAGTCGCCCTGGGGCAACGGCTCCCAGCCGTCCGCGCCAGAGCCATGACCGGTACCGGGGTTCGTCACGACAGCGCCCTCCCGAGTGCACGTCGGGCCAGCGCGGCGACGGTGCGCCGCAGATGCAGTACGGCGGCCGGCAGGGTCTCCTGCGTGCCGTCGGGAGCGGGGGCCGGGTCGGGGATGCAGGCCGCGGCGACGTACTCGCCGAACGCCTGCACGGCCTCCGGTACGAGTGCGCTCCGCTCGCCGTCCCAGTCGATGAGCGAGGCCACCCACTGCTCGGCCTCCAGCGGGCGCAGCGGCATCGGCGCGATGGCGCCGACGGCGCAGCGCACGCCGCGCCTGGCCGGGTCGAGGACCAGGGCCACGGACGCGGTCGCCCGGCCGGGGCCGGTCCGTCCGGTGGCCTTCAGGAAGACCTGCGGCGCGTGCAGCAGCGGGACCCGGACGAAGCCGATCAGCTCGCCGGGCCGGAGCATCTCCATGCCGGCCAGCAGGTGCGAGACGGGGACCTCGCGGCGGGCGCCCTGCGGCCCCGCGATGATCAACGTGGCTTCGAGGGCGGCCAGTACGGGCAGCGCGTCGTTCGTCGGGGCGGCCGACGCGATGTTGCCGCCGAGCGTGCCCGCGTTGCGGATCTGCGGCGGGCCCGCGGCGCGCGCGGAGGCGGCGAGGGCGGGGATGAGGGCGGCGAAGTCGGGGCGGCCCATCCGGGCGTGGGTGAGGCCGGCGCCGAGCAGCGCGTGGCCGTCCTGGTACTGCCAGCCGCGGATCTCGCTGATCCGGCCGAGGCCGACGAGGGCGGCCGGGCGGAGTTGACCCGCGTTGACCTGGGCCATGAGGTCGGTGCCGCCGGCGACGGGCACGGCCGCGGGCATCGCGGCGAGCGCTGCGACCGCCTCGTCCAGCGAACCCGGAAGTACCGCGGCCTGTGTCGCCTGCGGTGCGTGCGTGGTCAAAACCGGCTGCCCCTTCCCGATGTCCGGCCGCGCGCCCGGCGGCGTGCCGGTCCCGCGTGGTCCGCGCGTGACCGCCGTTCCCGCCGTTACGCCTGTTCCGCCGTACGGTACGTGCTGACAGGCCGGACGTGGCAACTCTGGCACATCTTCCCGGGAGCCCGGAGAGGGGGTCCGGTAGGAGGCATTCGCCCCTTCCACCTGGGAGATGACCGATATCGCACCGCATCGCCGGTGAGCGCGAATTGACACTCTTCGGCGATGTATGGGGTGACGTAGGCGCGATATAAGGGCCGGTCGCGCCCCTGGGGGCGCACGTGTCCCGGGAGTGCACCCCCGGGACACGCCGCACGAGGGCCGGACTCACACGTTCGGGGGCGCCCCTTCGATCGGACGTCCGAGCACTCCGGGGCGACGCTGCCACGGCAACGGGCCGCCCGGCGGCCGGTAGTCGACGCCCAGCGCGTCAAGTCGCCGGTAGTGGACGGCCATGCGGCGCTCGAAGTCCGCGTAGTCGCGCTCGGCCGGGGCGGGCAGTTCGCTCCAGGCCACCTCGCAGAAGGCGGAGAGGCGCGGGAAGGCCTGGTAGTCGACGCGCCGGGCGTCCTCCATCACCTCGCTCCACAGGTTGGCCTGGGTGCCGAGCACGTGCCGGGCCTCGTCCGCGGTGAGCTGCGGCGGAACCGGCTCGAAGCGGTAGACGTCCTCCAGGGTGCGGACGTACCCGATCGGGACCGGCTCGTCCTCCCCGGCCGCCTGCCGGTGGTCCAGATAGACCTGCTGCTCGGGGCACATGACGACGTCGTGGCCCGCCTTGGCCGCGGTGATGCCGCCCGCGTAGCCGCGCCAGGAGGAGACGGTGGCGCCGGGCGCGAGGCCGCCCTCCAGGATCTCGTCCCAGCCGACGAGCCGCCGGCCGCGCTCACTCAGCCAGGTGTCGAAGTGCCGGATGAACCAGGACTGCAGCTCGTCCTCGTCCTTCAGTCCCAGTTCCTTGATGCGGGCCTGGGCGGTCGGCGACTGCTTCCACTGGTCCTTGGGGCATTCGTCGCCGCCGACGTGGATGAACGTCGAGGGGAAGAGGCCGAGGAGTTCCTCGAAGACGCCCTCGTAGAACCGGAGGGTGTTGTCAGTGGGGGCGAGTACGTTCGGATTGACGCCCCAGGTGTCCCAGACGGGGAGAGAAGACGTGTCGATCACATCGGAGTTGCCGAGTTCCGGATACGCGTGGATGGCCGCCTGCGAGTGGCCGGGCACGTCGATCTCGGGGACCACCGCGATATGCCGGGCGTGGGCGTAGGCGACGATCTCCCGAATGTCGTCCTGCGTGTAGAAGCCGCCGTGCGGCTTGTCCTCCCACAACTCCGAGGCCCGGTGGCCGAATTTCGTCCGTGACCGCCAGGAGCCGTGCTCCGTCAGTTTCGGGTAGCGCTTGATCTCGACACGCCAGCCCTGGTCGTCGGTGAGGTGGAAGTGGAAGACGTTGAGTTTGTGGGCGGCCAGCAGATCGAGAAAGCGCAGGACCCCGTCCTTCGGCATGAAGTGGCGGGACACGTCGAGCATCGCGCCGCGCCAGCGGAAGCGCGGGCTGTCCTCGATCGTCACGTACGGCAGGGTCCACCGGCGGTCGGCGGCGAGCGGGGCCCGGCGGTGGGCGTCGGGGCCGAGGAGCTGACGCAGCGTCTGGGCCCCCCAGAAGACACCGGCCGCGGCGCCGCCCTCGATGGTCACGCCGTCGGCGGTGACGCTCAGCCGGTACGCCTCCGCCGCCAGGGAGGGGTCGACGGACAGCCGTACGGCATCGGTGCCGTCCGCGCTCGCGGGCGCCAGTGCGAGCCCGGTCACGGCGCCGAGCGTGGCGCGCAGCCAGCGCGCCGTGTCCTCGGTGCCCTCGCCCGCCACGATCCCGGTGCCGCCACCGAGTTCGTACGAGCCGTCGCCCTCCACCACACGGCGGGGTGCCGGAATGAGATCCATGAATGCCAGGCCCTTCTCTATGGGGTCTCTAGGGGGTCAGTCCTTGACCGCGCCGCCGAGCCCGGAGACCAGGCGCCGCTGCACGAGGACGAAGAAGACGAGTACGGGGAGGGTCATCACGGTCGAGGCTGCCATGATTCCGCCCCAGTCGTTCTCGTCCGGTTTGAAGAAGACGAGCAGGGCCATCGGCAGCGTCGACTGGGACGTGTCGCTGATGATGAAGGACTTCGCGAACAGGAAGTCGTTCCAGGTGGAGATGAAGGAGAAGACGCTCGTCGCCACCAGACCGGGGAAGACGAGGGGGAAGAGGATCTGCCAGAGAAAGCGGGCGCGGCTCGCGCCGTCGATGTAGGCGGCCTCTTCGAGCGCTTCGGGGACCGCCTTCACGAAGCCGCGCAGCATCCACACGGCGAAGGGCAGCGAGAAGGCGAGATGGGGCAGGATCAGCGAGCCGAGCGTGTTGAGCTGTCCGAAGTCCCGCATCAGGAAGAAGAGCGGGATGGTGAGCGCTTCCACGGGCACCATCTGCGCGACGAGGAACATGATGAGCAGCGTCGTGCGGAACCGGAATCGGAATCGCGTCACGGCCGTCGCCGCGAGGAATGCGACGAGCGCGGAGACCACGACGACGGTGCCCGCGACGATGAGGCTGTTGAGGAAGTACCGGCCGAATTCCTGCTGTTGGAAGACGCGGCGGAAGGAGTCGAGGGACGGGGCGAGTGTCCAGGGGCGGGGCTCGGTCGATTCGATCTCGCCGGCCGGTTTGAAGGCGCTGAGCACCATCCAGTAGAGGGGGAAGGCGACGACGAGGGCGATCAGCAGCGCGGACGCCTCGGCGGCGAGCCGCCAGGGCCGGCGGACGCGCAGACCGCGCGCGGCCCGTATGCCGGGCAGGGTCACAGCTCTCTCCCCTCTCGGCGCATCAGCCGCAGATAGACGAGCGTCACCGCGAGCAGGATCACGAGCATCACGACGCCGATGGCCGAGCCGAGGCTGTACTCGCTCCCGGCGAAGGCCTTCTGGTAGGCGTACACGTTGAGCACGAGGTTCTGTCCTGCGATGCCGCCGCCGTTCGTCATGACGTAGATCTGGGTGAAGACCTTGAAGTCCCAGATGATCGACTGGATGGTGACGACGACGAGGATGGGCCGCAGCATCGGCGCCATGACCGAGCGCCAGGTCCGCCACTGCGAGGCCCCGTCGAGCGAGGCCGCCTCCAGGACCTCGCCCGGGATGGCCCTGATCCCCGCGTACACGGTCACCATGACGAACGGGAAAGAGCACCAGACCACTTCGAGCAGGACGAGCGCGAAGGCGCTGTACCGCCCGTAGGTCCAGGAGAAGTCGCCGAGTCCGAGCGTCTTGTTGACCGGGCCGAAGTCCGGGTCGAAGAGGAACATCCAGACGGTGGACCCGGTGATCGCCGGGGTCGCCCAGGCGCCGAGCGCGGCCAGCATCAGCGCGAGCCGGGGCACGGCCCGCACCCGGGTGAGCAGCACGGCGAGCGCGCAGCCGACGAGCAGCGTGGAGACGACGCAGGCCGCCGCGAACAGCACGGTGGCGAGCAGTACCTGCCAGAACTGGCTGTCGGAGAACAGGTGCTGGTAGTTGGCGAGGCCCTGGAAGGTCGTCGGTTCGCCGCCGCTGACCTGGGCCTGGGTGTACTCCAGGAAGGAGATCAGGCCGAGTTGGTAGATCGGGTAGACGAGCAGTCCGCCCAGCAGGACCAGGGCGGGGGCCAGATACAGCCAGGGTGTCCAGCGCGCGCCGTGCACGGACCTCACCCGGCGGCCCCGAAGGCGTCGTCCATCTTCCGCGCCGCGTCACCGGAGGCGGCCTTCACGTCCTTACGTCCGCTGACGATCTCCTGGAACATGGTCGGCAGGACGAGCGAGGCGTCGATCTTGGCCCAGGCCGGCGAGGCGGGCACGAACTTGGCGCCGGCGCCGAGGGTCTTCACGAACGGCGCGACGAACGGCTCCTTCTTCGCGACCTCGTCCCGCACGTCGGTGTAGGTGGGCAGGAACCCCATGCCGGCGAAGAGTTCGCGCTGGGTGTCCTTCCCGGCGAGCTGCTTCATGAGGTCGACGGCGAGGGTGCGGTGCGAGGTGCTCCTGAGCACACCGATGTTGTTGCCGCCGGCGAACGCGGGCGCGATCTCCCCCGCCTTCACCCCCGGCAGCGGCACGACGGCGTACTTCCCCTTCACCTTGCCGTCCTCCATGGCCTGGTGGCTGAAGTCGCCGCCGATCGCCATGGCGGCCTTGCCCGCGGCGAAGGCGGTGACGGTGTCGTTGCCGCCCATGGCGGCGCACTTGGCGGCGGGACAGTTGGTGTCGCCGAAGAGGGACGTGTAGGCCTTGATGCCCTTCCGCGCGGCGGGACTGTCGATCGCGGAGACGTACCCGTCGCCCTTCTCGTCGGCGAGTTCACCGCCGTTGGCCCAGATGAAGGGCATCGCGCCGTAGGTGTACGCGCCGCCGACGGCGAGTCCGTACAGCTCGGGACGCACCTTGTGGATCTTCCGGGCGGTGGCGACGAGTTCGGCCTGGGTCTTCGGGACGTCGACGCCCAGCTGCTCGAAGACGTCGGTCCGGTAGTAGAGGGCTCGGACGCCGACGAAGTACGGGGCGCCGTAGACCTTGCCGTCGACGGTGACGGACTGCTTGGCGGTCGGGTCCGTCTGGGCGGCCTCGTCCCAGGCCGCGAACTCCTTCGTCACGTCCGCGAGTCCGCCGTCCTTCACGTACCCGGCGGTGTCGGTGTTGCCGTACTCGATGACGTCGGGCGCGCTCTTCGGGTCGTTGAAGGCGGCCTTGATCTTCTCGGCGCGGGTCTCGACGGGGATGTACTCGACCTTCACCTTCGCCCCGTCGTGCGCCTTCTCGAAGGCGGTGACGGTCTCGTCGACGACCTGCTTCTTGGGCGCGTTGTTGACCTCCTGGAAGAGCCAGACGCGCAGGGTGCCGCTCTTCTCGTCGTCGGCGGAGCCGCTGTTGTCGGAGGTGCCGGGGGCGCAGGCGGTGGCCGCCAGGACAAGTGCCGCGAGGGGGACGGCGGTTCGTGCGGCGAACGTACGGGGGTGGTTCATCGGAAACGCCTCCGAAGTGTCGTTGCAACATACGCAATGGGGGTTTCGCTCTGCACAACACGACGGAGGCTAAAAGGACTGGACCAGTGAGCGCAATGGTTTACGAAGCACAAAAAGAGGCCCCTGGTGCGCGCATCAGCGCACCAGGGGCCTCACAGAAGACCTCGCCCGGGAGGCCACACAGGAGACAGGAAAGGGGGGTGGGGCTACTTCTTCCCGCCGTCCTTGCCACCGTCCTTGTCGCCACCGGCGCCCATGGACTCGTAGATCTCCTTGCACATGGGACAGACGGGATACTTCTTCGGGTCACGGCCCGGCACCCACACCTTGCCGCAGAGCGCGACCACAGGCGTCCCGTCCAGCGCGCTCGCCATGATCTTGTCCTTCTGGACATAGTGGGCGAAGCGCTCGTGATCGCCGTCGCCGTGCGACGTCTGCGGCGTCGGCTCTACGAGGGTCCCCGTACCTGTCCCGCGCTCGGGCTCAAGAGTGCTCATGGAGCCCAAGGGTACTGAAACCCGTCAGTTGAGCGAAGGGTCGTCCGGATACGTCGCCACCATCGCCAGTTCGCTGCGCTGGCGGCGCAGGACCGCGCGCCACAGACCCTCGGGCCGGGTGGCGGAGACATCACCGGGCTCCGACTCGACGACGTACCAGGCGCCCTCGGTCAGCTCGTCCTCCAACTGGCCGGGCCCCCAGCCCGAGTACCCCGCGAAGATCCGCAGACTGCCGAGCGCGGCGGCCAGCAGCTCCGGCGGCGCCTCCAGGTCGACGAGACCGATCGCGCCGTGCACGCGGCGCCACCCGAGGGGGGCCGCCTCCAGCGAGTCCCCAGGGATCACGGCGACGCCGAGCGCGGAGTCGAGGGAGACGGGACCGCCCTGGAAGACGACGCCCGGCTCACCGGCCAGCTCGCCCCAGCCCTCCAGGATGTCCCCGACGTCCACCGGGGTCGGCCGGTTGAGCACCACGCCGAGCGAGCCCTCCTCGTCGTGGTCGAGGAGCAGCACGACCGCCCGGTCGAAATTCGGGTCCGCGAGGGCGGGTGTGGCCACGAGCAGCCGCCCTGTGAGCGAGGACACCTCGGTCATGGCAGACATGATCCCGCATCTTCCCGCCGCACGGGGAGCCAAGCGTAAGAACCGCATGAATGCAGCTCAGCGCGCATGGAAGCGGAAGGGGCGCACGCCCGCCCGACGGTCACCCCATGTGCCCGATTCGGAACGGTTCGTGTTGTAGCGAAGTCATGACGGTTCCCTGCGTCCTCGGGCTTACGGAGCAGGGGGAGGCGGCCCTTACCCTTGTCCCTTGGCCCCCTGCCCACCTCATCGGAACGCGAGATTCATGACCGTCACCGACGATGTACTGCTTGTCCACGGCGGAACCCCGCTGGAGGGCGAGATCCGTGTCCGCGGCGCCAAGAACCTGGTGCCCAAGGCCATGGTCGCGGCCCTCCTCGGCAGCGCTCCGAGCCGGCTGCGCAATGTCCCGGACATCCGCGACGTCCGCGTCGTACGCGGTCTGCTGCAGCTGCACGGTGTGACGGTCCGCCCCGGCGAGGAGCCGGGCGAGCTGGTGATGGACCCCTCGCACGTGGAGTCGGCGAACGTGGCCGACATCGACGCGCACGCCGGGTCCTCCCGCATCCCGATCCTCCTGTGCGGGCCGCTCCTGCACCGCCTCGGCCACGCCTTCATCCCGGGCCTCGGCGGCTGCGACATCGGCGGCCGGCCGATCGACTTCCACTTCGAGGTGCTCCGCCAGTTCGGCGCGACCATCGAGAAGCGCGCGGACGGCCAGTACCTGGAGGCCCCGCAGCGGCTGCGCGGCACCAAGATCCGTCTCCCCTACCCCTCCGTGGGCGCCACCGAGCAGGTCCTGCTCACGGCCGTCCTCGCCGAGGGCGTCACGGAGCTCTCGAACGCGGCCGTCGAGCCGGAGATCGAGGACCTGATCTGCGTCCTGCAGAAAATGGGCGCGATCATCGCGATGGACACCGACCGCACCATCCGCATCACCGGTGTGGACAAGCTCGGCGGCTACACGCACCGCGCGCTCTCCGACCGCCTGGAGGCGGCGTCCTGGGCGTCGGCTGCGCTCGCGACCGAGGGCAACATCTACGTGCGCGGCGCCCAGCAGCGCTCGATGATGACGTTCCTCAACACGTACCGGAAGGTCGGCGGCGCCTTCGAGATCGACGACGAGGGCATCCGCTTCTGGCACCCCGGCGGCCAGTTGAAGTCCATCGCGCTGGAGACGGACGTCCACCCCGGTTTCCAGACGGACTGGCAGCAGCCGCTCGTCGTGGCGCTCACGCAGGCCACGGGCCTGTCGATCGTCCACGAGACGGTCTACGAGTCCCGCCTCGGCTTCACCTCCGCGCTCAACCAGATGGGCGCGCACATCCAGCTCTACCGCGAGTGCCTGGGCGGCTCCGACTGCCGCTTCGGCCAGCGCAACTTCCTGCACTCGGCCGTCGTTTCGGGCCCGACCAAGCTGGAGGGCGCCGACCTGGTCATCCCCGACCTGCGCGGCGGCTTCTCGTACCTGATCGCGGCCCTCGCCGCGCAGGGCACGTCCCGGGTGCACGGCATCGACCTGATCAACCGCGGTTACGAGAACTTCATGGAGAAGCTCGTTGAACTCGGCGCGAAGGTTGAGCTTCCGGGCAAGGCGCTGGGCTGAGCGCCCTTCTGATTGCGTACGTTGACGGGGCCGTCCGGGACACCGGGCGGCCCCGTCGTCGTAGAGCCCGAGAGTCGCCATGATCCAACTGCCCCGCCCCGCCGCGCTCCTGACCGACATGGACGGCACGCTCGTCGACTCCGAGCGGGCCTGGCTCGCCGTCGTGGCCCGGCTGCTGCCCGGCCGGGACGGGCTCGACGCGTACGCGGGCCTCACGATCCGGGACGCCGCGCGCCGGCTCGTCGACGAGGGCCGCACGGATCTCCCGTACGAGGACGCGGCCGCCTTCCTCGACCGGGAGTTCACGGCGGCCGTGGCCGCCGGTGTGCGGCTGCAGCCAGGCGCTCTGCGGCTGTTGGACGGGGCGCGGGCCCTCGGCGTCCCTGTGGCGCTCGTGACGGCTTCTGAGCGGCACGTGGCCGAGCTGGTGGTGAAGTCCCTGGGGGCCGAGCGGTTCACGGTGCTCGTGACGAACGGCGACACGGAGCGCGGCAAGCCGCATCCCGACCCGTACCTGGCCGCGGCTCGGGCGCTCGGGGCGGCGCCGTCGGACTGTCTCGCCGTGGAGGACACGCCCACGGGGGCCGCGGCTGCGCTCTCCGCGGGGTGCCGGTTGCTGGCGGTCCCGTCGGTTCCGGGCATCGCACCCGGGCCCCGTACGACGGTCGTCGGGACGTTGGCGGACGTGACGCTCGCGCATCTGCCGGGCTGACGATTCGCCGGCGCCTGCGGGCCGGTGGGGCTTCTCGCGCAGTTCCCCGCGCCCCTGAAAGCTGCGGCTCCGCCGCGCTTTCCCCTGGAGGCGCACGGAGTGCGCCTTTCAGGGGCGCGGGGAACTGCGCGACCAGCCACGACGAGACCCGCACCCGCCGACGCGAAAGAACCCCGCACACGCGAAAGCGGCCCCCCGGAAACCCAGGGGACCGCTTCCTCGCCTAAGACTTACTTGCCCTTGGCGGCTTCCTTGAGCTTCGAGCCCGCGGAGACCTTCACGCTGTAACCGGCCGGGATGTTGATCGGCTCGCCGGTCTGCGGGTTACGAGCGGTGCGAGCGGCACGGTGGGTGCGCTCGAAGGTCAGGAAGCCGGGGATGGTGACCTTCTCGTCGCCCTTGGCAACGATCTCGCCGACGGTCTCGGCGAACGCGGCCAGCACGGCGTCGGCGTCCTTGCGGGTCACCTCGGCGCGGTCGGCCAGCGCGGCCACCAGCTCACTGCGGTTCATGTTTGTACTCCCGTGTTCTTCTTGCCGTTGAGGCGTGCCACGCGGCGGCAAGCCGCATGTTGGGCAACAGCGAAGCCGATGCTGCCAGGGTCTCGGTCAGGCCCAGGACCCGGGTCCGTCGTCCAGACCCTCGCGCCCGAAGACGCATCCTGCCCCCACCAGCGGCGGTAAAGCCAATCCGGCACCCGTGGGGGTCACACGGACAGCGCCACCACCGGGGGCGGAACGGCCCTAGGGGGGCCTGCTTCCCGGCCACCCTAGAGGGCCCGGAAGGGCCCCGCATTCCGCGACGCGCCGGGCCTCAGGCGGTCGTGGTCCCCGTCACAGCCACTCCGGCCGCCTTCGCGGCGTTGCGCACGGCGCCGGCCACGGCGCCCGCGACCTTGTCGTTGAAGACGCTCGGAATGATGTAGTTCGGGTTGAGCTCGTCCTCGCTGACGACGTCGGCCAGGGCGGTCGCCGCGGCCAGCATCATCTCCGTGTTGACCGTACGCGACTGGGCGTCGAGCAGGCCGCGGAAGACGCCCGGGAAGACGAGGACGTTGTTGATCTGGTTCGGGAAGTCGGAGCGTCCCGTGGCCACGACGGCCGCCGTCTCACGGGCGATCGCCGGGTCGACCTCCGGGTCCGGGTTCGCGAGCGCGAACACGATGGCGCCGTCGGCCATGGCCGCGACGTCGTCGCCGTTCAGCACGTTCGGGGCCGAGACGCCGATGAAGACGTCCGCGCCGACGACGGCCTCCTTGAGGGTGCCGGTCAGGCTCTCGGGGTTGGTGTTGTCGGCGATCCAGCGCAGCGGCGATTCGCTGTCCGCGCCCACCAGGTCCTCGCGGTCGGCGTGCACGACGCCGTGGATGTCGGCCACGACCGCGTTCTTGACGCCCGCCGCGAGCAGCAGCTTGAGGATCGCGGTACCGGCGGCGCCGGCACCCGACATGACGACCCGAATGTCCCCAATCGCCTTGCCCGCGACGCGAAGTGCGTTGGTCAGGGCGGCGAGGACGACGATGGCGGTGCCGTGCTGGTCGTCGTGGAAGACCGGGATGTCGAGGGCCTCGCGCAGCCGGGCCTCGATCTCGAAGCAGCGCGGCGCGGAGATGTCCTCCAGGTTGATGCCCGCGAAGCCGGGGGCGATCGCCTTGACGATCTCGACGATGGCGTCGGTGTCCTGGGTGTCCAGGCAGATCGGCCAGGCATCGATGTCGGCGAACCGCTTGAAGAGGGCCGCCTTGCCCTCCATGACCGGCATGGCGGCCATCGGGCCGATGTTGCCCAGGCCGAGGACCGCGGAGCCGTCCGTCACGACCGCAACGGTGTTGCGCTTGATCGTGAGGCGGCGGGCGTCCTCGGGGTTCTCGGCGATCGCCATGCAGACGCGGGCCACACCCGGCGTGTAGACCATGGACAGGTCGTCACGGTTGCGGATGGGGTGCTTGGACTGCATCTCGATCTTGCCGCCGAGGTGCATCAGGAACGTACGGTCGGAGACCTTTCCGAGCGTCACGCCCTCGATGCCGCGCAGTTCCTCGACGATCTGGTCCGCGTGGGACGTCGAGGTGGCCGCGATCGTGACGTCGATCCGGAGCTTCTCGTGGCCGGAAGCGGTGACGTCGAGGCCGGTCACCGAGCCTCCGGAGGACTCCACGGCGGTGGTGAGCTGCGAGACAGCGGTTCCGCTCGCGGGCACCTCCAACCGGACCGTCATCGAGTAGGAGACGCTGGGCGCCGTTGCCATGGCCGACTTCCTCTGCTTTCACCGTGTAGCTGTTGCCGTCCGATGGTCGCACCTACCGGTGAGTACGTGGTAGCCGCATCGGATTGTGAACCTTACGTTCACCGCGCTTTCGGAAACTGACTTCCACCATACGAGAAGTTGGGGGAAACAGAAAGAGGCCCACGTCACCGAAGTGACGTGGGCCTCTCCACGCTAGCGACACCGACCCGCCATGCTCGCCTCGCGGCAAGTGGTCCCTCTGAGGGACGAAGGTTGGGCCCGGGGGCTTGGATCGAGCCGGTGCCGTCATCAACGGTAACACCGGCTGCTGCGGACACAAGGGCCCGTCGCCCCTAGTCGCGCAGCAGGTCCGGAACCCCCTGCGCATCGGGCTCGTCGCGGTCCGCCGAGACGACCGTGAGCTGCTGGGTCGCCCGGGTCAGCGCGACGTACAGGACCCGCAGACCGGCCGGGGACTCGTCGGCGATCTCCGCCGGGGAGACCACGATCGTGGCGTCGTACTCCAGGCCCTTGGCCTCCAGCGAGCCCAGCGCCACCACGCGCTCGCCGAGCCCGGCCAGCCAGCGGGCCGCCTCCGCGCGGCGGTTCATCGCCACGACGACGCCGACCGTGCCGTCGACCCGGTCGAGCAGCCGTGCGGCCTCCTCGCGGACCGTGCTGCCGAGCCGGTCCCCGACGACCGTGAAGCGCGGCTCCACGCCCGTCGAGCGGACCGCGGACGGGGACTGCGAGCCCGGCATCGCCAGCGCCAGCACCTTCGCCGCGAGGTCGGCGATCTCGGACGGGTTGCGGTAGTTGACGGTCAGCGTGAAGCGGCGCCGCGGGCGGCTGCCGAGGGCCTCGTCACGGGCCTCGGCAGCCTCGTCCGGGGTCGACCACGAGGACTGCGCCGGGTCGCCGACGATCGTCCAGGTGGCGTGCCGGCCGCGGCGGCCGACCATCCGCCACTGCATGGGCGTCAGGTCCTGCGCCTCGTCGACGATGACGTGCGCGTACTCGGTGCGCTCCTGCGCGAGGCGCTCGGCGCGCTCGTACTGGGTCTCCTCGCGCACGGGCATCAGCTCGTCCAGGCCCGTGAGCTGGTCCAGCGGGTCGTACTCGCGCTTCTTCCGCGGGCGGGCCGGGGTGCCGAGGACGGCGTTCAGCTCGTCGAGGAGGGCGACGTCGTGGACCGAGAGGGCGTCCCGCTTCAGGGACCGGGCGAGCTTGCGCACCTCGCCCGGGTTCAGGATGCGGCGGGCCCAGCGGCCCAGGCGCTTCTCGTCGGCCATCGCGGCGAGCACCGAGCGCGGCGTCAGTTCGGGCCACCACGCGTCGAGGAACCGGATGAAGTCGTCCTCGCCCGTGATGTCGTCGTCGAAGGACGAGCGCAGCTCGGCGGCGAGTTCGGGGTCGGTGTGGCGGCTGCCGGCGCCCGACTGGCTCCAGAGCGCGTCCAGCAGGAGCTTGCGGGCGCGCGGCCGCAGGTGGTTCACGGGGGCCGTGCCGCTCAGCGCCGCGTGCCGGATGCGGTTCAGCTGGTCGGACTCCAGCTCCAGGCGGCGGCCGAAGGCGACCACGCGCAGGCGGCTCGTGGTGACGGCGGCCGTCGCCCCGGCCGCGTCGTCGGCCTCGTCGGCCTCGTCGTCGCCGAAGGCCAGCTGCCCGTCGCCGCCGGACGCGGGCGAAGGCGGCGGGACCGGCGACTCCAGCGCGCCGCGGGCCGCCTTGCGCAGCACCTTCAGCATCCGCGACGAACCCTTCACCCGGGCCACCGCGGGGCTGTCGTACTCCGTGGCCTCCGCGCCGTCGACCAGGGAGCCGACCGCGCGGATCGCGACCTGGCCCTCCTCGCCGAGCGAGGGCAGCACACCCTCCGTGTACGCGACCAGGAGCGGGGTCGGCGAGACGATCAGGATGCCGCCCGCGTAGCGGCGGCGGTCCTGGTACAGGAGGTACGCGGCGCGGTGCAGCGCCACCGCCGTCTTGCCCGTGCCGGGACCGCCCTCCACGTACGTCACCGACGCGGCGGGGGCCCGGATGACCAGGTCCTGCTCGGCCTGGATGGAGGCGACGATGTCGCGCATCGAGTGGCTGCGGGCCTGGCCGAGCGCGGCCATCAGGGCGCCGTCGCCGATCGCGGGCAGCGTCTCGCCGTCCAGGTACGCGGTCAGCTCGGGACGCATCAGGTCGTCCTCGACGCCGAGCACCTTGCGGCCCTTGGAGCGGATGACGCGGCGGCGCACGACGCGGCCCGGGTCGACCGGGGTCGACCGGTAGAAGGGCGCGGCGGCCGGGGCGCGCCAGTCGATGACGAGCGGCGAGTAGTCGGCGTCCAGGACGCCGATGCGGCCGATGTGCAGCGTCTCGGCGATGTCGGCCGTGTTGTCGGCGCGGACGGCCCCCTCGGCCGGCTCGACGGCGGTGTACGCGCCGTCGGGACCCTTCTTGCCGTCCTTGCCGAGCAGCAGGTCGATCCGGCCGAACAGGAAGTCCTCGAACTCGTTGTTGAGCCGGTTGAGGTGGATGCCCGCGCGGAACACCTGGGCGTCCCGCTCGGCGAGCGCGCCGGGCGTGCCGACCTGGCCGCGCTTGGCGGCGTCGTCCATCAGGAACTCCGCCTCGTGGATCTTCTCCTCGAGGCGGCGGTAGACGGCGTCGAGATGATCCTGTTCGACACCGATCTCGCGGTCACGCACGGAGTCCGCGGCGGATCGGGCCGCGGCGTTCCTCCCGCGGTCCACCGTCGAATCGTGCTGAGCCTGAGCGGCCACCGGGCCCCCTTCTGACGTGCTTGGGCAGCCGTCAAAGGTACGCGAAAAGGGCCCGGTCAGGCTACGTGCGGCGCGGAGGGGTCACGCGTTCACCTCCACGAGCCGCTTCCCGTCGAGCGTCTCCACCTCGAAGTGGTCGATCTGGTTGCGGTCGAGGGCCGCGCCGCCGTGCACGTACAGCGGGTACTTGGCGCTCTCGTGGGTGCTGTTGTCGATGCCGTAGCCCCACTTCGGGACGGCCCAGGTGGTGACCGTCTCGCGCTCGCCGTCCTTGCCGACCGCGATGAGCGAGCACTTCAGCGGGCCCTTGACGTTCTTCAGCTGCAGGACGGTGTGCGTCCCCCACGCCTTCTTCTCCATGCCGACGGTCGCGCTGACCTTCGTCGTCGGGTCGGTGGCCTGCACCTTCTCGTCCATGTGGTGGAAGAAGGCGTCCTCGGCGGGGCTGGTGGGGTGCGGGTCGCCCGCGACCGTTCCGGTGCCGCCGTCGTCCGTCACCGCCATCACCGTCAGCGGGCCGCCGATGATCAGCGCGGCGGCGGCCGCCACCAGGTACAGGCCGCGGCGGCGCTTCTGCGCCCGCTTGCGGGCCACCTCGTCGGCCAGGGACTCGGCGAGGCGCGGGCTCGGGCGGGCCGCGAGCGACTCGCCGACCACCGGCGCGCCCCGCTCCCCCGGCAGATCGGCGAGCGCGGCGAGCATCGGCTCCATGCCCGCGAACTCCTCCAGCTGCCGCGCGCACAGCTCGCAGGTCGCCAGATGGGCCTCGAACGCGGTCGCCTCCGCGTCGTCGAGGATGCCCAGCGCGTAGGCGCCGACCGTCTCGTGCACATCGCCCGTGGGCCCGTGTCCGTACGGTCCGTGCGTCGATGTCATGCCGTCACCCCCCGCTCCTCCAGAGCCAGCTTCATCGAGCGCAGCGCGTAGAACACCCTGGAGCGCACCGTTCCGCTGGGGATGCCGAGCGTCTCGGCCGCCTCATTGACCGTACGCCCCTTGAAATAGGTCTCGACCAGCACTTCCCGGTGGGCCGGGGTGAGGTCCTCCAGGGCATCGGACAGCGTCATCAGCCACAGCGCCTTGTCGATCTCGTCCTCCGCGGGGATGACCTCCAGCGGCGACGGGTCGACCTCCTGCGGCCGGGCCTGCCGGCTGCGGTGGCCGTCGATGACGATCCGTCGGGCGACCGTCACCAGCCAGGGGCGTACCGAACCGGTCGCTCGGTTGAGCTGGCCGGCGTTCTTCCAG
The DNA here is from genome assembly GCF_024448165.1 of Streptomyces longispororuber. Taxonomy (GTDB): domain Bacteria; phylum Actinomycetota; class Actinomycetes; order Streptomycetales; family Streptomycetaceae; genus Streptomyces; species Streptomyces longispororuber_A. The sequence continues at coordinate 27,242 of NZ_JAMOLN010000114.1, forward strand.
GCACGGATGAGCGTCTCCTGCACGACGTCCTCCGCGCGCTGCCGGTCCCCCGCCACGAGCCGGAGCACATAGGCCAGGAGCGGCCGCGCGTGCTCGGCGTAGAGCGCGCGCATCAGCTCCTCGTCCGGCTCGGGGGGCCGGGGCGCACGATGTCGGGCCCGGGGCGGGCGTTCATCGGCCACGGCGGAATCCTTGCGCACGCCTACCTCCGGTGTCCCCAGTTCGACGATCCGGCCACGTCTTTTCGGCTGGGCTCACGGAGTTGATACGCAGACGAACTCGCGGATGTTCAACGGGCGTTGTGGCGCTCGTCTCACGCCCGGGCGAGGGCCGCCCTGCGCCGGTGCCTGGCCACCCGCTCCCGGTTGCCGCAGACCTCGCTGGAGCACCAGCGGCGGCGCCGGCCCCGGGAGGTGTCCAGGTAGATGAGGCTGCAGTTGTCGCCCTCGCACTGGCGCAGACAGCCGCGCACGGCCGGGTCGGTGAGCAGGTCGACGGCGTCCCGGGCGACCGCGGCGAGCAGGGCCGGACAGCCGGGGGCGGTCTGCAGGGAGCGGGCGAGGGTGCCGTCGGAGGCGCGGACGGCACAGGGCGTCGGCGGGGCGGCGCGGGCCAGCAGGTTGACACGTTCCAGAGCGGCGGGGGCGGGCCGGCCCGCCAGCTCGCCGCGCACCAACTGGCCGATGTGGCCACGCAGTTCACGGAACGCGGCGAGCCAGGCCGGGGCGCAGACGGGCGGCGGGACGGTGTCGGGGACGAGTCCGGCGCCGACGAGCCAGGCGCGCAACAGGTCGGGGGAGGTGAGGCGTTCGTCGGGGTGTGCGGTGGCGACCAGGTCCAGGCAGAGGCGTCCGGAGTCGAACCGCAGCTCGTGGAGATAGGGCCCTGTGGGTACTGCTGCCATGTCCTCTACAGTGCCCGCCCACGCGCGGAGCCGGAACCCCCGGTGCCGCACCGCTACTTGGGGACGTTCGGCGGGGGATCGTCGTGCAGGATGCGCTGGAAGAGGATGTGGTCGCGCCATTCGCCGTCGATGTGCAGGTACTGGGGCGCGCGGCCGTACTCGGTGAAACCGCACTTGGCGAGGACCCGCTGGGACGCCGTGTTGTCGACGAGGGTGCCGGCCTCGATGCGGTGCAGGCCCAGCTCGTCGCGGCCGATCCGGGCGATCTCCTCGACCGCGGCGGGGATCAGGCCGCGGCCCCGGTACGCGGCGTCGACCCAGTAGCCGAGGCTCGCGCTGCACAGCGGGCCCAGCACGATGCTGGTGATCATGAGGCGGCCGACGACCAGCTCGCCGTCGAAGAGCAGCCACGTCACGCTGTTCGGCTGCGTGAGGCGCTCCAACTGCCCGTCGGCCGTGTAGTACTCCGGGTCCCGGTGGGGATCGATCGGGCGCAGGTGCTCCAGGTTGCGGACCGTGGCGTCGGCGAGGGCCTGCGCATCGGCGGGGACGCCCCGGCGCAGGTCGATGTCGGGAGTGATCAGCATGTCCGTACGGTACGCGCGGGCGAGGGACGGTGGACGCTCGCGTATGGGAATGCGCGGATCGACGATGTCGGGGCGGACGGCCCTCGTCTTGACTGGTCGCATGACGACAGCGAAGCGTTTCACGGGATGGGTGCTGGGGGCGGCCACGGTCGCCATGGGTCTGATGGCGGGCTCGTTCTACGTGTTCGGCTGCGCGGTGATGCCCGCGCTGGCCCGCAGCGACGACCGTACGTACATCGAGGTGATGCAGAACATCAACGACGTCATCCAGAACCCGGTGTTCTTCCTCGGCTTCATCGGGGCGCTGCTGCTCACGGGCGCGGCGGTCTGGCGGCTGCGCCACGAACGGGCGCTGCGCTCCTGGGTGGTGGTCGCGCTGGTCCTGTACGGGGTGGCGTTCGTGCTGACGTCCGGGGTGAACGTGCCGCTCAACGACGCGCTGGCGCAGGCCGGCGACCCGGCGCGGATCGCCGATCCGGCCCGGGTGCGGGACCGGTTCGAGGGGCCGTGGGTGGCGTGGAACGTGGTGCGGGCCGTGCTGTGCACCGGTGCGCTCGGCTGCCTGGTGCGGGGACTCGTGGTGTGGGGGCGGCGGGCGCGGTGAGCCACCGCGCCGCGAACTCCCTCAGTCGTCCGCGTACTTGGCGTCCGCCGCCGGGTCCAGCGCGAGCCGGTAGCCGCGCTTCACCACGGTCTGGATCAGCTTCGGGGTGCCGAGAGCGGAGCGCAGACGGGCCATCGCCGTCTCCACCGCGTGCTCGTCGCGGCCCGCGCCGGGCAGCGCGCGCAGCAGCTCCGCCCGTGCCACCACCCAGCCGGGCCGCCGGGCCAGCGAGCGCAGCAGCGCCATCCCGGCGGGCGGCACCGGGCGCAGCGCCCCGTCGACCAGGACCGCGTGACCGCGGATCTCGACGCGGTGTCCGGCGACCGGGAGCGTACGGGCCCGGGACGGCAGTTCCTGGCAGAGCAGCTGGACCAGCGGGCCGAGCCGGAACCGCTCCGGCTGCACGGTGTCCACGCCGTGCGCCTGCAGCGGCAGCGCCGTCACCGGGCCGACGCAGGCCGGGACCACGTCGTGGTGCAGGGCCGCGAGCAGTTCGGGCAGCAGGCCCCGCTCCTCGGCCCGGTTCAGCAGCGACACCGCCGCCGGGGCCGAGGTGAAGGTCAGCGCGTCCACGCTCCGCGAAACCGTCGCGTCGAGCAGCCGGTCCACCGGGCCGATGTCCTCCGGCGGCATCCACCGGTAGACGGGGACGCCCACCACTTCGGCGCCCGCCTCGCGCAGCGCCTCCACGAAGCCGGGCAGCGGCTCCCCGTGCAGCTGGACGGCCACGCGCCGCCCCTGGACGCCCTCGGCGAGCAGCCGCTCCAGGACCTCCGCCATCGACTCGGACGACGGCGACCACTCCTCGGTCAGGCCCGCGGCCCGGATCGCGCCCTTGACCTTCGGCCCGCGCGCGAGCAGTTCGACACCGCGCAGCCGGTCCAGGAGGGCGTCGCCCAGGCCCCAGCCGTCGGCCGCCTCGACCCAGCCGCGGAACCCGATGGCGGTCGTGGCGACCACCACGTCGGGCGCGTGGTCGAGCAACTCCTTCGTCGCGGCGAGGAGTTCGCTGTCGTCGGCGAGCGGCACGATGCGCAGGGCGGGTGCGTGCTGCACCGCCGCGCCGCGCCGCCGCAGCAGCGCCCCGAGCTCGTCCGCGCGACGGGCGGCGGTCACGCCGACGGTGAACCCCGCGAGCGGGCCGTGGGCCTGCTCGGGGGCGGACTGCTGTGGTTCGTACATGCTCGTTCTCGTCCCGCTCGACGGTCGTCCCGTGCACTGGTCGTGCTGTCGTTCGTGCTGCCGTGGCTCTCCTGGCGTCGTCCGAGCCTGTCAACAACCCGTGACGGGCCCGGATCCACATGATTGCGTACGTGTTACGTGCGGGTCGCTCACACCTCCGCGTAGCTGAGCTGCGGCTTTGCCTCGGCCGTCGGTGCGGCGACGGAGCGGGCGGCCGACCGGCGAAGGTATACGGCCCAGGTGACCACGAAGCACGCCCCGTAGAAGACCAGGAAGGACACGAAGGCGCCGGTGCCGGTGCCCGCCGTCTGGAAGGACTGGCGGAAGGCCAGGTTGATGCCGAGTCCGCCGAGTGCCCCGACCGCGCCGATCAACCCCATCGACGCGCCCGACAGGCGCCGCCCGTACGCCGCGGCCTCCTCCCCCGTGAGCCCGGTGGCGAGCGCCTTGGCCTGGAAGATGCCGGGGATCATCTTGTACGTGGACCCGTTGCCGAGGCCGCTCAGCACGAACACCACGATGAACGCGACCGTGAACAGGGCCAGCGACTTCTGCACCGACGCCAGGATCACCACCCCGGTCGCCGCCGCCATCGCCACGAAGTTCCACAGCGTGATGCGCGCCCCGCCGAACCGGTCCGCGAGCCGGCCGCCGACCGGACGGATCAGCGAGCCGAGCAGCGGGCCGATGAACGTGACGCCCGCCGCCTGCAGCGGGGTGCGGCCGAACTGGGTCTGCAGGACGAGCCCGAAGGCGAACGAGTAGCCGATGAACGAGCCGAAGGTGCCGATGTAGAGGAACGCCATGATCCAGGTGTGCACGTCCCGGGCGGCGTCCTTGGCGGCACCGGTGTCGTTCTTGACGGTGGCCAGGCTGTCCATGAACAGGGCCGCGCAGACCGCCGAGACGACGATCAGCGGGATGTAGATCCCGAGCAGGACGCGCGGGCCGCCGCCCGCGCCGATGACGGCGAGCGCGATCAGCTGGATGACGGGGACGCCGATGTTGCCGCCGCCCGCGTTCAGTCCGAGCGCCCAGCCCTTCTTCCGCATCGGGAAGAAGGAGTTGATGTTGGTCATGGAGGAGGCGAAGTTGCCGCCGCCGACGCCGGTGAGCGCCGCGCACACCATGAACGTGCTGTACGAGGTGCCCGGCTCCATCACGGCGAACGCGGCGATCGACGGCACGAGCAGCATGCTCGCCGCGATGACCGTCCAGGCGCGGCCGCCGAAGACGGCGACGGCGAAGGTGTAGGGCACGCGGGCGAAGGCGCCGACGAGCGTGGCCATGGAGACGAGGAAGAACTTCCCCGCCGGGTCGATGCCGTACTCGGGTCCCATGAACAGGACCATGACCGACCACAGGGTCCACACGGAGAACCCGATGTGTTCGGACAGGATGGAGAAGACGAGATTGCGCCGGGCCACCCTCGCGCCCGTCCTCTCCCAGAACGCCTCGTCCTCGGGATCCCACTGTTCGATCCAGCTCCGGCCGGCCATCTGACGCCTCCAGGTCACGGTTCACTGCTCTTGCGACCGAAGGTAGGGAGGCCGGATTTCCGGGCTGTGGCGTGGAGTGACCGTCGGGGAACGTTGCTCTCACCTGCCCGCCGGGCGGGTGGTGAGGCCCGGGGGCGGCCGATGCCTCCCCCGGGCCGGGCGTCAGTGCTTCTTCGTGCGGCGCGACCCGTCCGGCCACAGCCGCGGCGAGCGCTTGGCCGCCAGGTCCTCGATCCAGCCCGTGCTCACGATCGCCAGCGCGATCAGCGGCCAGACCAGCACGAACATCCAGAGCATGTACGTCGAGTCGAGCGCCCCGCTCCAGCGCGCGTCGTCCATGAACGGCAGGTTGTACGCGAGGTCGATGAGCGGCACCGTGGCCATGATCAGCATGTTGTGCCACAAGTAGATCGTCACGGCCCGGTTGTTGGACAGCGTGATGACCTTGTCGAACTTGGCGAGCCTGCCGGGCAGTTGCTGCCAGGAGGGCGAGTACAGGAGCAGGATGACGACGAATCCGAAGGACCAGGTGGCCTGGGCCAGCGGGATGTCGTTCAGGTCCCAGCCGTCGGGGCCGAGGTGGCCCGAGGCCCACCAGATGCCGAAGGCCATCACGAGCGCGGAGACGGACACCGCGAGATAGCGCGGGATCCTGACGAGCATGCCCTCGTGGTGGGCGAAGCCGAGCACCCAGCAGCTGCCGTAGACACCGAAGTCGGTGACCGCGTTGCCCGTCTCGCCGGGGATCGTGACGAGGCCGGTGCCGACGATCGCGGTGAGGCCGAGCGGGGCGAGCAGCGTCGCCCACGGCACCTTGCGGAACGCCCGGAGCAGCAGCGGCGAGGCGATCACGAACCACATGTAGGCACGCAGGTACCAGAGCGGGCCCGCGGCCTGGGCGGGCCAGGTGTCCTCCAGGAGGCCCGCCTTGTCCCCGAGGTGCCAGGGGAAGCTGGGGGCGCCGATCGGCACCAGGTAGTTGACGAGGCTGATCCAGCCCCAGGTGCCGCCGTTGTCCGGGTCCTTGCCGGGGTTCCAGCCGCCCGCGAAGAGCAGCGTGAGGACGGCCGCGCTGAACGCCCACATCGGCGGCAGCAGTCGCCGGATGCGGCCGCGGATCACGCCGATCGCGGGCCGGCTCAGCGAGCGGGCCATCAGCGATCCGGCGAGCGCGAACATCACGCCCATGGACGGGAAGAGCACCGTCAGCCACGCCCACCCGAACAGGTGGTAGACGACGACGCGGACCAGCGCGGTGGTGCGCAGCAGGTCCAGGTACCGGTCGCGGCCGGGCTTCTTCGGCGCGGGCTTCGCCTCCGGCAGCGGGCGGGTGGCGTCC
>NZ_JAMOLN010000115.1 GCF_024448165.1 Streptomyces longispororuber
CACGCCCTCACGACGCCGCTCCGCCCACGGCGAGGGCGACCAGGTCGTCCCTGCTCAGACCCGGCACGTCGCGCTCGGCGACCACCCGGCCCGCCCGGACCACGACGACCCGGTCCGCGAGCCGCAGCACCTCCTCGGCCGACGACGACGCGAGCAGTACGGCGACGCCGCGCGCGGCGAGTGCGTCGACGAGGGCATGGATGTCGGCCATCGCCGCGATGTCCACGCCGTTGGTGGGGTCCTCCAGGAAGGCGACGACCGGTTCGGTCTCCAGCCACTTGGCGAGCAGCACCTTCTGCTGGTTGCCGCCGGAGAGCGTGCCGGCCGGCGGGTTCCCGGCGAGCGCGACCACCCCGTAGTTCTCGCGCAGTGGCTCGGCGCGCCGGGCCAGGTCACCGGCCCGGTGCCAGCGGCGGCGGGCGAAGCGGTCGCCGGCGAGCAACAGGTTCTCGTCGACGGAGAGTTCGGGGACGAGGCCGAGGGCGCGCCGGTCGCCGGTGACGCAGCGCAGTCCGCTCGCCAGCGAGGCGGCCACCTTCCCGAACGGCACGGTCCGCCCGTCGATCTCGAACGCGCCGGTGTCCGGCCTGGCCCGCCCCGACAAGAGGTCGAAGAGTCCCGACTGGGCGTCCCCGGCGGGCCCGAGGACCGCCACGACCTCGCCCTTGCGCACCTGCACGGAGAAGTCGCGGATCACCCGGCCGCGGCCGAGGCCCCGTACCGCCATCCCCAACTCGTCCTTGGGGGCCGGGCGTTCGGGCCGGGTGGACACGACGTCGCGGCCGACCATGTCGCGGACCAGGGACGCCGCGTCGAACCCGGCCGCGGGGCCGCTGCGGACGACGCCGCCGTCGCGCAGCACGGTGACGCGGTCGGCGATGCCCATGACCTCGTCGATGTAGTGCGAGATGTAGACGACGGCGACGCCCTCGTCGCGCAGCCTGCGCACCAGCGTCCGGATCTGTCCGGCCGCCTCGGCGCTCAGGCACGCGGTCGGCTCGTCGAGGACGAGGACCCGGCCGCCGCGCCGCACTTCGCGCGCCACCTCCACCATGGTCTGTTCGGCGACGGTGAGTTCGCCCGCGGGGCGGCGTACGTCGATGGCGAGGCCGAGGTCGGCGAGCGCCGTGCGGGCCCGGGCGTGGACGGCCCGCCAGTCGACGACGCCGCGGCTCACCGGGAGCGCGCCGAGCATGATGTTCTCGGCGACCGTGAGGCCCATCGCCAGTTCGCGGCGCTGCGGGACGAACGCGATGCCGAGACGGCGGGCGCGGCGCACGGTGAGACCGGGGTGGGCGTGCCCGTCGACCTCGACCGTGCCGCGGTCGGCCTGGTGGACGCCGGAGAGGACCTGGACAAGCGTCGACTTGCCCGCACCGTTCATGCCCATCAGGGCGTGCACCTCGCCGGGGTACAGGTCGAGGTCGACGTCCCGGAGGGCGGCGGCGCCGCCGAAGCTCTTGGTGACGCCGCGGACGCGCAGCACCGGCCCCGTCACGACCGGGCCACCCGGCCGTACCCGTGGATGTCGGGGAACGGCGGTTCCTTGTCGGCCTGGAGGTCCACCTGGAAGGTGTTGAGGCACATGCCGAGCATGGTGAAGTTGCCCAGCGCGCCGATCGTGTCGACGAGTCCCTGCGGGCCGAAGTGGCCGAGGGCGGCGGCGAAGGTCGCGTCGGTGACGAAGTGGTCGTCGAGCACCTCGTGCGCGAACTGGAAGAAGGCCTGGTCGGCGGGGTCGTCGAAGGCGACGTCGGCGTACCGCCGCTCGGCGATCGCGCGGACGGCGGGCTCGGGGACGCCGGCCTCGACCGCCTGGTGCACATGGGCGTTCCAGGAGTACTGGGCGTCCCAGTGCCGCGCCGCGAGCAGCAGCGCCAGTTCCCGCAGCCGCTTCGGCAGCGAGCAGTCGAAGCGCGCGAACGCCCCCAGGGAGTCGGCCCGTTCGGCCATCTCGGGGCTGTGCAGCCAGACCCGGAACGGGCCGCGCACCGCACCCCGCCTGCCGGCGATCCGCGCGGCCAGCTCCCGCTGGCGCTCGGTCATTTCCTCTTCGGTGAGTACGGGGAGCCTCATGGCCGGGATCCGCCTTTACATCCGGGCACGGTCCGGTTTCGCCGTGCGACGGTGGCCGACCGTACCCCCGCATCCACCGCCGTCGATCCCTCCGGGAATGCAAGGTAAAGCTGCACGCCGGACGGCATCCGCCGAGCCGGAAAGGCTCTTAACCTCGGTCGGCGCGGCACCCGTGGAGAGCTCCGGGCCGCATCCCACCGGACCCAGGGAAGGACCCGGATGACCACGATCATCAAGGCGGCGGAGGTCCCGCTGCTCGACCGCGGCGGCGCCGTCGTGACGACCCCGCTGATCACCACCTCGGCCGCGGGCGGCGAGAACCGGATCACCAGCGGCATCAGCGTGTATCCGGTCGGCTCCGGCGCCCCGCTGCACTCGCACAACTGCGACGAGCACGTCACCGTCCTCGACGGCGAGGCCGAGGTCGTGGTCGACGGCGAGGTGACGCGGCTGACCCGCCACGACACCACGTACGTGCCGTCGCCGATCCCGCACCTCTTCCGCAACGTGGGCGACGGCCCGCTGCGCATCCTGTGGGTCTACAGCTCGGGCCACGTCACGCGGACGTTCACGGAGACCGGCCGGACCGTGGAGCACCTGTCGGCCGACGACCAGATGGGCAAGGACTGACCCGCCCGTCCCGCGTGGCCCCCCTCACGGTATTTTGAACGTGTTCAACTCACCGTCGGGTGAGCCGTGAAGGGGGAGCCATGAAGGTCGTACTGCCGGGCGGCACGGGACAGGTGGGCGGCGTGCTGCGCCGCGCGCTGACGGCGGCGGGGCACGAGGTGACCGTCCTGAGCAGGCGCCCCACGCGCGCGGGCGACGTGGAGTGGGACGGCCGCACCCAGGGGCCGTGGGCGAAGGAGCTCGACGGCTGCGACGTCGTCGTCAACCTGGCCGGGCGCAGCGTCAGCTGCCGCTACACCCCCGCGAACCTCCGGGCGATGATGGACTCGCGCGTCGACTCAGCCCGCGCCGTCGGCGAGGCGATCGCGGGCGCGGCCCGGCCGCCCGCCCTGTGGCTGCAGATGAGCACCGCCACGATCTACGCCCACTCCTACGACACCGCGCACGACGAGGCGAGCGGCGTCATCGGCGGCACCGAGCCCGGCGTCCCCGCCTACTGGGCGTACAGCGTGCGGATCGCCAGGGAGTGGGAGCGGGCGCAGGAGGAGGCCGACACCCCGGACACCCGCAAGGTCGCCCTGCGCGCGGCCATGGTCATGAGCCCGGACCGGGGCGGGGTCTTCGACGTGCTGTCCCGGATGGTCCGCCTCGGCCTCGGCGGACCGGTCGCGGGCGGCCGCCAGTACATGTCGTGGATCCACGACCGGGACTTCGTGCGCGCGGTCGAGTTCCTGACCGCGCGCGAGGACCTGACGGGACCGGTGAACCTCGCGGCCCCGCAGCCGCTCCCGCAGCGCGACTTCATGCGCGTCCTGCGCCGGGCCCGGCGCGTCCCCGTCGGCCTGCCGGCCACGCGCGCGATGGCGGAGCTCGGCGCCTTCGCGCTGCGCTCGGACACGGAGCTGCTCCTCAAGAGCCGCCGGGTGGTCCCCGGCCGGCTCCTGGACGCCGGCTTCTCCTTCGCGCACGAGCGGTGGGAGACGGCCGCGCGGGATCTCGTGGGCCGCTGACGCCCCCGGCCGGAGGGGGTGCGGCCGTCACCGGGCGTGACCGCCCCCGGACGCCTTCGGGCCTGGTCAGTGGCCGGTCCCAGCTGGCAGGATCGCGGCATGCCACCGGCCCCCTTCCAGACGTTCCGCCCGACCCGCCGTCGCGCCCTCACCGGCTCGGCGATCGGCCTCGTGGTGTTCGGGCTGCTGCTGTGGTGGCTGCTGCCGCTCGGCGAGCGGTCGCCGAGCGGCTCGGTGACCTTCAGCACGGGGGCGCGCACCGGCGTCTACGAGAAGTACGGGAACCTCCTCAAGACGGCACTGGCCCGCGACCTGCCCGGCCTCGACGTGTCGCTCACCGGCAGCGAGGGCTCCTGGGACAACGTGGAGCGAGTGGCCACCGGCAAGGCGGACTTCACCATCGCGGCGGCCGACGCGGTCGCCAAGTACCAGTTCCAGGACCGCCCCGGCGCCCTGCGGCTGCGCGGCTGCGCCCGGCTCTACGACGACTACATGCAGCTCGTCGTGCCGCGGGACTCACCCGTGAAGACCGTCGCCGACCTGCGGGGCAAGCGGGTGGCCGTGGGAGGCAGGGCGTCCGGGGTGCGGCTGATCGCGGACCGGGTGCTGCAGGCGGCCGGGCTCGACCTCGACACGGACATCAAGCCCGTGGGGATCGGCATAGACACCATGCCGCGCGCCCTCAAGTCCGGCGAGATCGACGCGTTCTTCTGGTCGGGCGGACTGCCCACCAACCACGTCCGCGAGCTGTCGAAGGAGTTCCCGGTCCGGCTCGTCGAGCTCGGCGACCTCGTGGAGAAGCTGCACAGACTGGGCGAATCCTCGCGCTACTACCGTGCCGCGGTGATGCCCGCCGACGCCTATCCGGCCGCCCAGCGCGGCAAGGCCGTCAGCACGCTGGCCGTGGCGAACCTGCTGGTGACGACCGACCGTACGGACCCCGCGCTGACCGAGGCCGTGACCCGTACGGTCATCGACAGCCGCGACCACATCGGCACCGAGGTGCACGCGGCCCAGCTCGTCGACCTGAGGACCGCCGTCTACACGGATCCGCTCGCCCTGCACGAGGGCGCGCGCCGCTACTACCGCTCGGTCAAACCCTGAACCGTCGTCGGCGCCGGGGCCGTGCGCGGCACCCGGACCGTCACCTTCAGGCCGTGCGGCTCGTGGTGCGCGTACGCGATGGAGCCGCCGCCCGCCGTGAGCAGCGCGCGCGAGATGGACAGGCCGAGTCCTGACCCCTTGACGTTCTGGTGCCGGCCGCTGCGCCAGAACCGGTCGCCGATCCGGGCCAGCTCCTCCGCGCGCAGCCCCGGGCCGCCGTCGGTGACCTCGACGGACGTGCTCCCGCCGTTCGCCCGCACCGTGACGCGGACCTCCTGCCCCTCGGGCGTGAACTTCAGCGCGTTGTCCACCACCGCGTCCAGGGCGCTGGACAGCGCGACCGGGTCGGCCCAGCCGGTCACCGCGGGACAGTCGGCGACCAGCCGTACACCCTTCTCGTCGGCGGTCAGCCGCCACGCCTCGACCCGCTCGGCGGCCAGCTCACCGATGTCGGTCAGCCGCAGGTCCGCCGCCGTGTGCTCGGCAAGCGCCAGGTCGAGCAGGTCGTCCAGGACCCGGGCCAGGCGCTTGCCCTCGGCCCGCACGGACGCGATCTCCTCGTTCCCCTCCGGCAGTTCGTACGACAGGACCTCGATGCGCAGCAGCAGGGCGGCCAGCGGATTGCGCAGCTGGTGCGAGGCGTCGGCGACGAAGGCGCGCTGCTGCTCCAGGACGTCCTCGACGTTGTCGGCCATCTCGTTGAACGACCGGGCCAGGCGGCGCAGTTCCGGCGGGCCGCCGGCCGCAGCGACGCGCGACTTGAGCCGCCCCGTGGCGATGTCGTGCGTCGTCGCGTCGAGGACCCGTACGGGCCGCAGCACCCACCCCGTCAGGCGCAGCGCGGCGCCCACCGCCAGCAGCATCGCCGCCGCCTCGCCCGCCGCGATGATCAGCCAGCCGCGCAGCGTCTTGGCGCGCATCGCGCCGGTCGGCGACTCGGTGACGACGACGGCGACCACGTCCCCGTCCCTGACCACCGGCGAGGCGACCACGAGACGGCCCTGCTGCCACGGCCACACCTGCGGCGGATCGTGGCTGCCGCGCGAGTACATCGCCTCGTCGAACGCCGACCGCAGCTGCCCGTCACCCGGCACCCGGAAGTCGCCCGGCGCCCGCCCCATGGGGTCGAGGTTCCGGTAGAAGACGCCCGCCTTTATGCCGTACACGTCGTGGTAGCGGGCGAGTTCCTTCTGCAGGGTCTGCTGCCGCTCGTCCGTCACGTCCACCCCGTCCTCGCTCGCCCGCGTGGTCACGAACTGCGCGAGCGAGGCGAACCGGGCGGTGTCGTCGATGCGGTCCACGACGACCTTCTGCTGCTGCGCGGAGGCGACGCTGACCGCCAGCGGGAAGCCGAGCGCGAGCAGCACTCCGGCCATGAGGACGATGAGGAGCGGAAGCAGGCGTGCGCGCACGCGAGGACCCTACGGCTTCCGCTACGCGGCCGGAGCGACGAGCCGGTACCCGACGCCGCGCACGGTCTCGATGAGGGCGGGCATCCGCAGCTTGGAACGCAGGGACGCCACGTGCACCTCCAGGGTGCGCCCCGTCCCCTCCCAACTGGTGCGCCACACCTCGCTGATGATCTGCTCCCGCCGGAAGACGACACCCGGCCGCTGCGCGAGGAGGGCCAGCAGGTCGAACTCCTTGCGGGTGAGCTGGACGGCCGCGCCGTCCACCGTGACCTGCCGCGTGGGCAGGTCGATCACCACGCCGCCGAGCTGCACCTCGTGCTCGCTCGTGGGGGCGGGCTCCTCCTGGGCGGTGCGCCGGCTGACGGCGTGGATGCGGGCCAGCAGCTCGCCGGTGTCGTACGGCTTCACCACGTAGTCGTCCGCGCCGAGGTTGAGCCCGTGGATGCGGGACCGTACGTCCGCGCGCGCGGTCACCATGATCACCGGCGTCGACGTCCGCTTGCGGATCTTCCCGCACACCTCGTAGCCGTCCTGGTCGGGCAGCCCCAGGTCGAGCAGCACGACCCCGAAGGCGTCCGCCTCCGGGACGAGCGCCTGGAGCGCCTCCTCGCCACTGCGCGCGTGCCGAACCGTGAAGCCGTGCCGGGCCAGGACGGCCGACAGCGCGGCGGCCACATGATCGTCGTCCTCGACGAGCAGCAGTCTCATTTCGGCCCCCTCACCCGGTCCGGTCCCTGAAGTTCACCAAGGCATCCACGCCGATACATAAGGACGACGTCAAGAGCCTTCTGGTTACGTCCGGGTTCCGTTATGCAGCCGGTACGTACCACCCACGCCCTCTTCACGCATAGTGTCCGGTTGCGGCCGGATCGTTATGCTCAATTTCCCCTCAGATGTAATGACGCTGGTCGTACCGGGTTACTACTGTCCTCCCAACCGAGGAGGATGGAGCAAGACCCCGATGACCGAAGTTTCGGTGACCAAGGACGCCACTCCCCCTGCGGGCGACGCACTGGTCGCGCTGAGCCAAGTGAACAAGCACTTCGGCGCCCTGCACGTGCTCCAGGACATCGACCTGACCATCGCCCGTGGCGAGGTCGTCGTCGTCATCGGCCCGTCGGGCTCCGGCAAGTCGACGCTGTGCCGCACGATCAACCGCCTGGAGACGGTGGATTCCGGCGCGATCACGATCGACGGCAAGCCGCTGCCCCAGGAGGGCAAGGAGCTGGCCCGGCTGCGCGCGGACGTGGGCATGGTCTTCCAGTCCTTCAACCTCTTCGCGCACAAGACGGTGCTCGAGAACGTGATGCTGGGCCAGATCAAGGTCCGCAAGACGGACAAGAAGGCCGCCGAGGAGAAGGCGCGAGCCCTCCTCGACCGGGTCGGCGTCGGCACGCAGGCGGACAAGTACCCCGCCCAGCTCTCCGGCGGTCAGCAGCAACGCGTCGCCATCGCGCGGGCGTTGGCGATGGACCCGAAGGTGATGCTCTTCGACGAGCCGACCTCCGCGCTCGACCCGGAGATGATCAACGAGGTCCTCGAGGTGATGCAGCAGCTCGCCCGGGACGGCATGACGATGGTGGTGGTCACGCACGAGATGGGCTTCGCCCGCTCCGCGGCCAACCGCGTCGTCTTCATGGCGGACGGCCGCATCGTCGAGGAGGCCGTCCCCGACCAGTTCTTCAGCAACCCGCGCAGCGATCGGGCCAAGGACTTCCTGTCGAAGATCCTGCACCACTAGGCACACGCCGCGCCCGCGGCGCCGACCGGCCCCCCGCGCGCGTGTGTTGACCTTTCCCTCCTGCTGAATCTGCCGACACGAAGGATGTTCACCATGAAGCTCCGCAAGGTCACCGCGGCGGCCTCCGTCGCCCTCGCCCTCGCCGTCACCGCCACTGCTTGCGGCGGCGACGACAGCGACGGCGACAAGGGTTCGTCGGGCGGCAAGAAGATCACCATCGGTATCAAGTTCGACCAGCCGGGCATCGGCCAGAAGACGCCGGACGGCAAGTACACCGGCTTCGACGTCGACGTCGCCACGTATGTCGCCAAGCAGCTCGGCTACAGCGCGGGCAACATCGAGTGGAAGGAAGCCAAGAGCGCCGACCGCGAGACGATGCTGCAGCGCGGTGACGTGGACTTCATCGCCGCCTCGTACTCGATCAACGACGAGCGCGCCGCCAAGGTCGACTTCGCCGGTCCCTACCTCCTGGCCCACCAGGACGTCCTGATCCGTGCGAACGACAACTCGATCAAGGACCCGAAGGACCTGAACAACAAGAAGCTCTGTTCGGTCACGGGCTCCACGTCGGCGCAGAACGTCAAGGACAAGCTGGCCCCCAAGGCGCAGCTCCAGGAGTACGGCGGCTACTCGGAGTGCCTGACGGGTGTCGAGAACAAGGCGATCGACGCCCTCACCACCGATGACTCGATCCTCGCCGGTTACGCCTCGCAGGCCGAGTTCAAGGGCAAGTTCAAGCTCGGCGGCTTCAAGATGACCAACGAGAACTACGGCATCGGCGTGAAGAAGGGCAGCGACCTCAAGGCCAAGATCAACACGGCCCTGGAGAAGATGGTCTCGGACGGTTCCTGGGACAAGGCCGTGAAGGCCAACTTCGGCCCGGCGAACTACAAGAACGAGCCCGCGCCGAAGATCGGCAACATCGTCAAGTGACGCGGTGACGCAGGGCGCGGCCGTCCGTCCGAAAGGGTGGACCGCCGCGCCCTCCTCACATCTGGCAGCCCTCCACACACGCGGAAGCGCGGGAGATCGTGTTCGACTTTCTTGAAGGTTACGACCTGCTGGGAGCGTTCTGGGTGACGGTGAAACTCACCGCTCTCTCAGCCGTCGGCTCCCTCATATGGGGAACCCTGCTGGCCGGCATGCGAGTCGGCCCGGTCCCCGTGATGCGCGGCTTCGGCACCGCGTACGTCAACATCGTGCGGAACATTCCGCTGACCATCATCATCGTGTTCACCTCGCTGGGGCTGAACCAGACGATGAACATCACGCTCGGCGCCACGGACTTCAGCGCGATCAACTTCCGCCTGGCGGTGCTCGGGCTGACCGCCTACACGTCCGCGTTCGTCTGCGAGGCACTGCGCTCCGGCATCAACACGGTGCCGCTCGGCCAGGCCGAGGCCGCCCGTGCGATCGGTCTGAGCTTCACCCAGACCCTGCGCCTGGTGATCCTCCCGCAGGCCTTCCGCTCCGTCGTGGGCCCCCTGACGAACGTACTGATCGCCCTCACCAAGAACACCACGGTCGCCTCGGCGATCGGTGTGGCCGAGGCCGCGTACCTCATGAAGGGCATGATCGAGAACGAGGCCCAGCTCCTCCTGATCTCGGCCGTCTTCGCCTTCGGCTTCATCGTCCTGACCCTTCCGACCGGTCTGATCCTCAACTGGGTCGGCAAGAAGCTGGCGGTGAAGCGATGACCTCGGTCCTCTTCGACACGCCCGGCCCCCGGGCCAAGCGGCGCAACCTGCTCTACACGCTGCTCTTCGTGGTCGTCTTCGCCGCCGTCGCCTGGTGGGTGTTCAAGGCGCTCGACGACAAGAACCAGCTCGACTGGGTGAAGTGGAAGCCGTTCTTCACCGACAGCCGCGCCTGGTCGACGTACATCTGGCCGGGTCTCGAGAACACCCTCAAGGCCGCCGCGTTCGCCATGGTGATCGCGCTGCCGCTCGGTGCGTTCTTCGGGATCGCGCGCCTCTCCGACCACCTGTCGGTACGCCTCCCGTCCAGCGTGGTCATCGAATTCTTCCGCGCCATCCCGGTCCTCCTGCTGATGCTCTTCGCGAACGAGGCGTACGCCAAGTTCACGAACGTGTCCACGGAAGACCGTCCGCTCTACGCCGTCGTCACGGGCCTGGTGCTGTACAACGCCTCGGTGCTCGCCGAGGTCGTCCGCGCCGGCATCCTGGCCCTGCCCAAGGGCCAGTCCGAGGCGGCCTACGCCATCGGCCTGCGCAAGGGCCAGACGATGCGCTCGATCCTGCTCCCGCAATCGGTGACGGCGATGCTGCCGGCCATCGTCAGCCAGCTGGTCGTCATCGTGAAGGACACCGCGCTGGGCGGCGCCATGCTCACGTTCTCCGAACTGCTCGCGTCCGTCCGCCCGCTGAGCGCCGCCTACGGCGCGAACACCATCGCGTGCTTCACGATCGTGGCGTGCATCTTCGTGGCGATCAACTTCGCGCTCACCACGTTCGCCTCGTGGCTCGAGAAGCGGCTGCGGCGGGCGAAGAAGTCGACGGGCGCGGTACTGCCCGCGGCAGCCGTCGCCGGCAGCCAGTCGGCAGGCGCCGAGTTCTGACAGATCGTCGGACAGGTCACTCGACCGGTCGAGGTACCACGGAGGCAGTGGCATGATCGCCACTGCCTCCGTCACTTGACGCAAGCACCGGCAATGGGTTGCATACGCTCTGTGAACGCGCACCCCGCTCCAACTGCCCGTCCTTGCACGTCCAGTACGCCGCCCGCACCGTCTCACGGGCCGCTTCTCGGGGCAGGAGGAGCTGCGCCGTGGATCCGGTGATCGTCGTCGGCGCGGGCCCCGTGGGGCTCACGCTGTCCCTCGCCCTCGCGCGTCAGGGCGTACCGTCCGTGGTGCTCGACGAAGGCCCGGGCAAGGACGAGCAGCGGCCCGCCCGCACCGTCGTCCTGCGGGAGGACACCGCGGCACTCGTCGAACGGCTCACCGGCCCGTCCTTCGACGGCATCGGCACCCGCTGGACCGGCTGGCGCTCGCTGCGCCGCAAGCAGGAGATGCGCGCCCTCACCTTCGGGGAGCCGGGCGCCCCGATGCCCGCCCCGCTGCACGTCGCCCAGCACGATCTGACCGGCGCGCTGCGCGCGGCCGTCGCGCACGAACGCCTGATCAAGGTCGCCGTCGACAGCCGCCTGGACTCCATCGAGGAGGAGCGGACCGGCCTGACCGCGCACACCCGCGGCCCCAAGGGCACCTGGTGGCGGGGCAGTTACCTGGTCGGCTGCGACGGCCCCCGCTCCACGGTCCGCAAGCTCCTCGACATCCGTTTCCCCGGCCGCACCGCCGTCGAACGACACGCGGTGGCCGCACTGCGCACGGAACTTCCGTGGCCCGGTGAGGCGTTGCTCCATCGGAGCCCTCCGTGGCGGACCTCGGGTCCCTCGGGCTCGGAGGTCGTCGGCCGCCCCCTCGCCGACGGCGTCTGGCGCCTGGACTGGCTGCTGCCGCCCCGCAGCGACCTGGTGACCCCGGACGTCCTGGTGACGCGTATCCGGGAGACCCTCGCGGGCTGGTGCGGAGGCTCCACCCCGCCGTACGAGCTGCTCGACACGGGCGTGCACACCGTCCACCACCGGCTCGCCCGCCGCTGGCGCGTGGGCCGGGCCTTCCTCGCGGGGGACGCCGCGCACCTGCTGGGCGCGCTCGGCACCCAGGGCCTGGACGAGGGGCTGCGCGACGCGGACAACCTCGCCTGGAAGCTGGCCCTGGCCTGGCACGAAGGCCCGCGCCCGGTGCCCGGCGCGCTGCTCGACAGCTATCAGGCCGAGCGCCGCGCGGTCGTCGCGGGCCGGCTGCGCGCCGCCGACCAGGCGCTGCCGATACTGCGCGGCGGCGGAGGACTGCGGTCCTACGTGCCCGGGTCGGCGCGCGGCCATGACGCGTTGCTCACGGACGGTCACCTGGGGCACGGTCCGCTCGGTGCGCCAGGGGCGTACGCCGATTCTCCGCTCGCGCCCGAACGCACCGAGTCGCAGGTGGAGGTCGGCACCGCGCCCGGCGCGCCGATCGCAGACGTGCGGGTGACGGCACCCGACGGCTCGTTCGCCCGCCTCCGCGACCGGCTCGGCCTCGGGCAGCTGCTCGTCGTCCTCGTCGCGCCCGGCACCGGCGTGTGGGAGCGCAAGCACTGGGTGTCGGCGGGCCTGATGCCCCGGCTCGCGGCGGCGGTCACCGCCCTGCCCCACGAGGCCGAGCTGCTCGTCGCGGAGAGCTACCCGGAGGCCGCCGCGCACACGGTGCTGCTGATCCGGCCCGACGGCCACCTGGTGACGGCACTGAGCGGGGTCCGCCCCGCCGAGCTCTACGAAGCGGCGCGCACGGCCCTGGGCGGGCCGGCACCGGACGGAGAGCCGGTGGAGAGCGCGGCCGGCGCCTGATGAGCGAGGCGGTGGGTGCGCCGGTCGTCGGTTGACCGGCACCCACCGCCATGGTGTACTCCGGAGCGTGACGACGATCGACACCAATGTGCGCCTGTGGCGGAGGGTCCATATGGACCTCGTCCGCTATGCGGGCTGCGTGTGTCGCCCGTCCTGCTGAATTCGCATCCTCCTTCCTCCTTCCGCGCGCCCGCCCTCCGGTGCGGTGCCTCCGGCACCCCGGGACCCCGGCATCCGTGGCGCGCGTCCTTCGCGAACTCCAGGACGGCACCCGTGTCACTGCCCACGTCTTCCCGTACGTCCCCGGCCACCACGAGCGGCGAACAGACCACGCCCACCCAGGCCGACCTCCTCGACTTCGTCCGCCGCACCGCGGCGGACCGCGACCTCATCGCCTCCCTGCCGCTCGACCCCGAGGGCCGCACCTGGGTGCGGCTCGAAGGGCCGGGCGGCAGCGAGGCCTGGCTGATCGGCTGGCCGCCGGGCACCGGCACCGGCTGGCACGATCACGCCGAGTCCGTCGGCGCGTTCCTCGCCGCGTCCGGCGGGCTCACCGAGAACTCGCTCGCCGCCCGGCTCCCCACCGACGGCTGGCAGACCCTGGAACTCTCCGAAGGAGTCGACAGGGAACGGCAGTTGACGGCGGGCAAGGGCCGCGCCTTCGGCCGCCACCACGTCCACGAGGTCCTGAACGAGTCCACCACCGAGCACGCCGTCTCGGTGCACGCCTACTACCCACCGCTGCCGCAGATCCGCCGCTACAGCCGTACGGGCCAGGTGCTGCGTCTCGAGTCGGTGGAGCGCCCGGAGGACTGGCAGTGAGCACCCACGATCGCGTCGGGATCGACGAGTTGCTGGAGCGGGTGCGCGCCGGGCTCGACCGCGTGGAGCCCCGCGCCGCCTTCGACGCGGCCACCTCGGGCGATGCGCTCCTGGTCGACATCCGGTACGCCGCACTGCGCGAGCGCGACGGGCTGATCCCCGGCGCCCTGGTGGTCGAGCGCAACGAACTGGAGTGGCGCCTCGACCCGCAGGGCAGCCACCGCGCCCCGCAGGCCACGGACCACGACCTCCACGTCGTGGTCGTCTGCAACGAGGGCTACGCGTCGAGCCTCGCGGCCGCGTCCCTGCGGCAATTGGGGCTGCACCGGGCGACGGACCTGGTGGGCGGGTTCCAGGCGTGGCGGGCCGCGGGCCTGCCGGTGACCGAGGCGTGAGGGCCGACGGCCGGGCATGACGGTGGGCGCCCCTTGCGCAAGGGGCGCCCACCATTGCGAAGTAACCCTTACTCCTTCCTTGCGAAGTAGCCGTTGCTCCTCGCCCGTTACTCCTTGGCTGTCGCGAGGGTGACCGGTCGCGCCCGCAGGGCGAACCGTCCGGGCAGCGACGTCGCGGTGAGGGCGAGCAGTCCGGCCACCGCGACCACGGCGACGTAGACCAGCGGCAGGACCGACGGGGCCGCCGTGCCCGTCATCCCGAGGCTGAAGGCGGTGAGCACGGCCAGCGCGATGCCGCTGCCGAGGCCCACGCCCATGAGGACGACGGTCAGGGCCTCCACCCGCAGCATCCGCAGGACCTGCCGCCGGGTCGCCCCGGCGAGGCGGAGCAGCGCGAACTCGCGGATCCGCTCGGACACCGACATCGCCAGGGTGTTGACGACGGCGATGGCGGTGAAGGCGAGGACGAGCGCCATGGCGAGATGGTTGACCTCGGCGTTGGCCTGCCGGCGTGCCTCCTGGAGCCCGTCGGCCGCGCTCGGCGAGAGGACCCGTACGCCCGGGAACTCACGGAGGGCGGCCGCGAGTTGTCCGTGCGTACGGCCGGTGGAGACGAGCACGGAGGAGGCGAGCGGATTGTCGACGTGGCGGGAGAGCAGGGTGTGGGCGACGGTCAGATCGCCGAAGCCGAGCCCTCGGGCGTAGACGGCGGCGACCGCGAGTGTGACGGGCGTGCCGTCCCCGAGCGTCACCTTCAAGGAGCTTCCGGGCCTCAAGTGCAGCTGATCGGCGGCCAGTTCACTGACCGCGACCGAGCGCGCACCGAAGCCGTCGAGTGAGCCCCGGGTGACGTCCGGGTCCCAGGCGCGGGTGAGTCCGGCCGTCGTGACGCCCTGCGCCGGGAACTTGTCGAGGCCGACGCGGACGGTGGAGCGGACGATCTCCGTGGCGGTGGTGCCCCGGTCCGTACGCAGCGTGCGCACGGCCCCTTCGGGGACGCCGGGCCCCTGCGCCGCGAGCACCCAGTCGGCACGGACCCCGTCGCGCACCTGGGCGCGGGCGGCGTCGCCGAGGGTGGGCTGGACGAACAGGACGGTGCAGGTCATGCCGACGAGGAGGGTGAGCGGGGTGACGGCGGCGGCCATCCGCGCGGCGTTGCCCCGCAGGTTGGCGACGGCCAGCCGGGCCCCGGGACCGGCCAGCCGCATCGGCCGGCCGATGACGCCCATGGTCGCCCGGACGAGCAGCGGTCCGAGCAGGGAGACGGCGACGGCGAGAACGACCACGGCCAGGAAGGTCACGGGAGTCGACGCCGCCTCGGTGCGCAGCCCGCCGAGGACCACGACGAGCACGGTGCCGCCCGCGAGGGCGACGAGCCCGGCGACGATCCGGGCCACGGCGGGGCGGGGTGGCTCCGCGCTCGCTTCGGAGAGGGCCTCGGCGGGCCGGATCCGGGCGATGCGGCGGGCGGCCAGGCGGGCGGCGGCCCAGGCGCCGAGCAGGGTCGCGGCGACGGCGGCGGCCATCGGGAAGAAGCTCACGGTCCGCTCCAAGGTGGGCGGCACGGCGCCGAGTTCGACGAACCGCCGGTACAGCACGCCACCGAGCGGCAGCCCGGCCAGTGCACCCGCGGCCCCCGCCACGGCGCCGATGAGCAGCGCCTCACGGCCGAGCAGCCCCCGGATCTGGCGCGGGGTCGCGGCGATGGCACGCAGCAGCGCCAGTTCGCGGTGCCGCTGCTGCACCGACAGGGCGAAGGTACCGACGACCACGAGGACCGCGACGAGCAGCGACGTGCCGCCCATGGCGCCGCCCATGCTGACGAGCTTCACGCGGGCGGCGGAGGCGTCCAGGAACTCGACCGGACCCCGCGCGTCCCCCACGGTCACGCGGGCCTTCGTCCCGTCGAGCGCCTTCACGAGCGCCTGCTTCAACGCGCCGGTGTCCTGGCCCCGTTCGGGCACGACACCGATGGCCGTGACCTGCCCGGGCCGCGCGGCGAGCCGCTCCGCCTCGGCGGCGGAGAAGAACAGCGACGTCTGATGGGTGACGGTCGCGCCCGCGTCCGGTGCGGCGACGCCCGAGACCCGGTAGGTGCGCGGATCCTGCGTGGACTGCACGGTGAGCCGGTCACCGGGGGCGAGGCGGGCCCGCTCCGCGAGGTCCCGGTCCACCACGATGTCGTGGGCGGAGCGGGGCGCGGTACCGGCGGCCAGCCGGTAGGGCGTCAGTTCCGCGGACTCCCAGGCGTGCCCGAGGGCGGGCCGCCCGGCGTCCGCCGCCCCGGGCGCCAACGGCTGTGCGGGAAAGGTGAGTTCGGGCAGGGCCCGCCGCACACCGGGCACGGCCCGGACGGTCCGTACGGCGTCCTGCGTCAGCCAGGCCCGCTCGGCGAGCGGCTTGGCCTTGTGCTTGACCTTCGTCTTGCCCTTCTTGTGCTTGACGATGGTCCGGTGGACGTCCTGGTCCGCCGAGACGAGCACCGGGGCCGCCGCATAGCGCTCGGTGCGGACCTTGCCGCGCAGCCCGGTCTCCAGGAGCGTGCCGCAGGCCGTGATGAGTGCGGCCGCGCACATGAGGGCGAGGAAGGCGCCCAGGAAACCGCCCTTGCGGTCCCGGACGGTCTGCAGGGCGTACCGCAGCATCATGAGGTCCCGCCCGGGTGAGCCGTCGTGCGCATCGTCGAAGTCATGCGCTCACGATCGCCCTCACGCCCCCTCCGTGACATTGCGGCGATCCGGCGTCTTGACCCGGGGGTAAACCCCACCGTCGTGAGCCGCACCGCCCGTCAGGGCGATGCCGCGCGGCACAGCCGGTGGAACCCTCAGTCCCCGAACTCCAGGTCCTCGGTCTCCTCCCCCTCTTCCTCCAACGCCTGGCGCACCACGCGGAGCGCCATGCCTTCCGGGTAGCCCTTGCGGGCGAGCATGCCCGCGAGGCGTCGCAGCCGCTTGTCCCGGTCGAGGCCGCGCGTGGAGCGGAGCTTGCGCGCGACGAGCTCCCGCGCGGTCTCCTCCTCGCGCTCCGCGTCGAGCTGCCCGACCGCCTCGTCGATCACCGTGCTGTCGACGCCCTTGGTGCGCAGCTCACGGGCGAGCGCCCGACGGGCCAGGCCCCGGCCGTGGTGCCGCGACTCCACCCAGGCGTCGGCGAAGGCGCTGTCGTTGATCAGCCCGACCTCTTCGAACCGGGACAGCACCTCCTCCGCCACCTCGTCCGGGATCTCCCGCTTGCGCAGGGCGTCGGCGAGCTGCTTGCGGGTGCGCGGGGTCCCGGTGAGCAGACGCAGACAGATGTTCCGCGCCCGCTCCGCCGGGTCCCCTGACGACTCCCCCCGCTCGGCCCTCGACGAAGGAGGGGGGCCGTCGTCCTCCGCGGCGCCGCCGGACGGATCACCGAATCCGCCGCGCCGCCGACGCCCGCGCGGCCCGGTGCCGCCACGCGAACGTCTGCCCCGGCGCGGTCCGTCCGCCGCGCCGTCCCCCGCTTCGACGTCGTCCCCGGCCTCCCCGTACACGGCGTCGTCGTACGCCCCGTCGTCACCGCGCCCCGGGCTCGCGGTGACAGGGGGGCGGGCGTCGTACTCGGCCCAGTCGGTTCGTCGTGTCACGGACTAGCTCTTGGCCGCCGCGGCCTTGGACTTGGTGGCCTTGGGCGCGGGCACCGTCTTGGCCGCGTCCTCGGCCGGGGCAGCCGCCGCGTCCGCGCTCGGCTCGGCGGCCGGCTCCTCGGTCTTCTTCACACCGACGCCCAGCTTTTCCTTGATCTTCTTCTCGATCTCGTTGGCCAGGTCGGGGTTGTCCTTGAGGAAGTTGCGCGCGTTCTCCTTGCCCTGGCCGAGCTGGTCGCCCTCGTACGTGTACCAGGCGCCGGCCTTGCGGACGAATCCGTGCTCCACGCCCATGTCGATCAGGCCGCCCTCGCGGGAGATGCCCTGCCCGTAGAGGATGTCGAACTCGGCCTGCTTGAAGGGCGGCGCGACCTTGTTCTTGACGACCTTGACGCGGGTGCGGTTGCCCACCGCGTCCGTGCCGTCCTTGAGGGTCTCGATGCGGCGGATGTCCATGCGCACCGAGGCGTAGAACTTCAGCGCCCGGCCACCGGTCGTGGTCTCCGGCGAGCCGAACATCACACCGATCTTCTCGCGGAGCTGGTTGATGAAGATCGCGGTGGTCTTGGACTGGTTGAGCGCGCTGGTGATCTTCCGGAGCGCCTGGCTCATCAGGCGGGCCTGGAGACCCACGTGCGAGTCACCCATCTCGCCCTCGATCTCCGCGCGCGGCACCAGGGCGGCGACGGAGTCGATGACGATGAGGTCGAGGGCGCCGGAGCGGACCAGCATGTCGACGATCTCGAGAGCCTGCTCGCCGTTGTCCGGCTGGGACAGGATGAGGTTGTCGATGTCGACGCCGAGCTTCTTCGCGTACTCGGGGTCGAGGGCGTGCTCCGCGTCCACGAAGGCCACCGCGCCGCCCGCCCGCTGGGCGTTGGCCACGGCGTGCAGGGTCAGGGTCGTCTTACCGGAGGACTCCGGGCCGTACACCTCCACCACACGGCCGCGCGGGATGCCGCCGACGCCGAGCGCGACGTCGAGCGCGGTCGACCCGGTGGGGATGACCTCGATGGGCTCATTCGGCCGCTCGCCCATGCGCATCACTGCGCCCTTGCCGAATTGCCGTTCAATCTGTGCGAGCGCGGCGTCGAGCGCCTTCTCGCGGTCGGTTCCTGCCATGGGTTCCACCCGGTTTGCTTGAGTCGATCGCTTCACGTCAAAGACGCTAACGCCTGCCACTGACAATCGGCCTCGACGCCCGTCCGCCTGTGGATAACTCGAGGCTCTTCGCCGGGCCACTCTTCTCGAAACCCTTGGGATTCCTGGGAAGAGAGTCCCCGGACACTCCATAAGAATGGATGTTCGATTTTGGTGTCAAGCGCACCACGCGGGCACCCGCCGCCACCCGGAGCCGTCCCCTCCGCCGACTCCGCCGGGCCCCGCACCCTCTGCTCCCCACGGCGTACGCCGAGTGCCTCCGGCCGGACGACGACCCGCGGGGCCTGCGCGACGAGCCTGGTCCCATGAAGCCCCACGCACCCCGGCCGAGGCCCCGCGCATCCCGACCGGCGCTCCCCCGTCCTCCCGGGCCGGCTCCCCGGGGCACGGGAACCCCCTGGTGGCAGACGGCCCGCCCCGCCGAGCGCCTCTGCTACGTGACCGGCGCCGTCCTGGTCGCGTCCGGTCTCGCCCACCTCGTCGTCCTCGCGGTCGACGGCGGCCCGTGGACCGGCCCGGTCTCCTGGCGCAAGCCCGTCACCTTCGGACTCTCCTTCGGCCTGACTCTGGTGGCCCTCACGTGGGTGACGTCGTATCTGCGCATGGGCGCCCGGCTGCGGACCGTCCTGCTCGTGGTGTTCGCGGCGGACTGCGTTCTGGAAGTCGGCGGCATCACCCTTCAGGCGTGGCGCAGGGTTCCGTCGCACCTCAACATGGAGAGCGCCTTCGACACCGCCGTCTCCATGTCGCTCGCCGTGGGCGGCGGCGTGCTGGTGGTGCTCCTCACGGTGTTCGCCGTCGTCTCCTTCAAGCGGCGTCCCGGCGGGCCCACGGGAATGCCCCTCGCCGTGCGCGCCGGCTTCGCCGTCCTTCTGGTCGCGCTCGCGTCCGGCGCGGCGATGATCGCGCGTGGCGTGACGCTCACGAGGACGGGGCACCAGGAGGCGGCCTACCACTCGACGGCCGCCCTCAAGCCGCTGCACGGCGTCAGCCTGCACGCCGTGCTCGTGCTGCCGGCCCTGGCCCTGCTGCTGTCCCGCACGGGCTGGAGCGACCGCACCAGGAACCGCGTCATGTACGCGGCGGTCGGCTGCTACGCGGCAGCGGTGCTCGCCGCCGGCGCCTGGGCCGTGGTCGCGTAGCTACCGGTCCTCGGCCTCGACCTCGGCGTGCGGCTCGTTCGGCCCCCGCAGGGCGCGCCGCGCCCGCGCGACGAGGGACGCTCCGCCCCGCCGGCGATGGCCGTGCACCCGCGGGTCGTCCGTGACGTCGTAGCGCTTCACGTAGGCGCCCAGGAACGCCTGCAGCGTCGCGACGGCGGGGATCGCGATCAGCGCGCCGACCGCACCGAGCAGCGCGGTGCCCGCGATGACGGACCCGAAGGCGACGGCCGGGTGGATGTCCACCGTCTTGGCCGTCAGCTTCGGCTGCAGCACGTAGTTCTCGAACTGCTGGTAGACGACCACGAAGACGAGCACCCACAGCGCGTACCAGGGGTCCACGGTGAAGGCGATCAGCATCGGCAGGGCGCCCGCCAGATACGTGCCGATGGTCGGGATGAACTGCGAGACGAGGCCCACCCACATGCCCAGCACGGGCGCGTACGGCACGTCCAGGGCCGCGAGCAGGATGTAGTGCGCGATCCCGGAGATCAGCGCCATCAGACCGCGCGAGTACAGATAGCCGCCGGTCTTGTCGACGGCGATCTCCCAGGCCCGCAGCACCTCCGCCTGCTTGGCGGGCGGCAGGACCGAGCACAGGGCGCGGCGCAGCCGCGGCCCGTCGGCGGCGAAGTAGAACGAGAACAGCAGGATCGTCAGCAGCTGGAAGAGGCCGCCGAGCACCTGCGCTGACACGTCCAGCACCCCGGTCGCGCTGTTCTGCACGTACTTCTGGAGCCAGTCCGAGTGCAGCAGGCTGTCCTGGACCTCGACCCTGTTGAGGTCCGTGTGGAACGTCTGGTTGACCCAGCTGATGACCTGGTCGAGGTATTTCGGGAAGTCCTCGACCATGTCCACGATCTGGCCCGCGAGCATCGAGCCGAGCAGCACGACGAAGCCCGCGCCGGCGATCATGACGCCGAGGAAGGTGAGGGCCGTGGCCAGGCCGCGGCGCAGACCGCGCGCCGCCATCCAGCTCACCGCGGGCTCCACGGCGAGCGCCAGGAAGAACGCGATCAGTACGTTGATCAGCAGCCCGGTGACCTGGTGGAAGGCCCAACTGCCCAGCTGGAAGCAGGCGATGAGGGCGAGGGCGAGCACCATGGCGCGCGGCAGCCAGCGCGGCATCCGCGCGTGCGGGGCCGGCGCCGGACCCGGCGGGCGCTCGGGCGGCGTCGTGCCGGGCGGTGCGGCGTCGGCCGTCACCTGGAGGGTCTCGTCTGTCGCTGCCACGGTGCCAGTCTCGCCCACGCCGCCGACAATCGGTGGCCGCCCCCGGATCACGATGTGATCAGCGCTTCTCGGCGGGCACGTCCATCGTGCTGCACACCACGCTCCAGACGTCCTTCGCCTCCCAGCCGGAGTCGAGCGCCTCGTGGACCGTACGGCCGCCGAGGCCCGCCATCACGTGATCACGCGCAAAGGTGTCGGCGTACCCGGACCCGAAGTGATCCGCCATCCGCTGCCAGAAGACCGTCAACCGCATGACTCCAGTATCCCGCCCCTGAGAGTGCAGCCGTGCCCGGGAGGCTTGCCGAGAACGCTTTCCGCCCTACGGTCGGTGCATGGCCGAATCCGGAGCTTCCCCACTCCCCTCATCGCCCTCGGCACGCTCCCCGCTCTCCCGTGCCGAACCGTTCGTCTGGCTGACCGCGCGCGTTCTGGAACAGCGCCGGTTCGCCTATCACTTCCTGGAGGGCTCGCCCGCGGCGGCGGACGCCGTCGAGACCGCCCTGGCCGCCTACCTCAACGAGGACGACGGCTACGGGCACGCCCTGGAACCCGATCTGCGCGGCCCCGTCAGCCAGCCCCTGCACACCGGTCACGCGCTGCGCGTCCTGGACTCGATCGGGCGCTGCTCGGGCCGGCGGGTGGAGCGCGTGTGCCGCTACCTCACCGCCGTCTCCACCCCGGAAGGGGCACTTCCGGCGGTGCATCCCAGCCAACGGGACTTTCCGCACGCCCCGTTCGTCCCCGTGGTGGACGACCCGCCGAGCGAGCTGCTCGCGACCGGACCCGTCGTCGGCCTGCTGCACCGCAACGAGGTGTGGCACGCCTGGCTGTTCCGGGCCACCGACTTCTGCTGGGCCGCCGTCGAGTCCCTGAAGACGTCGCATCCCTACGAGGTGGAGGCGGCGGTCGCCTTCCTCGACGGCGTTCCCGACCGCCCACGCGCGCGGGCGGCCGCCGACCGGCTCGGCCGCCTGGTGCGCGAGCAGCGCCTCGCGGTGCTGGATCCGGCGCGCAGGGACGACTACCCGGTCGCGCCGGGCTACGCCCCGGGCGAGCACCACTACCCGTACGACTACGCGCGGGTGCCCGAATCGCTGGCGCGCTCCTGGTTCACGGACGAGGAGATGGGCCGCGCGCTCGACCACCTGGAGAGCGAGCAGCAGGACGACGGCGGCTGGCCGGTCAACTGGCGGCAGTGGAGTCCGGGCATCGCCCTGGAGGCGCGCCCCATGGTGACGATCCAGGCGTTGCGCACCTTGCGCGCCTACGGGCGGCCTCTGTAGGGAGGGGTTCCCGATCCGTCCTCGTAGGAGCCGGTAGCCGATCCGTCCTCGTGGGAGCCGGTGGCCGATCCGTCCTCGTAGGAGGAGTTCCCCGTCCGGCGGCTCCGGCTCACGCCTCGGCGTCCCGCAGCAGCAGGGCGGCGAGCGCGAGGGCCGTGCCGCGCGGCGACGACAGGTCGATGCCGCTCGTCTCGGCGATCTTCGCGAGCCGGTTGTCGACCGTGTTCGGGTGCAGTCCGAGCGCACCGGCGGTGGCCCTGCGGTCCTGCTGGTGCGCCAGGTGGGTGCGCAGTGTCTCCAGGAGCTCGGGCCGCTCGGCGACCGGGTCGAGCAGGGCGGCGATGCGGTGGCTGCTCTCGTTGCGCCGGGAGAGGTGGTACTCCAGCAGGACGTCGTCGAGGCGGTGCAGTCCGGGAGGCATCCCGCACGCGCGCGTGATGCGCAGGATCTCGGTGGCGGTGCGGGCCGCGTCGGTGATGTGCGCGGGCCCGTCCGCCCGCACCGCCGCCACCCGCACCTGCAGACCACTCGCCTTGCTCAGGCGCCGGGGCAGCTCGTCGGGCGGGGCGCAGTCCGCGGGCACGACGACACGGCCCCCGTCGCCCTCCAGGAGGGCCAGGACGTCCACGTCGAAGGCATGGTCGAGGACGGTCTGCACGCGGCGCAGCCGGCGCCGCACCGCGACCGGCCCCTCGGCGGGCGGGACGTCGACGCCGAGCGCGAGCACGAGGGCCGGGCCCTCGAGGCGCAGCTGGTCGAGCAGCACGTGCCCCGGCGGGACCATCCCGTCGAGCAGGCCGCGCACCAACGAGCGCTGCTGTGCGCGCTGTTCGGCCTCCAGGGCGGACCGCTCGTCCAGGTAGGTCTCGGCGACGGCGCCGACGATGGCGGGGTGGCTGCGCAGCAGGACGTCGACCAGTTCGACGAGGGCGGCCTCCTCGCCGGGGCGGGCCACGTCGCGCAGCGCCTGCCACAGGACGTAGGTGCCGAGCGCGTGGGTGCGCAGCAGGAGGTGCAGCGGCATGCCCTCCTCGGCCCGCTGAGCGGCCCTCTCGCGGAACAGCCGGTGGCTGCCGGGCCGGTCCGCGTCCTGCTCGCCGACGTGCCTCAGGAACAGCCGTACGCCGTGCCGGGCGGTCGCCGCGATCTCCAGGTCCTTCACGTCGTCGGGCAGCTCCGGGTAGCCGGGCAACTCCTCGAAGGACTCCCGGGCCATGCGGCGGGCCAGCTCGTTGACGCGGGGTTCGCAGCGCGCGGCGAGCGAGCGCGCCTCGGGCGACAGGGGCACGGTCCCTCCCTCCCCTCGGGGCAGAGCGCGGGGCGCTTCGTTGTGACGCGTCACATTACCGAGCCGACCTGTGTGTGACGCGGGGCGGTGTTCCACGTCACAGAAGGCGTCTTGACTCGTGTCCTGCCGGGACGGACGGCCCGGCAGGCCGAAGGGACCGCCCGCACACAAGGAGCCTCACCCATGACCGAGCACAACGAAGCGGAGCAGCAGCCGGCGGACTACGCTGCCTACGCGGACCGGGTCTGGCAGGGTTCGGAGACCCTGCTGCCGCATCTGTCGGGCGCCTACGCGGGCGACGAACTGGTGCGGTTGCGCCCCCGGGTGGGGTTCTTCCCCGCCTTCGCCAACGTGACGGCCTTCGACACCGGTGACGGTGTGGTGCTCGTCGACTCCGGCGACTTCCGCACGGCGGGCCGACTGCACGAGGCCGTGCGGAAGTTCAGGGCAGGACCGGTCCGCTCGGTGGTGTACACGCACGGTCACGTCGACCACGTCTTCGGAGTCCTCCCCTTCGACCAGGAAGCGGCACGGACCGGCGCGGACCGTCCGGAGGTCGTCGCGCACGAGGCCGTCCCCGCCCGCTTCGACCGCTACATACGGACGGCCGGTTACAACTCCTGGATCAACCGCAGGCAGTTCGGTGTGCCCGCACTGGAGTGGCCCACCACCTACAGGTACCCCGACACGGTCTACCGGGACCGGCTGACCGTCCGACGCGGCGCGCTGACCTTCGAGCTCGTCCACGCGCGCGGGGAGACCGACGACCACACCTACGTGTGGGTGCCCGAGCTGAAGACCCTGTGCACGGGCGACCTGTTCATCTGGAACACACCGAACGCGGGCAACCCCCAGAAGGTGCAGCGCTATCCGGAGGACTGGGCCCGGGCCCTGCGCTCCATGCAGGAGCTGGGCGCCGAACTGCTACTGCCCGGGCACGGCGTGCCCATCACGGGCGCCGACCGCGTGAACCGTGCGCTGGACGACACCGCCCGCCTCCTGGAGACGCTGTGCGAGCAGACCAGGGACCTGATGAACGCGGGGCACCGGCTCGACGCGGTCATCCACGGCGTGCGGGTCCCCGAGGACTTGCTGGACCGGCCGTACCTCCACCCCGCTTACGACGAGCCCGAGTTCGTCGTGCGCAACCTGTGGCGGCTGTGGGGCGGCTGGTACGACCAGAACCCGGCGACCCTCAAGCCCGCCCCTGAGGCGGCGGTCGCGGCCGAGTTCGCGCGGGCGGCGGGCGGCGCCCTGGTACTGGCGCGCAGGGCCCTGGAGCTGCTGGACGCGGGCGAGTCGAGGCTCGCCGCCCATCTGGCGGAGACGGCGGCCCTGGCGGCGCCCGCCGACCCCGAGGTGGCACGCGCGCGTGCCCACGTCTTCACGGTGCGCGCCGGGAAGGAGACGTCCACCATGGCCCGCGGGGTCTTCGCCTGGGCCGCCGCCGAGTCCGCGGCGGTCGCCGAAGGCACCGATGTGGCCACGGAGTTGGCCCGCACTCCCGAGGGCCGCAAGAAGGCCGAGGGAATGATCAGCGTCGGCGTGGTCGGCGAAGAGGACGGGTGCTGCTGATGCGCGGCGCCTGGCGGACCACCTGGCTGCTGCTGGCCTTCATGGTCGTGAACTTCGCCGACAAGGCGGTGCTGGGTCTGGCGGGTCCGGAGATCCGCGCCGGTCTCGGCATCAGTCGGCAGGAGTTCGGCAGCGCCCAGTCGGCGTTCTTCGCGCTGTTCTCCGTCGCCGCGCTGGGGGTCTCGGCCCTCACGAAGCGGGTCCGCACGACGACGCTCCTCCTGGCGCTGGTCCTGATGTGGTCGGCGGCGCAGCTGCCCATGCTCTGGGGCGCCGCCGGGTTCGGCGCCCTGGTGGCCACCCGCGTCCTCCTGGGGGCCGCCGAGGGCCCGGCGGCCCCGGTCGCCATGCATCACGTGCACGGCTGGTTCCCGCAGCGCGAGCGGGCGCTGCCGACCGCGGTGCTGCTCGTCGGCGCGGCGGCCGGGGTCGCCGTCGCCGCGCCGGTGCTGAGCTGGGTGATCTCCCACTGGGGCTGGCGCTGGTCGTTCGGCGTGGTCGGGCTCGTGGGCCTCGCCTGGGCGGTGGCATGGCGGATCTGGGGCGCGGAGGGGCCGATGGCGCCGGAGGTCGGCAAGGAGCCGGTGCGGGGGCCCGGGGACGTACGGCCGGTGCCGCTGCGGCGGATCCTGCTGTCGCCCACCTTCCTGACGGCGGCCTTCGGCTCGTTCGCCGCCTACTGGTCGATGAGCACCCTGCTCACCTGGGCGCCCGACTACATGGAGAGCGTCATCGGCTGGGACCTGCACCGGGCGAGCACCATGGTCGGCGTGGGTGCCCTCGTCAACGGGGCCGTCCTCCTGGTGCACGGTCTGCTGTCACGCCGCGCGGCCCTGCGGGACACACCACCACGGCTCCCGGTGGGCGCGGGAGCGGGCCTTCTCGTCGCCATCGCGGGCTGCGCCACCGCGGTGTTCGGGACGGCCGACTCCCTGGCGGTGAAGGTACCCATGATGCTGGGCCCGATGGCGCTCGCGATGGTGATGCTCACGGTCGCCGCGACGGCGTGCTCCCGGATCACGCCGCCCTCTCAACGGGGCGTCGTCCTGGGCGCGTTGACCTTCGTGTACGCCCTGGGCGGCATCCTGTCTCCGCTCGTCCTGGGCGGCATGGTGGACGGCGCCGCCTCCGTGGCCGCGGGCTACGAGCGCGGCTGGCTGCTGACCTCGGGCCTCCTGGTGACCGGCGGTGTCCTCGCGGCCTTCTTCTGCCGCCCGGAGCGCACGGCCCTGAAGCTCGGCGTCCCGGAGTCCCCGGAGGCGGCGCCGGTCCCGGTGGCCCACTAGAAGGTCAGCCGAGGAGGTCACCTCAGCAGGTCACCCGGTGAGCGCCCGCACCCCTGCCGTGACGACCACCGCCGCCGCGACCACCACCAGGAAGGGCGCGCGCAGCACCAGCGCGACGGCGGCCGCGCCGAGCCCCGCGGCCTTGGCGTCGAGGAGCAGCGTCTGCCCCTCGGCGAACGTCTGCTGGGCCGTGAGCGCCGCCAGCAGGGCGACCGGCAGCAGCGCCGCGAGTCGCTTCACGGCGGGCCGTTCCAGGGCTCCCGCGGGCACGAGGAGACCGATGAGCTTGACGGCGTAGCAGCCGACCGCGGTGACGCCGATGGCGATCCAGATGTTCAACGGTCCTCTCCTTGCGGTGTGTCGGTGGTGGCGCGGCGACGCCCTTCACCGCGGCGACGCCCTTCTACGTAGAGCACGGCCGGGGCGGCGAGCGCGGCCACGAGGACGGGGACCCCGGCGGGCAGCACCGGCAACAGGCCGAGTCCGAGCACGACGGCGAGGCCCGCCACCGCGCGCTCCGTGGTCGTCCTCAGCATGGGCGCGAGCAGCGCCAGGAAGACGGCCGGTCCCGCCGCGTCGATCCCCCACGCGTCGGTGTCGCCGATGGCCTCGGCCCCCAGGGCGCCGAGGAGGGTGGTCAGGTTCCACAGGACGTACAGGGTCAGCCCGGTGACGGTGAAGCCGATCCGCGCGCTGCGCCGGGTGGACTGGGCCAGCGAGACGGCCGACGTCTCGTCGATGACCCAGTGCGCGGCGAACGGCCGCACCGCGCGCGGGAGGGCGAGCAGCTGCGACAGGCGGAGCCCGTAGAACGCGTTGCGCACCCCGAGGAAGAACGCGCCCGCGGCGGCGGTGAACGGGTTGCCGCCGGCCGCCAGCGCCCCCACGAGCGCGAACTGCGAGGCCCCGGTGAAGACGAGGAGGCTGAGCACGCAGGTCTGCCACACGCTGAGGCCGCTGCCCGCCGAGGTCACTCCGAAGGCGAATCCGGAGAGACCCACGGCGATGCCGACCCCGAGCGCGTCACGGACGACGGCGGCTTCGGACCTGCCGGCTCCTGCGGTGTGCCCGGCGGTGTGCTCGGCAGCGTGCCCGGACGGAGCTCCGTCGGCTGTTCGTATGTCGGTGGGTGATGTCTGTTCTGCCACGTCCCCGACGGTACGAGGAGGTGCGCCTCGCGGTCTTGTACGTTCTTGCGCTCCCGCTGGTAGGCCCCGGGAGGCACCCCGACGATCCGGGTGAAGTGCCGGTTCAGGTGCGGCTGGTCGGTGAAGCCGACGGCCACGGCGGCGTCCGCGGGCGCCGTGCCCGACTCCAGGAGGCGCCGGGCCGCGCGCACCCGGGCATTGGTGAGCCAGGTGTGCGGCGGCATCCCGTAGGCGTCGCGGAACGCCCGCAGCAGCGCGAACGGGCTGGATCCCAGCTCGGTGGCGAGCGCTTCCAGGGACGGCGGGTCGGTCATCCGCTCCTCCAGCAGCTCACGCGCGCGCGACGCCGCCCCGGCCCCGGCGGACCGTCCGGGCCGCGCCCCGAGCGCCGTGCCGTGATCGCGCAGCAGCCGGGCGAGCGCGACCCGGAGCAGGCTGTCTGCGGCCAGCGCGTTGCCCTGTTCGGCGGCCCGGTGCACCTCGGTGATCAGGCGTGAGGCCTGCGGGTCCATGACGATGGGCTCGGCGAAACCCGCGGTGCCGCGGACCGTGGTGATCTCGGCGGCGATCTCCGCGACGACGTCGGCGGCCGGGTAGAGCGTGGAGTACGCCCAGCCGTCCGGGCCGCCCGCCTTCGCGGTGTGCGCCACCTCCGGATTGATCATGACGACGCTGCCCGGGCCCGCCTGCAGCGTCCCGCCGGGCATGCCGACGGCCTCGACGCCCCGGGTGACCGCGCCGATCACGTAGCCGTCGTGGCTGTGGCGCGGGAACGTGTGCCGGAGGTAGTTGGCGCGCAGCAGATCGAGGCCCGGCAGCCGCTCGTACCGCCAGTGCCGTGCCCATTCGCCCTTGCCCGCCATACCCCCATTCTGCGCCATGACACCCTCGGTGAACTCCTTGTTTCCGCAGGTCACGGCCTTTGTCAGTGGTGGGGTGCAGGATGGGGACATGGTCAGGCCCAGGCAGGGGGCCCACAGCGCCCTCGAAGGATTCACCCCCGCGACCCGCGGCTGGTTCACGGGGGCCTTTCCCGCGCCCACGTCCGCGCAGGCCGGGGCGTGGAAGGCGATCGGCGAGGGCTCGGACGTCCTGGTCGTCGCGCCGACCGGCTCCGGCAAGACACTCGCCGCGTTCCTCGCCGCCCTCGACCAGCTCGCGTCGACGCCGCCGCCCGCCGACCCGAAGAAGCGCTGCCGCGTCCTGTACGTGTCGCCGTTGAAGGCCCTCGCGGTCGACGTGGAGCGCAATCTGCGCAGCCCGCTCACCGGGATCCGCCAGGAGGCCGTCCGCCTCGGCCTGCCCGAGCCCGAGGTGAAGGTCGGCATCCGGTCCGGCGACACCCCGCCCGCCGAGCGCCGCGCCCTGGCCACCCGCCCGCCGGACATCCTGATCACGACGCCCGAGTCGCTGTTCCTGATGCTGACGTCGGCCACGCGCGACGCGCTGACCGGCATCGAGACGGTGATCCTGGACGAGGTCCACGCGGTGGCCGGCACCAAGCGCGGCGCGCACCTGGCCCTCTCCCTGGAGCGGCTCGACGAGCTGCTGCCCCGCCCGGCCCGCCGGATCGGCCTGTCGGCGACGGTCCGCCCGGTCGACGAGGTGGCGCGGTACCTGTCGCCGCAGCGCCGGGTGGAGATCGTCCAGCCGCCGTCGGGCAAGGAGTTCGACCTGTCGGTGGTCGTCCCGGTCGAGGACCTGGCCGAGCTGGGCGGCTCCCCCGTGGCCGACGCCGACCAGGGGGCGGAGCGCCCCTCGATCTGGCCGCACGTCGAGGAGCGCATCGCCGACCTCATCGAGGCCCACCGGTCGACGATCGTGTTCGCCAACTCCCGCCGCCTGGCGGAGCGCCTGTGCAACAGGCTGAACGAGATCGCGTACGAGCGCGCCACCGGCGAGGCCCTCCCGGAGGACCACTCCCCGGCCGAGCTGATGGGCGGCTCCGGTGCGGCGGCGGGGGCTCCCCCGGTCATCGCGCGCGCCCACCACGGGTCGGTCTCCAAGGAGCAGCGCGCGCTGGTCGAGGAGGACCTGAAGGCGGGCCGGCTGCCGGCCGTCGTGGCCACGTCCAGTCTCGAACTGGGCATCGACATGGGCGCGGTCGACCTCGTCGTCCAGGTCGAGTCGCCGCCCTCCGTGGCCTCCGGGCTGCAGCGCGTGGGCCGGGCCGGTCACCAGGTGGGCGCGGTGTCCACGGGTGTCGTGTTCCCGAAGTACCGCGGGGACCTGGTCCAGTCGGCGGTCGTCACCGAGCGCATGCGGTCGGGCTCCATCGAGTCCCTCCGCGTCCCGGCGAACCCGCTGGACGTGCTCGCGCAGCAGTTGGTGGCGACCACGGCGCTCGACACCTGGCAGGTCGACGATCTCCTGGCCCTGGTCCGCCGGGCGGCGCCCTTCGCGTCCCTCCCCGAGTCCGCCTTCACCGGCGTCCTCGACATGCTGGCGGGCCGCTATCCCTCGGACGCCTTCGCCGAGCTCCGGCCCCGCGTGGTCTGGGACCGCGTCGCCGGCACCGTCACCGGCCGCCCCGGCGCACAGCGTCTGGCGGTCACCTCCGGGGGCACGATTCCCGACCGCGGCCTCTTCGGAGTCTTCCTCGCGGGCGCCGACCCCAAGAAGGGCGGCGGCCGCGTAGGAGAGCTCGACGAGGAGATGGTCTACGAGTCCCGGGTCGGGGACGTCTTCACGCTCGGCACCAGCTCCTGGCGCATCGAGGACATCACCCGCGACCGCGTCCTCGTCTCCCCGGCCCCGGGTGTGCCCGGCCGTCTCCCGTTCTGGAAGGGCGACCAGCTGGGCCGCCCGCTCGAACTGGGCCGTGCGGTGGGCGCGTTCCTCCGCGAGATCGGCTCCCTGAAGCCCGACGACGCGCGCGTGCGCCTCGCCTCCGCGGGTCTCGACACCTGGGCCGCGGACAACGTGCTGGCGTACCTGGCCGAGCAGCGGGAGGCGTGCGGCCACGTCCCGGACGACCGCACCATCGTGGTCGAGCGGTTCCGGGACGAGCTGGGCGACTGGCGCGTGGTCGTCCACTCGCCGTTCGGCGCGCAGGTGCACGCCCCGTGGGCGCTCGCCCTGGGCGCCCGGCTCAGCGAGAAGTACGGCATGGACGCCCAGGTCATGCACGCCGACGACGGCATCGTGCTGCGCCTGCCCGACGCCGACCTGATGGGCCTGGACCTCCTCGACCAGGAGCCCGCGAAGCAGGGCACGGAGTACGACGCCGAGCAGGCCCCCATCGGAGCGGCCGACGTCGCCTTCGACAAGGGGGACGTGGACCAGCTGGTCACCGACCAGGTGGGCGGCTCGGCCCTGTTCGCCTCCCGCTTCCGCGAGTGCGCCGCCCGCGCGCTGCTGCTCCCGAAGCGCAATCCGGGCAAGCGCACCCCGCTGTGGCAGCAGCGCCAGCGCGCCGCCCAACTGCTGGAAGTGGCCAGCGAGTTCGGCTCGTTCCCGATCGTCCTCGAGGCGGTGCGGGAGTGCCTCCAGGACGTCTTCGACGTGCCGGGGCTCGCCGAGCTGATGGGTGACATCGAGGCCCGCAAGGTCCGCCTCGTCGAGGTCACCACCCCGGAGGCGTCACCGTTCGCCCGCTCGCTCCTGTTCGGGTACGTGGCGCAGTTCCTGTACGAGGGCGACTCCCCGCTCGCCGAGCGCCGCGCGGCGGCGCTGTCCCTGGACGCACGTCTCCTGGCCGAGCTGCTCGGCCAGGCGGAGCTGCGCGAGCTGCTCGACGCGGACGTCCTGGCCGAGCTGGAGCAGGAGCTGCAGTGGCGCACGGAGGACCGGCGCGTCAGGGACGCCGAGGGCGTCGCGGACCTGCTGCGCCTCCTCGGGCCGCTCACCGACGCCGAGTTGGCCGAGCGCGGCGCCGAGCCCGGCTGGGCGCAGGACCTGGCGGCCGCGCGGCGCGCCATCCGCGTCCGCATCGCCGGCGGCGACCACTGGGCGGCGATCGAGGACGCGGGCCGGCTGCGCGACGCCCTCGGCACGGCGCTCCCGGTCGGCGTCCCCGAGGCCTTCACGGAGCCGGTCAAGGACCCGCTGGGCGATCTGCTGGCCCGGTTCGCCCGCACTCACGGCCCGTTCACCTCCACACAGGCCGCGGCCCGCTTCGGCCTCGGCCCGGCGGTCACCGAGGGCGCCCTCCAGCGCCTCGCCGCGAGCGGCCGCGTCGTCCAGGGCGAGTTCCATCCGGCGGGCATCGGCCAGGAGTGGTGCGACGCCACCGTGCTGCGCCGCCTGCGCCGCCGCTCGCTCGCGGCGCTGCGGCACGAGCTGGAGCCGGTGCCGCCCGCCGCCCTGGCCCAGTTCCTGCCCCAGTGGCAGCACTTGGGCGGTCACGGCCTGCGCGGGGTCGACGGCCTGGTCCGCGCCGTCGAGCAACTGCAGGGCGCGTCCGTGCCCGCCTCCGCCCTGGAGAAGCTGGTGCTGCCGTCCCGCGTCTCCGGCTACGCGCCCGCGATGCTGGACGAACTGACCGCGTCCGGCGAGGTGTTGTGGGCCGGGGCGGGTTCGCTCCCCGGCAAGGACGGCTGGGTCAGCCTCTATCTGGCAGACGCCGCCCCGTTGCTCCTGCCGCCCCCGCACCCCCTGGAGCCCACCGCGCTCCACGAGTCGGTCCTGAACAGCCTCTCCGGAGGCTACGGCCTGTTCTTCCGCCAGATCGCCGATCAGGTCCGCGCCACCACCCACCCCGATGTCTCCGATCCCGAACTGGCCGACGCGCTCTGGGAGCTGGCCTGGTCGGGTCGCCTCACGAACGACACGCTGGCCCCGATGCGCGCCCTCCTCGGCTCGGGCCGCACCGCCGGCTCCACCGCGCACCGCGCCCGCCGGGCGGTCCCCCGGGGGCGGTACGGAAGCCTCACCGCGGCGGCCAGGCCCACCTCGCGCACCGGCCCGCCCACGGTAGCCGGCCGCTGGTCCCTGCTGCCCGCCCTCGAACCGGACCCGACCGTGCGCGCCCACGCCCTGGCCCGCACTCTCCTCGACCGGCACGGTGTGGTCACCCGGGGAGCGGTGGCCGCCGAAGGTGTCGAGGGCGGCTTCTCCGCGACGTACCGGATCCTGTCCGCCTTCGAGGAGAGCGGTCAGGCGCGGCGCGGCTATGTCGTCGAGGGACTCGGTGCCGCGCAGTTCGCGATGGACGGCGCGGTGGACCGCCTGCGCGCGGCGGCGAACGCGCGGGAGCGGGGTGCGGCACCCCCGGACCCGTACGCCCCGGTCGACGCCCACGCCCCGACGAAGTCCACCGGCGCCCGCGCCCTCGTCCTGGCCGCCGCCGACCCGGCCAATGCCTACGGCGCGGCCCTGACCTGGCCCGAGCCGCCCACGGGCGCGGGCCACAAGCCGGGCCGCAAGGCGGGTTCCCTGGTGGTCCTGGTCGACGGCGAGCTGACGCTCTACATGGAGCGCGGCGGCAAGACGCTCCTGGCCTGGCCCACCCCCGACACGACGACGGCCGCACCCGACCCGACCGCCGCCCAGCTCATGGACGACCCGCGGCTGCCCGCCGCCGCCGGCGCCCTCGCCGACGCGGCCCGCTCCGGCGCGCTCGGCACGATCACGGTCGAGCGGATCAATGGCACGGCGGCGCTCACCTCCCCGTACGCCTCCCTCCTGGAAGGAGCCGGTTTCCACGCCACCCCGCGCGGCCTGCGCCTGCGCGCGTGACGACTCGACGCCACCACGCCTCGCACAGCACCGCGGCACGCCCCGACACCGAGCGCACCTCCACGCCGCACGCACCACGGCCCGCCACCG